>JAFYDI010000047.1 GCA_017544835.1 Lachnospiraceae bacterium | reverse complement strand
GGCTGCTCTTGTAAGTATAGACTTGTCGTAAAAAGGAATCTCGAAGTACTTGGCTACCTTCTCTCCGATTTCGTGACCGGCCGAACCGTATTGTCTTCCGATAGTTATAACAGTTTGCATAACTTATCAACCTCCTTTTATAAAAAAGAAATATTCTGACAATCTACTACTTTTGTATTATTCTATCACAAAACTTCGAAAATTGCAAGAAAAGGTTAACATAATATTATTATGTTAACCCCATTGGATTCTTACCTGTTATCTCTCAAAAATTTTAATGCCTTTTGAAAATCTTCCGGAATTTCCGAATCAAAATCAATATATTTCTTAAGTGATGGGCTCATAAAGCCAATGGTCTTGGCATGAAGCATCTGTCCGTTACATTTAATCGGTTCTTTCTGCGGATTGTATACAGGATCGCCCATTAACGGATGGCCTAAACTCGTCATGTGAACCCTTATCTGATGGGTTCTGCCGGTTTCAAGCTTAAGTTCCACATACGTATATCCGTTAAATCGTTCCAATACCTTATAATGTGTCACCGCTCTCTTGCCATCTGGAACAATAGCCATTTTCTTACGATCTATGGGGCTTCTTGCAATAGGTGCATCTATCGTTCCTTCATCGTTCTTAACGTTACCGTGAACAATAGCATGGTATATTCGGTCAGCCGAGTGTTCTTTTAACTGCTCGGCAATTTGAGCGTGAGCAAAATCACTTTTACATATAATCAGAAGTCCGGAGGTATCCTTATCGATTCTGTGTACTATTCCGGGCCTTAATACCCCATTTATGCCGCTTAAGCGCCCCTGTAAGCGGTATAGCAATGCATTAACGAGTGTTCCGCTGTAATGACCCGCACTGGGGTGTACGACCATTCCACGGGGCTTATTTACGATTGCTACATCATCGTCTTCATATACAATATCAATCGGAATATCCTCAGGCTCTATATCAGGCACTACAGAATCGGGAACCTGCAAAAAAATGTCGTCATCTGCCTTAAGCTTATATCCCGCTTTGGACGGCTTATCGTTAACCTTTAAAAGCCCGTCGCTTATTTGCTTTTGAATATATGATCTTGATAAATCAGGCAACACATCAGACAAATATTTATCGACTCTGATGCCCTCGTCTTCATCTGATACGATAAAGTTAAATTCTTTCATACAAATTAACCTATTCCGCAAAGCGGATTAATCAACGTCTCGCAGCTTTTTCTCCATAAAGCGTAGGAAATTTAAATCGTCTTCTTTGTAATAAAACAGGAGCAAAACCACAAGAACAAAAGTCGCAACGGTTATAAAAATATCTGCCATATTAAAAATCGGAAACTTAATAAAACTGAAATATATGAAATCAACGACGTAATTGTACATAACTCTGTCTGTAAGATTGCCGACGGCACCGGAGACAATCAGCGCTATAAGTACATGACACATCACATACTTCTTCTTGCCGGGGCTTTTAACAAGCACATATAGACACGCAAGAATTACAATTACGCCTACCAGTATAATAAAAGAACGCTGCCCCTTAAGAAGCCCAAACGCAGCCCCCTTGTTCTCAAGATATTGAAGCTCCAAAATGCCGGATATTACTGAAACAGCAGGTCTGTCCTTGAGATTATGGATTGCATATATCTTAGTAAGTCTGTCGATTAGCACAGCAATAACAAATATTATTGCGTCGATTATATAAAGTTTGCTCTTCTTAATACGTTTCGTGGACATAATCAGTCTTCTTCTGTAAAGTTAAGCTCGTCTAATGCTGCAAAAACCATTTCTTTTGATATATCTTTAACCAATTCTGCCTTACCGATTTTCTTAAGAAGCACCATATTAATGTTTCCGCCGGAATTCTTCTTATCCTTAGTAAGGCGGCTGTAAACATCTTCGTAATCGGCTTTATCCATCTGAATGGATATCGGGAGATTAAAAGGCACGAACATATCACGTACTTCATAGTAATCTTCCATGGAAATCTTATTAAGCTTCCATGAGATAAAAGCAGCGGCTACACAGCCAAGCGCAACTGCTTCACCGTGAACATACTCGCCTGCGAAATAACTTTCAAGCGCATGTCCGATGGAATGTCCCAGATTAAGAAGTGCTCTGTCACCGTTCTCAAAAGGATCTTTCTCTACGATTGCTTTCTTGATATTTATGGAAGTCTCAAGCATATTGGCAATAGTATCTTTGTCCTTGTCGCAGATTTCATACATGTTGTCGATAAGCCACATATAAAACTTCGCATCTGCAAGCAGACCATGCTTCATAATCTCTGCAAATCCCGCATAAAATTCTCTCTCGGGAAGTGTATCCAGAGTATTAAGCGGCATATATATCATAGCAGGCATTTTAAATGAGCCGAGAATGTTCTTGATGCCCTCAAAATCCACGCCATTCTTACCACCTATGGAAGCATCAGTCATAGCAAGAAGAGTTGTCGCAATAAATACATGTGCTATTCCTCTAAGGTAAAGACTTGCGGCAAATCCCGTAATATCCGATACAACTCCGCCGCCGATACCAAGAAGCACATCTTTTCTTGAAAAGCCGGATTCCTTTAAAAACTTTTCTATCTCAAGAACAACATTTATATCTTTAGAAGCTTCACCCGGTTTAATAACAAAAGAAACCACTTCGAAATTGTCTTTAAGAAGCGGTTCCACCGAATCTTTGTACAAAGAATATACCGATTCATCGGAAACAATACAAACCTTACGCGCTTCCGGGAAAAGCAGAACAAATTTGTCTTTAAAGCCAGAAAAGTCATGCTCGATATATATTGAATAACCTTCTGATTTCTTGGATGTAACAGGAATTTCCATTAATAAAACCTCACTATCTATGCATAAAATAAAAGTCCTGCCATAAATTGCTCTATGACAGGACTGAAAAATCAAAACTTATAAAGAATCGAACGCCCCGGTTAAAGAATCCTGAAACTCTCCGGAAACATCTACGCTTGCGGGAGTTGCAATAAAGATATAATTGGATACCTTCTGAAGATTGCCTCCCACAGCAATACAAGCACCGGTCACAATATCAAGAATACGCTGAGAAATTGCAAGGTCAACGCCTTCAAAATTCATAAGTACGGTCTTGTCCTCAAGGAATGTATCTACGATTTCTCTGGATTCATCAAATCCTGTAGGTTTAAATACACAAACTGCAGAATCAGTCATACTAACCTTCTTTCTGGGTTGAGGAGCCGATTTCTTCTCGAAAGGCTTAGCTATCTTACTATCTGAGACTTCAGACCTTGCAGGTTTTGCAGGCTCTTCATAATCGTCTTCGTCTTCATAATCATATTCATCATCAATGTCATCTCCAGGTTTAAACATGGAAGAAAGTTTATCCATCATGCTCATAACTATACTCTCCTTATAAATTAGTATTCCTTTCCCCAAATATAGCGGTGCCTACTCTTACCATCGTGGCACCTTCCTCGACCGCAACTTTATAGTCGCAAGTCATTCCCATGGAAAAGATTTCCATAGAAACATTATCGATGTTTTGACTTTCTATGTCAATGCCTAATTGCCTCAAAGCAACAAAATGTTGACGATTTTCCTCATCATTTTCTACATATGGTGCTATTGTCATGAGGCCTCTTATTCTGACATTATTAAACTCAGATATCTCTTTAACCAAGGAAATTGCATCGTCTTTAGTGCAGCCAAACTTGGTCTCTTCACCTGCTATATTGACTTCAATAAGCACATCTGTAACGACTCCGGCCTTGGCAGATTCTTTCTGAATTGTCTTGGCAAGTTCAAGATTGTCTACACTGTGAATAAGAACGGTCTTGCCTATAAGATATTTAACCTTGTTCTTTTGCAAATGACCTATCATGTGAAATCTTGTATCACGAGGCATTAAATCATACTTCTCTACAAGTTCCTGAACTCTGTTCTCGCCAAAGTCTCTGACGCCCGCTTCATAAGCTTCTCTTAAATCTTCTATAGGCTTAAACTTGCTGACAGCAATAAGCGTAACGTCCTTAGTATCTCTGCCTGATTTATTGCAGGAATCGACGATTCCCTGTCTGATTACTTCCAAATTATCTTTAATCATAATTTCTCTCGGCCTTAATATACAAAATCTTTGTCCGATACGATAGACGCATCAAGAGCAATATAGTCATAAGCTCGCAAACCGAAGCTGATATTGGGCTCTATTATCGTATATTCATCATTGGAATAAAGAATCTCTATTCTGTTAAAATCCGCATATCCTTTGTTAATGTTATAAACGCCTGTAAGCGTGCCCTGCTTGCCCACAACAAATTGATTGGAGTTGTCGGTCGTAATGGCTGTATCGGGCTTAATCAGGATGTTGCCGGGTGCAAGCGACGTAGTATCGACATAGTATACATCAGCGTCTTCCTTGTACACCGAAATCTCAACGTTCTTAACAATCTCACCGTTCTCGCTTTGTTCTTTTCTGAGAACCGAAAGATTCGATGAATTGCCACCCTTAGTGACATATTCTTTGTCTATTAAGAAGAAGGGCTTTTCGGCTATTGATGAATTGGGAATCTTAAGACCGTTGTCCTCTTCCACCATTAACTCGATATCCACAAATCTGTCCTTGCAGAAAGCTACCATTGAATTGGTAAAAGAAAGCTCTATAATCGAATACTCATCGGTCTCTTTAATTACCGCAATCTTGCCCCAGGAGGAGGTTAACGTTTTTAAAAACTTAACCTCTACGTAGTCCATGCCCGCAACTCTCTTGGCTTCCTCAGGTGTGGCAAGAATGACAAGCGACCAGTTCTCGTTGTTGACATATTTATAGGCAAAAGAACCGGCTTCGACCAAATCATCGTTTAAAATATCGGTTCTTTGATATTTTTCCTTGTTAAAACTGTCGGGCGTTAAGTCGTCTGCTTTTAATTCTTCAAATCCGTCATGATAAAAAAGTGTGATTCCCGCAGCCTTAGCGCGACAGAAATTAATCATGTCGTTAGAGTGGTCTGCCGTAATCTTGGTAACGTCTTCAATAATACGACGATTCTCAATCTGTGAAAGTGCATTCTCAGTCTTATTGCTGAAAGCCTTGGCATCCGCGAATGTCTTCTCGTCAAAGGTCTTTGAAAAAAGCATAACGTCCTGCTTAAGAGACTTAAGCTCAGCCTTTGACAAAGAGTTGTCTTCAATCGGAGACTTGCCTATCAAATCGGAAATCTTACCGGTTTCGTCGATACAATACACAAGGTTGGCATAAGCCGAGCGCTCACCTTCTCTGATAAAGTAATTAATATATCCCGAGTAATCACTCATAACTTCATGTTCGTCTCGAAGAGCAATTGCGCTGTATTGTCTGTTTTCGGAAAGTGTTCCGACTTTAACCTGATAACCGGTTATAGACTCATTCTTAGAAGAAATAAAAAGGCAAATTATTACATACAAAAGAATAACTGCGAATATGGCTATTCCCAGGTCTTTGGTTCTGACATTATGATATTGTATGATGTTCTTGTTATTAGCCATATTCTTAAAATTCCCGCAACTATAAAAATTGCCCCGGCTAACCTGCCGGGGCGCCTGATTTCAAATTAAAGAGAAATAAGTACCTTTTTCTTGGCGAAATCTGAAAGGTCTGCCTCTGTTACGGAAGCTGATACCACAAAATCTACCCCAAACTTCTCTCCGACTTTCTCAAGTTTCTCAATGCATGCATCAAGGTCGCTTACGTTAGCCTTGGAGATAGGGAAGAAACTGTCAAAATACATCTGCTCAAGATCGTGGTCCTGAGAAATTATACCGCATACGAAGCCCAAAAATTCACTGAAATTTTCAATAAAATAATCGGATACATCAATCAATCTGACCTTATTGTTGAGCTCATACATGTGCTTAGTGCTCTTGTCCAGATAAACGATGTTACCCGATACTGTTTTAATCTCACTATTAACTTTGTCAAGAAGGTGTTTGGTCTTGCCCTTTCCCTTTTCGCCTACAATTAATTGTACCATTGGAAACCCTCCGTCTTTCATTTTGTCCCTAAGGACTTATATTTATTATAGATTATGGAGCCTTAAAATACAACACTTAATTAGTGATTTGTATTAACAAATCAGTCATTTGTTTATACAAAAGATCTCTGGTGTCGGCGCCCAGAATTATGGCTATATATGGATTCCCAAACTTATCCTGCGCCAAAAGGAGGAGGCAGCTTCCCGCTTCCGTTGTGGTGCCGGTCTTGGCTCCCATTATTGTAATTGAATCGGGCATTGAAACATCTCCCCTGAAGTATAGATTGGTGGAGCGTACGGTTGCCGATACATCTTTATCATTACGGTCTTTGTAGGTGGTCTGGTATTCTTTCTTCTGGATAATGTCACGAAATCTCTGGTCTTTAAGTGCCTCTGAAAAAATAAGGTACATATCATAAGCCGTGGTAAGGTGAGTATCGCTTCCAAGACCGCAAGCATCGGTAAAGTTGGTCGATGTCGCTCCTAATGCAACCGCTTCTTCCGTCATAAGCTTTGCAAATTCTTCTTCGGTTCCGCTAATGTGGCAACCGATAGCTATAGCTATATCATTGGATGAAGGAATAAGGCAAAGATTCAACGCCTGATCCATAGTCATCTTATCGCCCAAATTAACTCCGAGGCGTGTAGCCGTAGGGTCACTGATATTCACGGCTTCCGTTCCGATAACAACAGTTTCATCCATACTGCAATACTTAAGTGCAAGATACGCAGTCATAATCTTGGTAAGGCTTGCGGGAGCTCTTAATTCAAAAGCATTCTGAGCGAATAACACTTTATTGTTATTAACGTCTACAAGCATACCCGAAGCAGCATTTTCAAGTACGAAACCGTCGCTGTAATCGTCTTTAAAAGTTGCGACATCACAAGAAAAGCCGGTAATAACACCATCCGACTTTGAAAATGTAACGCCCGTCTCTGTATCATCCATGGGAAAATCAGAAAATGGCATCTTTGTCTCAGCCTTAGAACAGCCGAAAAGACAAGATACCATTAAGACAACTATTAAAATGTAGCAGAATTTATTTGTACATTTCACGCCACTCAAGATCTCCTCGATCAAGTGATTTGATTAAAAGCTCCGCACTTGCAAGATTGGTGGCAAGCGGGATGTTGTGCATATCGCAAAGTCTCATAAGGTTGCTTACATCGGGCTCATGAGTCTTCTGAGTAAGCGGGTCTCTCAAGAAAATTACAAGGTCAATCTGATTGTGTTCAATCTGTGCGCCTATCTGCTGCTCTCCTCCGAGATGGCCTGCAAGATACTTGTGCACCGATAAATTGGTAACTTCCTCTATAAGTCTGCCTGTAGTACCTGTAGCATACAAATCATTGCGACTTAAGATGCCTCTGTAAGCTATGCAGAAGTTCTGCATAAGTTTTTTCTTGGCATCGTGCGCTATTAAAGCTATGTTCATTCTTCCCTCCACTTAATCTATTCCCCTTTAAAAGATAAAAAAGACACTTCTCTTTTGTCTCTCGGCGGCTTACTGTGAAGCCTTACGCTTAAGACAAACCCCATACCTATATACATACTCACAAGTGCAGTGAGTCCATAACTTACAAACGGTAATGTAAGACCTGTATTGGGCAGGATAAATGTTGTAACACCTATATTAAAAAATGTCTGTATTCCGATAAGAGTACCCATTCCGACGCAAATCGCTCTGCCTGCGATATCATGTACGCGTCTTGCAATGAGAAAGCATTCAATCACAATAAGGAAAAGCAAAATAATTACTGCAAGTGTTCCCATAAACCCAAGCTCTTCACCGATTACCGAGAATATAAAGTCGGTCTCGGGCTCGATAATATAACGACCGTTCTTAAGAGAGGTAATCTCATTATTGTTAAGTCCCTTACCCATAAGTCCGCCTGAACCTATGGCTATAACGGAATTGGCCTGCTGATAAGCGTTGTCGACATATTTCTCAGGGTAAAAGAAAGAAAGAATTCTGTTACGCTGGTAATCTTTAAGAAGCGTCTGATCCTCCTTAAGTATCATGCTTAAGAATACAATCGAGGAAGGAATGGCAACCGTTATCGCTCCTATAATAAGCTTCCAGCTGATTCCCGACACAAACAAAATCGATATTACAAGCGTAGCTATAACGATTGTGGTGGACATATCGGGCTGCTTGTAAATAAGTCCCATAGGTATGCCGCACAGCACAAAATAGCTGACTAAGAACATCAATGTATTAATCTTTTCCCTATATTTCATAATAAACTGTGCGAAAAAAATAATCAACATTATTTTCGCCGTTTCAGATGGCTGGAATCGTATCCCGGCGATTTCAAACCAACGTGTTGCGTTATGAGAAGACGAGCCCGCAACAAGTACCGCAAGAAGCAGTCCGCAGCATATAAAATACCACAGCCAGTGAAACTTTAATATTACATTGTAATCAAAAAGCGAAACCACAACCATCAAAAAGAAACCGAGAATCGAGCCCAGAAGTTCCTTCTTTACATAAGAGGGATTGGCACTTCCTACGGCAAGATTTCCGATTACGTTTATCGCAATTATAAAAGCGATCAGTTTAAAGTCGTAATCCGTTATTTTTAATCTTTTAAACATTTACAATTCCTATTTCAAATTCTGCAAAGCTTCCAAAGTGATATTTTCGGCAACAATCTCGTCACCTGATACATACAATAACTTGGGAGTCATCTTGGGGCGAACCACCCATCTTGCTTTCTCCTTGGAATAATAACGATGACCGCCAATCATTACCTTCTCTGCGCTTAAGTTCATGGCTGCAACGAAATATTTGTAAATATCTGTGGCAGCTTCGCTTACGGCAGTACCATACAATCCGCCGAGAACAATAATGTTGCCTTTCGCATAAACCTTGGCACCCGGTTCCACATCACCGACTATTACAACGCTGCAATCGGATTCTATCTTGGTATCTTTTCTAATATTTCCGTAATAGAATCTTGCATATAAAGCATCATCCTCACGGTGCGGTATAGGCCTGTCCACTGCCTTCTTAAAGTTCTCGTCAGACTCTTCATCCTTGCCGATAATGTATAAAACCGTCACATCCGCAGCTTCTTCAATTGCTGCGGTAAGGGCTCTTTCTTCACCCGGATCAAGCTTTCGGCCTTCATAAGAAACCGCTATTTGACCTCCCTTGAAAAAGTCTCTCGATTCGCGGAATTTCCTTATAATCTCATCAAGAATATCCGTAAAATTACACTCCGAATCAAGATTCACCGTAAGTCCGTTTTTGTAACTTTTAATATAAACCTTTGAATTCATAAATACTCCTAATCCCCATGGGTACCTGAAACCGTAATATCTGTGGCCGTACCTGTAATAGTATCACTCTTATCTCCCACATTGAAGATGTATTTGTAAGCATCTTTGGCAACATGTGAAGGATAGCTTGATGTATAACCATTGGCAATTCTTATTGCAATCGAATACTGCGGATCCTTGTATGGTGCAAAAGAAACAAATAATGCATGGTCAGGATGAGAAGTCGACTGCTGAGCCGTACCTGTCTTACCCGCAGCTTCAAAAGGAAGCTCCTTAAAGTATGCGGTGTCTGCCACCACTCTTCTCATACCTTCCTGAATAGCGTCCCAGTAAGAGTCTTTCATCTCTATTTCATTCTTTACTTCTGCCTTGCATTCAACCAATACATTGGCATCGCTGTCCGTAATCTTGTCAAGAAGCGTAAGATTATAAACTGTTCCTCTGTTAGCTATGGCAGTCACATATCTTGCAAGTCCCACAGTTGTAAATGAGTTGGTACCCTGACCGATAGCTGACGGAACCGAAAACTTGGTGGTCGGATTGGGCGAATATTCTTCTATCTCCACGCCGGATTTATCACATAAACCGTACATTTCGGCATATTTGTTAAGTTTCTCTACACCAAGGTCGGAATTATAGATACCGTTTTCATCAAGGCTTAATCTGTAACCTACGTTGTAAAAGAAAGAGTTACAGGATTTGTTTATGGCGCCCGTAACATTCAGTGCTCCGTGAGAGCCCGGCCATACCCAGCATTTGTGCGTATCTGTAGCAACAGTAAAAGAACCTGTACAGGTAATAAGCGTATTTAAACTGATAACTCCTTCCATAAGTCCTGCCGTAGACGATACCATCTTATATGTTGAACCGGGCGCTGTTCTTTGCTGGGTTGCGTAGTTAAATAACGGCATGGATAAGTCATTGGTAATCTTGGCCAGATAAGCAGAGTCGGCACCGTTGGCAATATAGTTATTGTCATAACTGGGGTACGATACCAAAGCCTTTACTTTACCTGTATTGACATCCGTTATAACCATCGAAGCCGCATACGGTTCAAGAGCAAGCTGAGCCGGTGTAATTTCAAGGTTCTCAATTCTGCGAAGCATAAAATCATATGCCGAAATCTTACCCGCATCCCACGATGCACGTTCTTCATCGGAAAGTACCACAACGTTCTGATCTAGCAGACATTGGCAGATTACGCGAGGCTTGACGTTGTCGTTCTTGACAATATATTTAAACATCTGTTTTTCAAACAAGATGTCGGTAGACAATACATCCGTAACGATTCGTACCATTGCATCGAATATCTCGCCCGATTCGGAATAATCGGTTTCAAGATCCAATGCATCAATATCTATCCAGCTTTGGGAAATTGCATAGTTAAGGTAATCATAAAGGCTGATTGTCTCGTCTTTGTACCAGGCAAGGTAGGTGGCGTCTTCTTTGTCAATTTTGGAATTAACAAGAATACCTTTACTAAGCAGAATATCTTCCACTCTGTTTTCGTAAACCTTATACTCTGTGGAAAGCTTATTGTAAGGAGTATGCTTTACATTAAGTTCTTCGGTGAGTTTGGTTATTACATCGTCTTTCTTTTTCAGAAAGGCTTCGTATACTTCATGCTCAGCGGGTGATGCATCAGGGTCAGAAAAATGTGTGATATCAAGAACCGAGTTGTTGATAAGCGCATAATATACGTCATAAATCGGTATCATGATGTCCTGAGCAGTGCTGTTATCGTTGGGCTTGTATTCCTTGGCGTTAAATATCTTCTTAAGAAGGATGCCGGCAAGGGTCTGCTCAAGCAAATCATACATGGCTTCCTGCCATTTTGAATCGATGGATAAATATATGTCATTGCCCGCGGTCGGATCCACATGGTCATCTATAGAAATTACTTTACCTGTGGTGTTGACATAGATGGTCTCCGAGCCCTTTAAGCCTCTTAAAACAGAGTCCATACTCTTCTCGATACCTGTCTTACCGATTATATCGTTTAACGAATATTGTTCATCGTCCTGAAGCTCTGCAAGCTCTTCGGCGTTAATTTTACCTGTATAACCCACTATCTGGGATGTATAGATGCCGTTTGGGTATACACGCTTGGTGTTCTCCGCTATATTGACACCCGGCAAAATATCGGAATTCTCATAGATTACGGCAACCGTTTCAAGTGAAACATCGTCGGCAATTGTGGTGGTAATGTATTTCTGATATGCGTTTAAGCTCATGGCATATCTTATAGCCACAATCTGAAGCAATTTATCCTTGGGCAGGTTCTCAATCTGAATGTCAAAACGGTCTTCTCCGGCCAGATATTCCATCATTTCATCGGGAGTTGACGAAGACTCGGAGTAGTCCATTTCATAAACATATTTGCGCCCGTAAATATCAGCCTTAAATCTATCGAGTCTTGAGCCCGAAAGCGTAAACACATATCGATTTCTCTCATCAAGCTTAATGGCAAAATCGGTAACAAGCTTATCGCCGTTGTCTTCGATAATGTTTATTGTCTTGTAAATTATCTTATTAAGCTTTTCGTTCTTGGTCTTGCCTGAATCAAGTACGTCCTCTATTGTAACGGAGTATGCAAGTTCGTTGTATGCCAAAAGAACACCGTTACAGTCATAAATCTTGCCTCTTGTAGAATTTATGGTACGTTCCTTTTTGCTCTTAAGTTCAAAGTTGTCTTTGTAGTCGTCACCATGAACAATCTGAAGATCGAAAAGACGTCCCACAAGGATAGAAAAAAGGACGCAAAAAATCACTATAAGATATATGACACGTGTCGTTATTAAGCTTAAAAAATATTCTTTAATCTTATTAAACAAACTTCTTTTCCTGCTTTCTTTCGCCCTTTTCTAGGCGTTTGTGCAGCCACAGTAACGCCGGATACAGGATAACGGTTATAACCATTGTATAGATACATTCGGGTATACATACGTGTAGCATGTAATATCCGATGTGAAGCTTTCCTCTTAATAAAAACATAAATACATAGCAGGCAAATCCGTATATCAAATCGCTTCCGGCAATCAAAGCCATCGGGAGCTTAACATCTTCGGGAAAGAAAACCTTGTTAAAGCTTCCGGCCATGTATCCCAAATACATGTAAACAATCGCATAAAAGCCTATATAGGGGCTTAAGAACACATCACAAAGAAGGCCCGAAAAAAAGCCTGCGATGAGGCCTGTTCTCTGCCCTTTCATAAGTCCCATGGATACAACGGTTATAAGCAAAAGATTCGGTGATACGTTGCCAAAATCCAGAGCTTTAAAGAGTGTTCCCTGTAAGACAAAAGATGTAATTATAAGTACTATGCCTATGATGGTTCTCTTCATGCGTTATTCAAGTTTCTGTGCGTCTTCAATGTCCTTGTCGGTAATATTCTTCTTCTGGTCGAGTATTACGAGGACCTCTTCGATATTTTCAAAATTTACCGCAGGGATTAAAAGCCCTGATTTGGTAAGGTTATTGGCATCGTTCTCGATAGTCTGAATATAGCCTATAAGAATACCGGGAAGATACTTGTCACTTATGTTACTGGTAACGACTTTATCGCCTTCGCCGACGGTTTCCTTGGAATCTAGAAGCTGTGAATATGAGATGTAGCCTGAATTAATAAGTTCAAGGGAGCCCGACACAATAAGGTTCTCGGATGAATAAAGAACAGTTCCCGATACATTGGTATTGTCTGAAATAATGCTGGTAACTCTTGCCCAGTCGGGTCCTACCATAGAAACATAACCTACCAAACCGTTACCTGCCACAACATTCATATTAAGCTCTATTCCGTCATTGGAGCCTTTATTGATGATAAAGTTTGAAAACCAGTTGCTGGCGTCATGATAAATAACTCTGGCCCCGGTCTTTCTGTATCCTTCATATGCCGCATCAAGTTCAAAAAGCGTTCTTAAATTGTTAAGCTCATACTTATCCTGCATAAGCCTTGTGTTCTCATCTTCAAGTTCGTTAACCTTGGCCTTTAAGGCTTCATTTTCCTCAATAAGATCGGCTATCATTACAAGCTCGTCTTTCTTGGCGGAAAGTCTTGAACCGATGGCGGAAATGCCTTTCTGGTAAGGGACAATAATATAATTGACCGCATAACCAAGAGGCTTGTCGAAAATATCGGTTACGTAGGTTACGACAAGCATGATTGAACATATAATTGTTAAAATAAAAAGGAGATATTTACTTGGTAATGTAAATTTTTCTCCTTTTTTCTTGATAACAGGACTCATTTACCCATTCCTTCTATCGAGTATGCAACTGTTTTGAAATTATCGTCCTTGATAATCTTGGCAAGACCCAAAGCAACGCTCTTCTGAGGATTCTCTGCAATGTTAACTTTAAGTCCGGTACCGTTGGCAATCTTCTCGGCAAGCTTATTGACCATCGAGCCGCCGCCGGTTAAGTAGATTCCGTGACGATAAATATCTGCGGAAAGTTCCGGAGGAGTACGTTCCAATATAACTTTAATATTATCGATAATAGAGTAAAAATGCTCTTCCAGCGCTCTGTTAACAATATCGGTTGAAATCTCTCTTTCAACGGGAAGACCGGTTACGATGTCACGACCGTATACAACTGCGTTCTTGCCGGCTGCTTCAAGTTCGGCAAGGTTAATCTTAACGTTCTCTGCAGTCTTGCCTCCGATGAACAAAGAAAATTCTTTTCTAACCGCATTCTTGATAGCCTCATCAAATTTGAGACCGCCAATCTTTATAAGACGGCTGAGCACGATACCGCCGAGAGAAAGAATAGAAATCTCTGTAGTATCAAAACCGATATCCACAACCAAAACACCCTGAGAGTTCTTGATATCAATATCCATACCGAGACCGTCTGCGATAGCCTTTTCAACTACCATAATCTTCTTGGCCTTGACGTTACTCTCTTTAATAAGGTCGTAGAATGCTCTCTTCTCAACTTCAGTTACGTCTGTGGGAACCGCAATATAGTAATCAGCAGGCTTAACGCTGTTATTCATAAGAGCGGTAATAAAGAATCTTATGATAACCTCCATGTTATTGATATCTGCAATAACACCGTTGGCAAGCGGATAAGAAATATTGATATTGCCGGGCGCCTTCTCATACATTTCAAAAGCTGAATCGCCGTAAGCAAAAACATGCTTCTTATTCTCGATGGCAATCATGTTCTTCTCCATCATGATTTCATCGTCGGCTCTGTTGTATATACGTATGTTGCTTGTTCCAAGGTCTATTCCGAATGCGTTGGTATTCAAAATAATAAATCCTCCATTTTTATAAGTATCCGTGTTCTTTCATGGAAAAGAACCGATTGTCGCCTATTATTATGTGGTCTGAAAAATTAAGTTCAAACATCTTGGCGGCTTCCTTAATCTTTCTTGTGACCGTAATGTCGTCTCTTCCGGGAGTAGGATCTCCGCTTGGGTGATTGTGAAGCAGAATAAATGACACCGCATTGTTAAGCAATGCTTCCGAAAACAATTCTCTTGCATCAAGGACACTGGCATTGACTGTACCAATACTTAGCACGCTTTCGGTAATCCTCTTAAATCTGGTATCAAGAAACACCGCGATGACCCGCTCTCTCCTTAAATTCCTCAGTTCCTCCATGTAGTAATCCGAAACCGATTCGGGAGAGGTAAAAGAAATCGCTTCTAAAGCACTTGAGGCTCTGATTCTTCTTGAAAGCTCCGCAACCGCCATTATCTGAGCGGCTTTAACACTTCCGATACCATCGATTCTAAGTAATTCTGCCTTACCTACTCTTAATAATCCGGGAAGTCCGAATTTCTTAACACTATTAAGTTGTAAAACCTTAGAAACCACATCAAAAACATCATAATTCCTGGTGCCTGTTCTAAGTATTACCGCAAGCAAATCAGCATCGCTTAAAGACTCAATACCGAACCTTTCAAATCGCTCTATCGGCATATTCTCTTTAAGAAACTTAGGTGACTTGCCTTCAATGGAATAACTGCTCATATCTCTATAAGTGTCATCCCGAAAAAAACCAACAATAAGTATATCACAAAACACAAATCTTGTGTATAAATTTAGCCTTAAGCTTGTTTTTTAATAAATACTTAAACAATGGACTTATCTTTCAAGACGCCGATACTTGCATCTAAAAGCTTGGAAAGATCGTAATCATAATCATATCTGTTAAGCCAGATTACATCCCTTTCACGCTTAAACCACGTAAGCTGCCTTTTGGCAAAATGTCTCGAATCACGCTTTATGCGATATATCGCCTCTTTGAGTGAAATATCACCCGAAAGATACATTAAAATTTCCTTGTACCCAAGGCCCTGCATGGATACATCTTTAATTGTCATGCCTTTGTCTTTAAGCATTTCCACTTCCTTGACAAGGCCTTTTTCAACCATAATGTCTACTCTTTCATCAATTTTAGAGTATATCTTCTCTCTGTAATCGTTTAATACAAAATACGCAAAGTTGTAATTACTTGTCTTTTCATATTGTTCTTTGTTGTGAACACTAATCGGCTTGCCTGTTTCATGGTAGAATTCAAGAGCTCTCACAACTCGCTTTTCATCGTTCTTATGAATAATCTCAGCTGTATCGGGATCGACTTTCTTAAGCTGTTCAAACAAGTAATCCGCACCTTTTTCTTCGTATTCATGACACAAAAAGCTTCTGTACTCGGGATTCTCCCCAAGTGATTCCGTAAAATCTATATCATATAAAAGTGCCTGAATATAAAAGCCCGTTCCGCCTGCGATTATCGGAATCTTACCGTGAGATACAATTTCTTCAATAGCTTTCTTGGCATATTCTTTAAAAACCGCAACACTGAATTCATCTTTGGGATCGAGTATATCTATAAGATAATGTCTTATCCCCTGCATTTCTTCAGGTGTCACCTTGGCCGAACCAATATCCATGCCTTTATAAACCTGCATGGAGTCGGCCGATATGATTTCACCGTTTATTCTTTTGGCAAGTTCTATAGCAAAGTCGGACTTACCGACTGCCGTCGGGCCTGCGATAATTACAAGGGGTAAAGCCATCAAACAATCCTCTTAAATTTCTTCTCAAGTTCGGTCTCTGTAATTCTTATAAATGTCGGTCTGCCATGAGGACAATTATACGGATTCTCAAGCGCAAACATCTGCTTCATGAGATTCTCCATTTCTGTCTTCGTAATATGCTGACCGCCTTTGATTGCAGCCTTACAGGACAAAGAAGCCAGCTTCTCAAGTATAAATGTGGGCGGGAAATAGCCGTCTTTCTGGATAAGCTCATCCAAAAGTCTATGGAACAATTCTTCCTCGTCAATTCCGAATAGATTCATGGGAATTGCTCTTATGGCAAAAGAATTGATACCGAATTCCTCTATTTCATAACCAATCTTCTCAAATACACTAAGATATTTGGTAAGTGTCTCGCTTTCAACCGGCGATAAATGCAACACAGTAGGCGGAGAAATCATCTGACCGTATGAACCGTCCTCGCTGTTATAGTGCTTAAGGAAGTTCTCGTAATTAACCTTTTCATGAGCCGCATGCTGGTCGACGATATATAAGCTGTCTTCAAGTTCCATGAGCCAGTATGTGTCAAATGCAACGCCGATAATCCGATATTCCTTCTCTTCTTCCGGATTTATGAGCTTCTTGTCAAAAAATGATTCCTGGACAAATTCAGGTGCTTTTTCATATTTGAACTCACTCTTCCTGGAAGTCTCAAAGGGTTCGGGAGCCTTTTCGCTCTTTTCCGGATTTATATATGTTGTGACAGGTGTGTCATCGCTAAAATCAATCTCAAAGCCGCGATCTGCTTGTCCTTTCTCGTCATTCTCCCTTACAGGGTTAAACAGCGAATCTTCTTCTATGGGTAAAACTGACGCTACGGGCTCTCTTCTGTCCGGGGCGGGCATATCGACTTTATAATCTTCTGTAGCTTCTTCTCTCACCACCGGAAGTTCGGGATCTGCAAGCTCGTCTGAATCGGCGGATACCGTAGGAATCAGTTCTTTGTCCAGAAATGCGTCTTCAAGAGCACGCATAACAACTTTAGATACCAACTCTCCGTTGTCAAATTTGACTTCAAGCTTCTGCGGATGAACATTGATATCGATTTTGTCAGGTGCAATATCTATGTATAGCACGCAGAACGGAAAACGGTGCTTCATAAGGTAATTGCGGTATACCTCTTCGATTGCAGTATTCACTACCTTAGACTTAGAGTAACGTTTGTTTACGAAGTATATTTCACCGTTTCTGGCCTGATATGAAAACTCGGGTCTTGCAGTGAAGCCTGTTATATGAATGCCTTCTTCCTCGTAATCTACAGGGAGCAGGATATTATAAGTTTCCCGTCCGAACACATGGAATATTACGTCTTTAAGGCTTCCGTTACCGGGAGTTGAAATCTTGGTCTTTGAATTGACTATTAGCTGCACGGAAATATCGGGTCTTGAAAGTGCAAGTTTCTCAAGCATTTCCTCTACCAATGCTGCTTCTGCCGTAGGGGATTTAAGAAACTTTCTGCGTGCGGGAGTATTATAAAAAAGGCTTCTTACGATGATTGTGGTACCGTTTGGAGCACCCACTTCAGAGTTCTCCGCAAGTCGTCCGCCTTCGACAACTATATGTGTACCAAGCAAAGACTCGTTAACTTTACTTATCATTTCGGTCTTGGATACTGCGCTGATTGACGAAAGTGCTTCGCCTCTGAAGCCAAGCGAATCAAGCGTCTCAAGGTCGTCTATTGTGGTAAGCTTGCTGGTCGCATGTCTTAAAAATGCTTTGGTGCATTCATCGTGCTCTATTCCTGAACCGTTGTCGGTAACACGGATTAACTCGCTTCCGCCGCCTTTAATCTCTACGGTAACGGCTGTGGCACCTGCGTCGATAGAGTTCTCAACGAGTTCCTTAACAACGTTGACAGGTCTTTCCACAACCTCACCGGCAGCTATCTTGTCGATTGTTTCATTACTGAGTAATGTAATCTTATTCATAATCCTCCGAAATTAAGCTTTCCAACGATTATTGAGCATTCCCTGAAACTTCGAAAGCTGATTGAGCGCATCAAGAGGCGTCATATTGGTAAGATCGAGTGTCTTAAGTTCATTAATGACATCCTCGTCTTTGACCGCTTCAAACAAAGAAATCTGACCGTAGTCCATGTCGTCTTTCTCTGTCTTTTTTCTGGTATTGTCATTCTTTATATTTACATTGATGCTGTGAATCTTATCCGATATATCATTGTCGGCAAGTTCATCAGCTATTTCTCTTGCCCTGTTAAGAACTATCTCGGGAATACCCGCAAGACGCGCTACCTGAATACCGTAACTTCTGTCGGCTCCGCCCGGAATAATCTTACGAAGAAATACTATGTCTTCGCCGTCTTCTTTGACCGCTACGCAGTAGTTGTTGACGCTTGAAATCTTGCCTTCAAGTTCGGTCAGTTCGTGATAATGTGTGGCAAATAAAGTCTTGGCTCCGAGAATCTTCTTGTTGCTGATATGTTCAATAACTGCCCAGGCAATTGATAAACCGTCAAAAGTAGATGTTCCGCGGCCGATTTCATCAAGTATCAGCAGGCTCTTTGAAGTAGCGTTACGTAAGATATTGGCAACTTCATTCATCTCAACCATAAAGGTACTCTGGCCGCTTGCAAGGTCATCCGATGCACCCACACGGGTAAACAGCCTGTCCACAATGCCGATATTGGCCTTTGTAGCGGGCACGAAGGAGCCTATCTGTGCAAGTAATACAATTAATGCGACCTGACGCATATAAGTCGATTTACCGGCCATATTGGGGCCTGTAATGACGCTTACCAGGTTCTTATTGTTGTCAAGCTTAGTATCATTGGGAATGAACAGACCATTCTCCATGATGCGCTCAACAACCGGGTGGCGGCCCTCTTTAATCTCTATTACGCCGTTTTCGTTAAGAGAAGGTCTCACATATTTATTATGCTCGGCAACATATGACAAAGAAGCAAATACGTCAAGCTTGGCAATAGCCTTGGAAGTCTCATAAATACGCTCGACATTGGCTGCGATTGTATCCCTTACGTTGCAGAATACATCGTATTCAAGGCCGAAAAGTTTATCCTCAGCGTTAAGGATGGAGTCTTCCATTTCTTTTAACTCTTTGGTGGTATATCGCTCGGCATTGGTAAGAGTCTGCTTGCGAATGTAATCTTCGGGTACCATGTCTTTAAAAGAATTGGTAACTTCGTAGTAATAACCGAAAACCTTATTGTACTTAATGCGAAGGTTCTTAATACCCGTGCGCTCACGGTCCTTCTCTTCAAGGGCCAAAAGCCAGTCTTTGCCTTCGGTCTTGGCCTTTCTGAAATGGTCAATTTCTTCCATGTAACCGTCTTTGATAATTCCGCCTTCCTTAAGCGCTATGGCTGGCTCTTCCAAGATGGCATCATCAATAAGCCTGTATAAATCAGACAGAGGATTCAGCTGATTCTCTATCTCGCAGGCAAGCCCTGATTCAAAATCCTTAAGTATGGTCTTAATATGCGGCAATATGTAAAGAGAATTCTTAAATGCTATAAGATCTCTGGGATTGGCGGTCTTGTAAGTAATCTTGCCAAGGAGTCGCTCAAGGTCGTAAACTTCGTCAAGATATTCCCTAAGTTCATCTCTGTTAACAGGGTTCCTGCAAAGTTCCTCCACAAGGTCGAGGCGCTCGTTCATGGCATTCTTGTCAAGAAGAGGCTGCTCGACGTAGCTTCTTAAGAGTCTTCCGCCCATGGCAGTCCTGGTCTTATCAAGCACCCACAAAAGAGAACCGCGCTTCTGCTTCTCTCTCATAGTCTCCACAAGCTCAAGGTTGCGTCTTGTGGAACTGTCAAGATGCATGAAGTCTGACGAATCATATGCATGTATTGTGGAAAGATTGGAAAGTGAATTCTTCTGAGTTTCAAAAAGATAAGATAACATAGCCCCGGCCGCAATCGAACCGGACTTGTAGTCAAGAAGCCCCAACCCCTCTACAGAATTAACTTTAAAATGTGATTTGATTGCACGCAGACATTCTTTTTCATCGAAATAATGAGTGTCGATAGTGTTAAAAGAAAGCTCCGTCCTGTCCTTGAAATTTGAGAACGGGAAGTCTGACATCATGAATGACTCGTTGCAGATAATCTCTCTCGGTGAATATCTGATAACTTCGTCGAGAATTCCTCTGATATCCTTAACTTCCGTAAGATAAAAGTCACCTGTGGTAATGTCTGCAACGGATATTCCCGAGCCGTTGTCAAGGTAGCATATGCACATGAGGTAGTTGTTGGTACGCTCGTCCATCATTGTGGTATCAAGGTTGGTGCCTCTTGATACAATTCTTATTACCTCACGTTTAACAAGTCCCTTGGCAAGCTTTGGGTCTTCCACCTGCTCACAGATTGCCACCTTGTAGCCTTTATTAACCAAACGATTAAGGTAAGAATCTACCGCATGATACGGAACACCGCACATGGGAGCTCTTTCTTCCATACCGCAGCTCTTACCTGTAAGTGTCAGTTCAAGTTCCTTGGACGCAACCTTCGCATCGTCAAAGAACATTTCGTAAAAGTCACCTAATCTGTAAAATAGGATGCAATCGGGATATTCTTTTTTGGTCTCTAAATACTGTTGCATCATGGGCGTATAGTCAGCCACTGTTTGTTCCTGCCTATCCGGGTAATAAATTACCCTCTTTATTCTACGATTTCTCCGTCGTAGTAAAAACCATGAAAATCGGTAAGCTTTACCTTCTTAAATGTGCCGATTAAAGATTTATCGCCTTTAAAGTGAACTATTGTATTTTCGGACATTCTTCCGTCAAGATATGAATCATCCTGCTCATTGATACCCTCACATAAAACCGTTACCTCGCGACCTTCAAAACGTTTGGTACGCTTTCTGGCCATTTCCTGAACCGTAGAAAGAACAAGGTCAAAATGCTTCTTAACAGTTTCTTCGTCCACCTGATCCTCCATCGCGGCAGCAGGCGTTCCGGTTCTCTTTGAGTATATAAATGTAAAAGCATTGTCAAACTGAGCCTTATTAATTACATCAACAGTTTGAAGCACGTCTTCATAAGTCTCGCCGGGAAAACCGACAATAATGTCAGTTGTGATGGCAATATCCGGAATTGCGGCACGAATCTTATCAACAAGCGTAAGATACTGTTCCTTCGTATAACGTCTGTTCATGCGGGTAAGCACTTCGGTTGAGCCTGACTGCAAAGGCAAATGTATATGTCTGCATATCTTCTTAGACTCAGCCATAACATTAATAAGTTCATCGGACAAATCCTTCGGGTGAGAAGTCATGAATCTAATGCGCTCAAGGCCTTCAATCTTCTCTACTTTCTTAAGAAGTTCGGGGAAAGAAACTTCGTCCTCAAGCCCCTTACCGTATGAATTGACGTTTTGTCCGAGTAACATTACCTCTACGACACCATCTTTAACAAGATTTTCAATCTCAGCCACTATTTCATCCGAGCAACGGCTTCTCTCGCGGCCTCTTACGTAAGGAACTATGCAATATGTGCAGAAATTATTGCATCCAAACATGATATTAACGCCCGACTTGAAAGAATACTTGCGTGACACCGGTAAGAATTCCGCAACTTTGTCGGTCTTGTCCCATACTTCCACAATCTGCTTATTCTCCGAATACATCCTTACACAGTACTCGGCAAAAGCAAAAATATTATGCGTTCCGAATATTAAATCCACAAAAGAATAACTGTTCTTAAGCTTCTCAACAACGCTCGGCTCCTGAGTCATGCAGCCGCACAGCGCTATTTTCATGTCTTTATTACGTTTCTTGTGGCTCTTAAGAGCGCCTAGTCTTCCGTATACACGCTGATTGGCGTTGTCGCGAACCGTGCATGTATTGTATATTACAAAATCCGCGTCATCATCTTCCGTCTCTACAAATCCTGCAGTAAGTAAGATTCCCAGAAGCTTCTCGGAATCTCTGGCGTTCATCTGACATCCGAAAGTAGTAACCTGGCATGTCAGCTTTCTTTGTAACTTTAATTCTTTTTCTTTAACAATTTCTTTCAACAGCTCAATGTATTCAAGCTGCTTTAATTCTACTTCGTTTAAATTCAAATCAATTACCTCAAAAAATCTTTTGACAGTTCTTCAAGTCTGTCAAGTCCCGTAGTTTCGGATACGAGAAAATCCATTTTAATATCTTCGTCAGTCACGGGTATTTCATCAAGTATCTGCATGGAAAAGCAAAGACCGCACTTAATAATGCTAGGCTTATCACTTAAATACTTGTCATAATAACCCATGCCGTAACCCATACGATAATTATGCGAGTCAAATACAACACCCGGAACCGTCATAAGAATCGTCTTGTCAGCCCACTCACTATAGTTAAAAGCCCTCTGTCTGTTACCTGTAGGCTCCATTATGCCTTTGTATCCCGAAATTAAATCTACCGTCGAGAAAATTTCATAAAACTCCATCTTCCTCTCGGTAAAGTTATCAAGTACCTTAGGCAAAAAAACACGTTTGCCCGAAAGAAGCGCATCCTCAACAATCATAAGCGTTCCGACTTCACCGTGAAAATCGGAATAGGTCATGATACAGTCTGCTTTCTTGTATAAGCTTGACTGTATTATTGTCTTCTGAATTGCTTTTGAATTAATCTCCCAGTCTCTTCCGTCAATTGAATCCCTTTTTAAAATCAGTTCTTTCCGAATTTCCCTTTTATCTTCCATGATACCCCTTGTTTAACTCCTTTTTTTAAGTTTGGTTACCGTACCGTCCTTCTCTTGAATTTCTATGTTGTCAAGCTGTGCCTTTAGGTTATTCTTAACCGAATCAATGTAATCTCTTCTAAGCGACGCCTGCTCGGCTTTCTCTTCTTCCGTAAGCGCACGCTCCTGCGATAAATGGTAAAGCTCATTTATACGCTTTATTTTTTCATCCATTGTCATGTTGTTTCTCTCCTGAATGGCTTATATTTGGCGGCAATTCTCTCCGCTGCCTTCATGCCGTCCATTGCGGCCGATGTAATTCCCCCGGCATAACCCGCGCCTTCTCCGCAAGGATACAGGCCTTGTATATTGAGTGCCTGAAATGTGTCATCCCTGGTGATTCTTACCGGCGATGAGGTTCTTGTTTCCACGGCACTTACAATTGTTGAATTGTCCGAAAAGCCGGGAATAATCTTACCGAAATAATCCATACCCTCTACCAGAGTCTTGGATATTTCACGAGGAAGTACTTCACTTACCCTCGCCATAGTGTAAGCTCCCTTGCAAGCCGGCGAAACCTTTATTACGGAGCGTTCATCGCTTACATCGAGATTCTCCCTGTCATAAACTTCCGCTTTGAAATCACCGTAAAGCTCTGCGGGAATGTTGCCATGTCCTATTTCGTAAGCTTTTCTCTCAAGCTCTCGCTGAAATTCCATGCCGCTTAAAGGATGATCGTCTTTAAAATCGTCTCTTCCGACAGTCACAACAATCGCGCTGTTGGCATTCTCTCCGCGTCTTCCGGAATAGCTCATTCCGTTTATGCAAAGCATTCCCTTTTCGCTTGAGGCATTGACCACGTAACCTCCGGGACACATACAGAAAGAATAAACTCCGCGACCGTTATCAGCCTTGTACGTAAGCTTATAAGATGCATGCGGAAGACTCTTTAACACTTCCTCATCATCGGAATACATGGCTTTGTCTATCATCTTCTGACTGTGCTCTACTCTCAGTCCCACAGCGAAGTCCTTCTGTTCCATTACGATGCCCTTTTTATAGAGCATTTCGAAAGTATTGCGTGCGCTGTGACCGATACATAAAAGTACATCATCACAGTCTATTCTAGTAATGCCGTTAACTATAACGCCTTCGACCGCTCCGTTGTTGATACATATATCCGTCATCTCGGCATTAAACTTAAACTCTCCGCCCTTGGCCGTAATCTCGTCTCGCATAGCCTTAACGATTTTCTCAAGTACATCGGTGCCTATATGTGGCTTGGCATCATACATTATAGCCGGGTCTGCGCCAAACTGCACGAAGGTTCGTAACACTTCTTTGTTACGGCCTTCCTTGTCCTTTACTAAGGTGTTAAGCTTGCCGTCGGAAAAAGTACCTGCGCCGCCTTCTCCGAACAAAACATTTGAATTCTCGTTAAGCGGCCCGCCGTTCCAGAAGTTCTCAACATCCCGCTTGCGCATATCTACGGGAAAGCCTCTTTCAAGTATAAGCGGTTTGTATCCGTTCTTGGCAAGCATATAAGCCGCAAACAGACCGCATGGGCCGTCGCCCACTATCACGGGGCGCCTTATTATCTCGGTCTTACCCGTAACTTTAAACTTGTACTCGGGAGGGTTATAGATGCTCACCGTGTCTGACTTAAGCCGTCTTACAACTGCTTCTTCATGTTTAACCTTGCACACGACACTTAATATCAAGAAAATGTCCGGCTTTCTGCGCGCATCAATCGACATCCTTTCAAGTTCATAAGAAAGAATGTCTTCCGGAAGAACTTTAAGAGCAGCGGTAAGCTTTCTTAAAAGTTCCCTTTCCGTATATCCCGGTTTCAGTTTTAACTGATTAACAATTAACAATAGTATCTCCTTACTTAAGAAATTGCAGCATCCTTACCCGCAATTGCACCGGTGGAAAATGCCCACTGAAGGTTGTATCCGCCACAGATGCCGTCAACGTCCATAAGTTCACCCGTAACGTAAAGCCCGTCACATACACGTGATGCAAGAGTATCCGTCAATTCCGCAGTCGGAACGCCTCCGCCCGTAACCTGAGCCTTATCGAAACCGCTTACGCCAACCGCACTTACTATAAATTCCTGCATGGAAAGTATTGCGTTGACAATATCATCTTTATCACAATCGGAAACAAGCATGGACGGCTTTAATCCGTTAAGCTTGATAATCTCGACATTTAACTTTTTATTAAGTAAACCCGTAAAGAAATTTTCTACAGTCATATTGCTCTGAAGCAAAAGCTTGGACATAACAAAGTTTTTAAGGTCCTCGACCTCAAATCCCGGAAGCAAGTTTAATACAATCAATACCTGCTTCTTATTGTCCAAAAGCTCCGCAACACAATGGCTTACCTGAAATGACACTATTCCCGAAAGTCCGCTGTCCGTAAAAAGAACTTCTCCGGCTTGCCTTATAATAAGGTTTTCTTCCGAAAATACAAACAATTCGCAGTCGCTTCTTACGCCTGCCAGCGCTTTAAAATTGGCGCCTTCACATTTAATCTGTGTAAGACCCGGATATAACTTGGAAACCGTATGCCCCAAAGACTTTAACAAATCATAGCCGTTGGCAATTTCCTTGGTACCGATTCCCGCCTTGCCGCCTGTAGCCACAATAACGCGGTCAAAAGAAAGCTTTGAACCGTCCTCGGTCTTTACCGTAAAGCCGTTTTTGTCTTTCTTGACATCTGTCACAAGACAATCGGTTTTGACTACTATATCTGTATCATCAATAGCATTTCTGATAACATCAAGTACAGCCGAAGCCTGCTCGCAAGCAGGATAAAAATAACCGTTTTTATCCTTGATTAAAAGACCTAACTCCATAAAAAACATGCATAGGTCTGCTCTTGAATATTTATCGAGAACTCTTCCCACAAAGTCCGTATCATCAGTATAATAGCAGTCTGACTTCATGTAAGCATTGGTAAAATTACATCTGCCGTTACCCGTTACCAGAATTTTCTTACCGACTCTGTCTTTTCTCTCAAATATCGTAACGGATGCTCCGTTTTTGTGGGCATATAAAGCAGCTATAAGACCGCTTGCGCCCCCACCGATTATTCCGACTGTTTTCATATGCCCCTTACCTTATCAAATGAATCTTTTCTAAGATTCGTGCAATTTTCCTACCGCCCGGGAACCTTGACAATTCCTCGGCAGATACGGAACGCGTCAAAAGCATGATTAATGCGTAAATAATTGCGCCGATTATGATACTGAAAATAATCTTTATTCTTGAAAATCCGTTATTGCAAAGCACCTTGTCGATTAAATAAATCGCTACGCCCATGACCGCTGACGAAATAAACGGCATTCCGAATGTCCTTAATAAGTCGAATCGACATCTTAATATTCTCATAATTGCCAATACATTTAAAATGCACATAATAAGAGCAAATACGTTATTGGAAAGTGCTACGGCGTATACCTTTAAATCTGTTGTAAATAACAGTAAAGTCATCAAGGACAAATGAATCACCATCGCAATAAGCGCGTGCTTAATAGGCACATACAAATGGCTCATTCCCTGTAAAATGTATCCCGTAATTGACGAAAGCGAGAAAAGAACAATTCCCACAGAGCCTATTCTTAAAAGCGTGGGCGCAACCACATCGGTCGTTGAAAAAAGAAGGTACATTACCGAAGGCGCAAGTGCTGCAAGTCCTGCAGCCGCGGGTATAGCAACCATCATGGTAATGCGGATAACGCTTTTTACTTTTGATTTAACTATATCAAATTCTTTTTTCTTAACATGTCCGGAAAGGGTCGGTACCGTTGCCATACCCATTGCCGATGACAGTGCAAGCACTACGGACACAAGCACCATGTACTTACCGGAGTAAATACCCCAGTTGGCGGTTTTAAGCTCCGAAAAGCCCTTAATATCCATAACCTTATTATGTATAAAGTGATCGCAGAATCCCGAAACTGTGGTTACTGACGAACTGATAACTATAGGAATAATAGTAAGTATGACCGAACGATAAATCGAATATGAACTGTCAATTACCGTTGTGGGATCTTTATAAATATTTCTCTTAAATCTTCTGCTTCCGGCCTTGTACATAAGAAGCATGAATGCAAGCGCAAGTATCGCACCCGCAACGCAGCCCGCAATAGCGCCTGCCGCACCGTAAGAATACTTGTAGTTCTCATTGTGAAGAAGCATTCCTACTTTAGTACCATACTTGGCAAGGAAGTATGAACCGCCTATACCGACTCCCACCACAAAAATCTGCTCTATAACCTGCGAAATCGCGGTAGGAACCATGGTTCCCATTCCCTGGTAATAGCCTCGGAACACCGATAACACGCACACTATCAAAAGCGTAGGTGAAATCATGCGAAGCGCAAGAAAACTCATAGGCTCGCCGAAAGCATTGGCAAGTTGATTACTGAAAAAGAAAACTACAAATGACGAAAGCAGACCCATCACTATGGAAAACTTAAGCGCGCACTTAAATATCTTGTCCGCGTTCTTGTATTCGCCTTTGCTGACCTTGGCAGAAACAAGTTTGGAAAGTGCCACAGGTATGCCATACGCCGAAATAGTATAAAAAATCTGATATATATCAAAAGCGGTTGCATAATAACCGTTACCGGTGTTGCCTATTATATATGCAAGCGGAATACGCTTAAAAAGCCCAAGCAGACGTACAAGTACGCCTGCTATGGCAAGAATGCTTCCCTGAACTATAAAATTGTTGGTGTTTTTAGACTTTGTCCCCTTGGTATCCATTAATTCTCTCTTGTAATATTAAGTGATTTAAGAACTGCTTCCTGCTTATCTTCCATGACCTTTCTCTCATCGTCATCCATGTGGTCGTAACCAAGCAAATGAAGCAGGCTGTGTGTAATCAAAAACGCTATCTCACGCTTAAAAGAATGTCCGTACTCTTCTGCCTGAGCATGTGCTCTCTCAAGTGATATCATTATATCACCAAGTATAAGCTCTTTAGTATCCGGATCGAAATAATCTATAGAACCTTCCGTTATTCCTTTAAAATTCGCCGGCGCCTCAAAATCTATGGCAGGAAAAGAAAGAACATCCGTCGCCCTGTCAATCTCTCTAAACTTGCGATTAATATCTCTTATCGAAGCGTCATCCGTAAATGTAACATTTAAAGCAACATCCTTAAAAGGAACCGATTCGGTCTCAAGTACCTTCTCCGTGAGGGCTTTAATCAGCGCTTCAATGTCAAATTCAAATTTCTCTTCGGTCTCGTTCTCAACGTAAAAAGTCATAATACAATGTTTCCTTTAAAAGAATCTCTTTGATGCTGTTAAAATCCTTAATGCTTAAGTCGCAGTCTGCCATATTGGACTTAAACAAACTCTTGTCAATTAACGTCTCAATCAATTCATTGTAATCAACCTTAATCTTTTTGTCCTTTTTAAATAAGCTCATGAGGCTTGCGATAAGCTTATCGGAAATGTATACTATGCCCGCCTCTTTGGAAACAGGCTTACCCTCGTTATCGTAATATTCAAGTAAAAGTCTTGATGCTTCCGGCGGAAACTGATTGTCTTCAAGAAATTTGGCAACTCCGTCTTTGTCATAAGAGTATGCCTGCTTGATGCGATGATAATACGCACAGTTCTTGACATTGTCTACATCGCAGCCTATAGCAACAGCCATTCTCTCCGCAAGATACGCCGTATGAATGGAGCGGAAATATTCATCCTTAGAGCTGTTCTTCAAATCCGCCAAAGCCTTATATTCCTGGTCGTTAATCTCAAGGTATTTATTACGATACCGGTTAACAACGTACGTATTAAAGTACTTAAGTACAAAGAACATGACTATGCAGTTAACCACCACATTAGTAATCGGAATTACAAATTGCTCGGCAGACAGTTCTTCGTTCTTGTTAATGATAAAGCCGGCGGTTTCAAGTATGAATAAAACCAGATTGGATATTGCTATTGCCGGAACGACCTTAAAGCTCTTATCAATATCCTGAAACAACACGGTCGCTATCATAACGGCCATAAAATACACAAAGTATGTAACTATATCTCCGTCTTTAAGCAATAACAGCGATAAAAAGATAAATCCGGACATTGAGTAAAGTGCCACAAGCGTGTTTGAAAAAAGAAGCAACGCTACCGCAACACACAAAAATACCCATCCTTCTCTGTTGATAAGCGGAAACAGGCAAGAAAGCACAAGTCCCACACAGAATACTAAAAGAAATCTGTACGGATGCATTTCATTGTCGTAATCAAGCTTATTAAAGGCAAAAGAATAATGGCACAAAAGAATGAGTCCTAACGAAAAAAACACACCAAAAACACCGTTTCGAAGTATTTCCCCCGTCGACTTATCATACAAAAATGATACGGCGATAATTAATACTATCGTAGCGATGAACATTGAAAAACTTGTGATTAAAAACTTGTTTCTGGTGCTTTTCAAAGTAATTTATTTCCTTTGAGATTTGTTCTTTCTAGAAATCTTCTCTTCGTAGGTTTCGTAAGCCTTAACAATCTTTTGAACCAGAGGATGTCTTACAACGTCCTTGCTGGTAAGATTGCAGACCGCAATACCTTCAATTTTGTTAAGTATCTTAATGGCTACATCAAGGCCGCTGGTAACATCCTTTGGAAGGTCTTTCTGTGTGGAGTCACCGGTAATTACTACCTTGGAGCCAAAACCGATACGTGTTAAGAACATCTTCATCTGCGCAGGTGTAGTGTTCTGCGCTTCATCTAAGATTATATAAGCATCATCAAGTGTACGTCCGCGCATATATGCAAGCGGAGCAACTTCAATAAGCCCTTTCTCCATGTTCTTCTGAAAGCCTTCGGCTCCCATTATCTGATAAAGGGCATCATACAGAGGTCTTAAATAAGGATCTACCTTACTCTGCAAATCTCCGGGAAGGAAACCAAGCTTCTCGCCCGCTTCGATTGCGGGTCTGGTGAGAATAATCTTATTAACCTCATTATTCTTAAAAGCGGTAATTGCAAGCGCCATTGCAAGATAAGTCTTACCTGTACCCGCAGGTCCGATACCGAATACCACCATGTTCTTCTTCATGGCCTCAACGTATTCTTTCTGTCCTAAGGTCTTAGGCTTAATGGGCTTACCGCTTACGGTGTGGCATATTACTTCTTTGTCTAAAACGGTTATGTCTTCACTGCAGTTTTCTTTGGCCAGGGTGAGGGCATAATCTACCTTTTGTTCTTCCAAATCGTCTTCCTTTCCGACAGAGCTGATAATCTGTCGCATAAGTGAAGCGGCGCTTGATACATCGGCCTCATCACCCGATATTTTGAGAGCACCGTTTCTGTTAACGATAGAAACATTTAATTCTTTCTCGATTTTCTCAAGATATTTGTCGTTTTGTCCGAAAAGAGTACGTAACTCATCTCCGGTAAAATCAATTGTTCGTTCCATATGATTATCATTTATGATAGGGCTCATGAGCGTTAATCTTAAAAGCCCTGTAAATCTGTTCAAGTAGTATTACACGCATTAACTGGTGTGGAAATGTCATGTCCGAAAAACTCAAAGACATCGCCGCATCTTTCTTAATTGATGAATCGATTCCAAGCGAACCGCCTATTACAAAAGCAATCGAGCTTACGCCTGAGACAAAAAGATTATTAAGCTTCTCCGCAAGAGCCTCGCTTGAATATTTCTTACCCTCTATAGCAAGTGTACATAAGAAATCCGAGTCTTTCAACTTAAGTCTGATACGCTCGCCTTCTCTGGCAAGAATTAAATCGCGCTCATTATCGCTTATCTTGTCCGGTGTCTTCTCGTCCTGAACTTCGCAGATTTCCACGGTTGCATAACGGGACAGACGCTTAACATATTCGTCAATCGCGTCTCTGTAAAACTTTTCTTTAATTTTGCCGACACAAATAATCTTAATCTTCATCCAGTATATCGCCTGCGTAGCGATCGGTTACAAAATAAGCAAGGCCCGGTTCCAAATCAGCAAACTTTTCTTCTATATCACTTACTATTCTGTCATTAAGCTTAATGTACTCGGTCTCAAAGTTCTCGACATCTTCGGATACTGTGTAGACGCCGGCTTTCTTCTGCTCTTTCATAAACTCTACTATCTGAGCAATTGTTTCTTTCTCCTTAGTAGCCGCAGGCTTAAGCTTGGATGCTTTGGCAAAAGAAAGAATACCGCAAGCCAAGAAAATAAAGAATAAAGCTCCCATAACGATATTGGTAAGTGCATTACCGGCAAAAGGAACGTTGATAAGCTTTAATGCGGTAAGAACCACAAAAGCAAGGCCGAGGATTCCTACTATGGTAAGAGAAACGGCGCCTGATTTATGCTCTGTATATGCTTCTTCTTTGGACTTGTATTTGGGAATAAGAGCGGCTTTCTTCATGTTTTCAATCATGTCTTCACGCTCTTCTTCTTTAAGATCGGCAAAGTATGCGCCTAAGGCTTCTTCCATATCTTCGCCTTCTTCTTTGAATTCTTCACTGAAATCAAATGCTTCTTCGGAAGCAATATCATCAAGGCTGTCTACGAGTGCGGTCTTGCAGTCGGGACAAACCTTTATTCCTTCAATATATTCAAGTTTACATTTGGGACACCAAGGCATAGTCTCTTCTCCTTGTAAAGTATGATACAAGGAGCCTCATGGCTCCTTGTATTAATAGTCTTTAGCGTAATCCTCTTAAGTATTCGTCGATACCCTTGGCAGCGTTCTTACCGGCACCCATAGCAAGGATAACGGTAGCTGCGCCTGTTACGGCATCACCGCCGGCATATACGCCGGTTTTGGAGGTCTTACCGAATTCTTCCTCGGCTACGATACATTTTCTCTTGTTAACCTCAAGGCCCTTTGTGGTAGAGGAAATAAGGGGATTGGGGCTGGTACCGAGTGACATGATAACCGCATCGACTTCGATTTCAAACTCGGAACCGGGAATTTCAACGGGTGAACGTCTGCCGGATTCATCGGGCTCGCCAAGCTCCATACGGATGCACTTGATACCCTTTACCCAGCCGTTTTCATCCGTGAGGATTTCAACAGGGTTGGTAAGAAGGTTAAAGATAATGCCTTCTTCTTTTGCATGATGAACTTCTTCAACTCTGGCGGGAAGTTCTTCTTCACTTCTTCTGTATACTACATGAACCTCTGCACCGAGTCTTAATGCGGTTCTGGCAGCATCCATAGCTACGTTACCGCCACCTACTACAGCAACCTTCTTAGCACGCATGATAGGTGTGGTGGAAGTTTCGTCAAATGCCTTCATGAGGTTGCTTCTGGTAAGATATTCATTGGCAGAGAATACACCGTTGGCGTTCTCACCGGGGATACCCATAAACTTGGGAAGTCCTGCGCCGGAGCCGATGAATACTGCGTCGAAGCCTTCGTCATTTAAAAGCTCGTCGATAGTAACGGACTTACCTACAACAACGTTTGTCTCAATCTTAACGCCGAGTGACTTAACGTTCTCGATTTCCTTGGCAACTACTTTCTCCTTGGGAAGACGGAACTCGGGAATACCGTATACAAGTACGCCACCTGCCTGATGAAGAGCTTCGAAAATAGTAACGTCGTAACCCATCTTAGCAAGGTCGCCTGCACAGGTAAGACCTGCGGGGCCGGAACCGATAACCGCAACTTTCTGACCCTTCTTCTCGGTAGCGCCTGCCGGCTTAACACCGTTCTGTGATGCGTAATCTGCAACAAATCTTTCAAGTTTACCTATGGAAATAGGCTCACCTTTGATACCTCTTATGCATTTGCCTTCGCACTGGCTCTCCTGGGGACACACACGTCCGCATACTGCGGGAAGTGCGGAAGACTCGCTGATGATTTCGTAAGCTTTATTAAAATCACCGTTCTTAACCTGCTCGATAAATCCGGGAATATTGATTGCAACGGGGCAGCCCTTCATACACTGAGCATTCTTACAGTTGATACAACGGGAAGCTTCTTCCATAGCTTCCTCACTGTTATATCCTAAACATACTTCTTCAAAATTCGTGGCACGAACCTTGGGATCCTGCTCACGAACGGGAACTTTCTTCAATACGTCCATGACTGATTCTCCTATATATTAAGTATAAGCCTATTAGTTGCAGTTACCGCAACCGCCGTGATGAGTCGCACCTTCTTTGGCCGCAAGGAATGCACGTCCTTCGGCTGTCTTGTAAAGGGTCTGACGTTTCATTGCTTCATCAAAGTTAACAAGGTGACCGTCGAACTCGGGTCCGTCAACGCACGCGAACTTAACCTTGTCACCGACAGTAACACGGCAAGCGCCACACATACCTGTACCGTCTACCATAATAGGGTTAAGAGATACAACGGTGGGAATGCCAAGTTCCTTGGTAAGCTTGCAAACAAATTTCATCATAATCATGGGACCGATTGCTACACATACATCGTAGTGCTTGCCTTCAGCCACGAGGTCTTCGATTGTCTTGGTAACCATACCGCTTCTGCCGTAAGAACCGTCATCTGTGGTAATGTAAAGGTTGCCTGCCTCGGCTTCCATTTCTTTTTCAAGGATAAGTAAATCCTTGGTCTTGGCGCCTACGATTACGTCCGCAAGAACACCCTGTTCCTTAAGCCATTTAACCTGAGGATATACGGGAGCTGTTCCGACACCGCCTGCAACAAAGAGGATACTCTTCTTCTTAAGTTCATCAAGAGGCTCATTGCAAAATTCCGAAGGACAACCCAAAGGTCCTACGAAGTCATGGAAAGCATCTCCTGCTTTTAACTCAGACATAAACTGAGTTCCCGCACCGACTATCTGGAATACTATCGTAATGGTGCCGTTCTTTCTGTCATAATCGCAAATTGTAAGAGGAATACGCTCGCTGTCCTCTTTGGTACGCACGATAACAAACTGTCCGGGTAAACAGGACTTAGCTACTCGCGGCGCCTTGACAACCATTAAGTAAATATTGGTTGTAAGTTCTTCTGCCTTTAAAATCTGGTACATGATATATTTTCCCTTTCTTTGTATAGTCTTAAAAATCTATAAGCTTGTACTCTCCGTCGCCTTCTGAGTTAACCTTATAAACCGAAAGATCGTTGACATTGACGGCGTAAACGTTACCTGTATTGGTCCAATTGCCGTCGGATTCCACATGATATTCTACAACAAAATAATATGTTCCGCGTCCCGAAATAGGATAAATTGCGGAGTACATATACTTAAATTCTCCCTGAACACCGGGCTTAAGCTCGGAATCGGGCAAAAGAACACCTTTGGCTCTTAATGTGTTACCAAGATGCGATACTGCCTCGGTAGGCGTATAATTGGCACTTAATGTAAATGTATATTCTCGCTCTATTACAGAACTCTGTGTTCCGTCGGGAGCATAACATATAAATCTATACTTGGTGGTTCCTTCGGGCATGGGAATGGGCGCTACGTAACGCTTTGAATTCCTGTCAGGCTCCGAGCCGTCGGTTGTGTAATATAAAGTATATAACACAGGAACGTCTGCCTCTATAAGTGTAGCCTGGTCATATTCGCCCGAATCTGTAAGAATGGTGGGTTCAAACACAAAATCCCTGTCTATCAAATATGACTTGGTCACAGGATTACCCTTAACTCCGTGAGCGTTAACAAATATTGCCGTAACCTTATAGCTTCCCATTTCAAGGAAAATAGGGGTTTCAAAACGAGCCGAACCGGTAGTGGGCGTTGAGCCGTCCAAAGTGTAATATATATTGCCGTCGCCCTTGGCTGATATCTTAAGATACACCGCATCATCGTATGTGCCCTCAGCCACATTGAACTCAGGCTCATATACCGCATAATCTCTGTAAGCCGATAAAATAGCGTTGTTGTCACAGGTTTCAAGAAGCTTGGCTATATCATCGTAGGATTCACCGTCAATGTAAATCGAAATAAGCTTTCTATATGCGTTTTCCTTGTCAATTGCGTTGAATGCGCCCTGTGTCACTTCCTGAAGTGTATAAATGCAGTCGTTCTCTCTTCCGAGAGTATTGTAATGCTCTGCAATCTGCATAAGAATGGCAGCGTCGGGCTTAGCCTTGTAAGCCGCTTCCAGGGCTGTAATAGCGTCAAGGAGCTTACCTGATTCCTCATACTCCTTGGCTATCTCTATCTGATGCTCATAACTTCCGTTGGCGCTTATCTTACGTCCTATAATTATGGCACCGGCCACAAAAGCAATGAGAACAATAGCCGTTACAATGTATAATACCTTGCCGCCCTTGTTGGTACCCGCAAGCATCGTGAAAATGTTGGGGTCTTCATCGTATTCCATGTCAAATTCTTCCGGGAATTCGTCATGGGCAATATCTGACAAAGTCTTATTCATTTCTTTCTCAATTTCAACTTCGGTATCGTAATCAATTTCCGGTACAATTTGAAGTTCTGCGCCGCAAGACTCGCAGTAAAGCTTATCGTCGGGAATTATGGCTCCGCAATTGGGACATTTCATAACTTAATCAATCCTCTTTTATCTGTTTTCCATGGCTTCGACACAATTGTTCATCAGCATGGCAATGGTCATGGGACCTACTCCTCCGGGAACCGGAGTAATCTTAGATACCATATCTTTAACATCATCAAAATCTACGTCGCCGCACATTTTGTTGTTCTCATCTCTGTGAATGCCTACATCGATTACAACTGCACCTTCCTTGACATACTCGGAATTAATCATGCGGGGCTTGCCTACTGCAGCTATAAGAATATCTGCGTCCTTACAAATAGCTTTAAGATTCTGAGTCTTGGAATGGCATATGGTAACCGTGGCATTCTCTCTTAACATTAACAGTGCCATGGGCTTGCCTACTATATTGCTTCGTCCGATAACTACGCAATGCTTGCCGGCAATTTCGACACCGCTTCTCTTAAGTAACTGGATAACACCTGCAGGGGTGCAGGAAACAAATCCCCTGTTACCGACGCACAATGCGCCGACGTTTTCAACATGAAAGCCGTCAACATCCTTGGCAGGTGAGATGGCTCTTATTATCTTATCCTCGTTAATATGCTTGGGGACGGGAAGTTGAACAAGAATACCGATAATCTCAGGCTTATTGTTAAGTTCATCAATAATACTTAAAAGCTCGGCTTCTGATGTATTCTCGCTAAGTTCGTAGGATACCGAACCTATTCCGATATACTCGCATGCCTTTTTCTTGTTCTTGACATAAATGGAGGAAGCGGGGTCGTTACCTACCTGAATAACGGCAAGCGAACCTTCGTGTCCGCGCTTCTTAAGTTCGGCTACGCGCGTCTTAAGCTCATCCTTTATAGTCTGTGAAATAAGTTTACCGTCTATTAACTCCATAACACCCTCCTGCCTGCTTTATTAAAACAATCCTTTGATTACACCGTTCTCATCGATATCGATTCTGTATGCCGCAGGTTCCTTGGAAAGGCCGGGCATAGTAACCACCTGACCGGTAAGAACCACAACAAAGCCTGCGCCTGCAGATATGTATACTTCACGCACATTAAGCGTATATCCTTCGGGACGACCAAGAAGTGTAGGATCGTCGGAAAGCGAATACTGAGTCTTGGCAATACATACGGGAACGTTACCAAAGCCCAGTGCTGTAAGCTTATCAAGCATTTTAAGCGCTTCTGTTGAAAAAGCAACATCCTTAGCACCGTAAATTTTGGTGGCAACGGTCTCGATTTTTTCTTTGAGCGGTAATTCATCGTCATAAATCGGCTTAAAGTTACTCTTCTTTTCATCAAGAGTTTTAAGAACTTTCTCTGCAAGCTCTATGCCGCCTTCGCCGCCTTTTTCCCACACCTTGGAAAGAGCGAACTCGCATTCTCTGTCCTCACAGAACTTTTTGACAAAAGAAAGCTCCGCTTCCGTATCTGATGAAAACTCATTAAGTGTAATAACTATCGGAACGTTGTACTGCTTAAGATTCTCGATATGCTTTTCAAGATTAACGATGCCCTTTTTGAGTGCATCAAGATTCTCGGTTCCAAGGTCGGTCTTGGCAACTCCGCCGTTATATTTGAGTGCACGAACCGTAGCTACAAGCACAACCGCATCGGGCTTAAGTCCCGCTTTTCGACATTTGATGTCAAAGAATTTCTCTGCACCGAGATCTGCACCAAAGCCTGCTTCGGTAATGACATAGTCAGCCATCTTGAGCGCATACTTGGTAGCTCTTACGGAGTTACAGCCGTGAGCGATATTGGCAAAAGGACCGCCGTGAATAATCGCAGGTGTATGCTCCAAGGTCTGGATGATATTGGGCTTCAAGGCATCCTTAAGCAGAACCGCCATGGATCCCACTGCCTTTAACTCTCCTGCGGTTACAGGCTCGCCTTTAAAATTATAAGCAACAATAATCTGTGATAATCTTTTCTTTAAATCAGCCATGTCTTCGGCAAGACATAATATAGCCATAATCTCACTTGCAACAGTGATTACAAAGTGATCTTCTCTGACCATACCGTCAGACTTCTTACCAAGACCCACAACTATATTGCGAAGTGCGCGGTCGTTCATATCAAGGCATCTCTTCCAGATAACGCAACGGGGATCGATTCCCAGCTCGTTACCCTGCTGGATGTGATTGTCAAGAAGTGCCGCAAGCAGGTTATTGGCTGATGTAATGGCATGAAAATCGCCCGTAAAATGAAGGTTTAAATCCTCCATGGGAACAACCTGCGCATATCCGCCGCCGGCTGCACCGCCCTTAATGCCAAAGCAGGGTCCGAGTGAGGGCTCACGTAATGCAACAACGCATTTCTTGCCAAGCTTATTAAAAGCCTGAGTAAGACCTATGCTTGTAGTGGTCTTGCCCTCTCCCGCAGGAGTGGGATTGATGGCAGTAACAAGAATAAGCTTACCGTCTTTATTGTTCTTATTCTTCTCATACCATTCGTCGGAAATCTTGGCCTTGTATTTGCCGTAATATTCAAGGTCTTCCTCAGTAATTCCGGCCTTGGCCGCCACTTCACGAATATGAAGCATTTTGGCTTCCTGTGCGATTTCAATGTCACTTTTCATTAAATATGTATCTCCCTTACTTATCCGCCGTATTCTTCAAGATAATTCTCAAACTGGTCACGGCTCATTATTATCTGCCTTGGCTTAGTTCCTTCATCGGGGCCTACAACCCCTGCGTCGGATAACTGGTCCATAATTCTGGCGGCTCTGTTAAAACCCATCTTGAATTTTCTCTGAATATTTCCTATCGAAGCTTTATTGGAATCTATTACATAATAGCCTACATCCGTAAAGAGCGGGTCGTTACCGTCTTCAGCACCGTCAGCGGAAGCTGCGCCTGAACCGCCTTCGGATTTCTTCTCACATGCTTTAATCTTCTCTTCAATCATTGCGTCGTAAGCGGGTGTACCCTGCTTCTTAACAAATTCAACGACCGAATTGACTTCCTTATCCGACACGAAGCCGCCCTGAAGTCTGATAGGCTTTTTAAGACCTTTCGGGAAGAATAACATATCACCTTTACCAAGCAGTTCCTCTGCGCCGCCCATATCAAGGATGGTACGTGAGTCAACGTTACTTGATACAGCAAAAGCAATACGGCTGGGCATATTGGCCTTTATAACGCCTGTGATGACGTCTACGGACGGTCTCTGCGTTGCGATGATTAAATGTATACCTGCGGCTCTTGCAAGCTGTGTAAGGCTCTGTATGGAGTCTTCAACGTTCTTTCTCTCCGCAAGCATTAAGTCCGCAACCTCGTCAACGATAATAACGAGATGAGGCATTTTCTTCTCTTCAAGTTCGCCTCTTTGTTTAAGGGCGCTTAAATATCCTTCGATATCTCTTACACCGTATTCCGCGAATTTGTTGAAACGCTCATGCATCTCGGTAACCGCGTAGTTAAGAGTTGCCGCAGCCTTTTTGATATCCGTTACAACCGGTAACATCAAGTGCGGAATACCGTTATATACGCTTAACTCAACCACCTTGGGGTCAATCATGATAAGCTTCACATCGTCGGGACTTGCTTTGTACAAAATACTCATAATCATGGTATTGATACAAACCGATTTACCCGAACCCGTAGCACCCGCGATAAGAAGGTGGGGGAAACTGTTAATATTATATACGATTGTTCTGCCGGTAATGTCCTTACCAACGGCAAAAGCAAGATTTGAGTCGGAATCTTTGTATTCTTTGCTCTCTAAAAGTTCTCTTAACAAAACAGGCTGGGATTCCTTATTAGGAACCTCAATACCTATAGCAGCCTTGCCGGGAATAGGTGCCTCTATACGAATCTCGGACGCGGCCAGATTAAGCTTAATATCATCGGAAAGGTTCTTAATACGGCTTACCTTAACGCCAAGTTTCGGCTGAAGTTCAAATCTGGTAACGGAAGGTCCCTGACTTATATCCGTAACGGTTGCTTCCACTCCGAAAATTGCAAGTGTATCCTGAAGCTTCTGAGCCGTTTGTCTTATGGACTGTGCGGAGTCTCCGGCCTTCTTCGTGCCTACACTTAAAAGGCTTAAGGGCGGAAGCTTGTACGAGGAGTAATCTGATACTTCCGCAGGCGGAATTACTGCAGGCTCTTCGGGCTTTCTTGCAACAGGTCGTTTAACCTCCGAACCGTTTCTGCCAATGCCGGGTGCCGGCTCGGTCTTGACGGGCACATATTCATCTATAGGCTCTTCAATCGGAGCAACATCTGTCACACCGTTTATCGGAATATCCGAAACATTATATGTCAAAGTGGCGGGATCGAAATTATTCAAAATAATCTCGTGAACATCTCCCACCTCGTCCTTAACCTTAGGCTTAACTTCCTGCGTATCTTTAACAAGCGTCGTATCGGTCGTTACACCTGTAACCTTACGATTCTTACGAAGGACTTCTTCGTCCATCTTGGCCTGGCGCTCTGCTTCTTTGCGCTCTTTAAGTGCCTGCTCGCGAGCCTCGCGTTCTTCTTCGGCTCTTTTCCTGTCTTCCTCGGCTCTTAAGCGCTTTTCTTCACGCCTTCTTGCGGCTTCCGTGCGACGGTCTTCATAAAGTTCTGCCTTATAACGACGGTCTTCTTCTTTCTTGTCATGCATGAATTCCTTAGTGTCCTGAACGCTCTTAACTAAAGATTTTTCAGTCAAAAGAATGATGCAAATAAGGATAAGCGCGATGATTACTATCAACGTGCCCACCAAATCTATCAAGGACAAAAGTCCGTAATTAAGAGAGGCTGCTATTACGCCGCCACCCTTATGTGTAGTCTTTGAAAAATTATATAAAGTCGCAACATCATATTTATCAAGTGTGGACGTTACACCGTTAATTAAGTCAATTATCATCGATACCAATACGAATAATAATGACGCGCACACACACTTAACCGTAAGTCCTCTGCGGCCGGCATTCATGGCTGCATATATATACAATCCTGCCACAAATATCGTCACTATATAATTAAGCAATCCAAATACGCCAAAAAAGAAGCCCGATAATGCGGCTCCGAAACGTCCCACAAGATTAAAATTGCAAACAAACAGAAAAATGCACACGCAAACAAAGAGGACAATTTTAATATCCCTTGCAAGTTCATAATCCTGTTTGGTTCTTCTTGATTGTGTCGAGGTTGAAGTTCTTCTTTTGCCCGAAGTACTTCTCCTTGACTGAGTCTTCTTGGTCGTTCCCATCGGTACCATCCATCAGTAATTTTATATCGAAATATTATAACATAAATACAGATTTTATTTAATGTCAAAATCATCATCCGCGGAAATTTCCACGTCATATTTCATCAGGTCTTCGCCCGGTTCAAAAGCATAGTCTATAGACTTCTTAACATGTCTCTTAGGCATTGGTAAGGGAGTCTCAAAGAATCTGGGAACCTGAGGCTTCTCCGCAGGTTT
>JAFYDI010000046.1 GCA_017544835.1 Lachnospiraceae bacterium | reverse complement strand
GCATAGTCGTCGGTCGGAACCTTGAATGCATCACAGAGAATATAATCGGGTGATGCGCAGTATCCGGGAACGGTAATGTATCTTGTCTTATTGTAAGCACCGGGAGTCTGTCTGATGGTGTCTACGATTACCTGGTTAAGCTGATTTACGCAGTCAAGAGCTTCCTTGGCCTGCTTGGAATTAAGGTCGGAAATATTCCACTCAATATCTGTTCCTACAAGTCTGGGCTCGTTTAAGGACTCAAATACAAGATGCTCGTCACAGTCGCCAAACTTGGTGGCAATCTGCTCCCATACCTTGGTTACATATTTCTTGGAGTTATCAAGACAATCATATGAAGGATACATATACTTCTTAAGGTTGTCGTGGTGGATGTTAAGGATAACATACATATCCTCTTCAAGCGCCCAGTTAACTACCTCATAAACTCTGTTCATCCACTTTTCGTTGATGTTGTAATCATCATCAACATGGTTGTGCCACGAAACGGGAATTCTGATAGTCTTAAAGCCTGCTTCTTTCAGGTCGAGAATATGCTGCTTGGTAGTCTTAACGTTCTGCCAGTAAGTCTCGTATTTTAAGTCATCACTCAATACGTTCTTACTGTCGTTGGCATCAAAGGTATTACCAAGGTTATAGCCTGCACCCATACTCTCAGTGAAAGCAAGAGCTTCGCTTTCGGGTGCTTTATGTTTGGAAACAAGTACATTGTATAAATTGTCGGGTCTCACGTTTTCTTCCTTTTTTTCTTCAGTAGATGCAACCGGTTCGGTTGATGCGGGAGTTTCTTCTGCGGAAACAGAAGTTTCGGTTGATGCAGGTGCTTCTTCCTTGGAAACGCTTACAGTCTCACTGCTTGATGCCGTAACACTTGCGGGAGATTCCTTGGTACAGCCGCTTAATGCAAGCGCTATTACAAGTGCCAGTGAAATAATACTTTTAGTCTTTCTTCTCATAATCCACTCCGTATTCTTTAAGTTTTGCGTGTCCCTATTTGGGAGAACAGTTCAATATAATTGTCATACCTAAGCTTTGATATCTTCCCTTCCGTAACCGCTTCTTTGACCGCGCAGTCGGGTTCGTTGATATGCACGCAGTCGGCGAATCTGCAGGAGGACTCATAATCCGCAAATTCATTGTAGCAATCCTTAAGAGTCAACTTGTCTGCGCCGAATATGTCAAGGGAAGTAAAGCCCGGTGTATCCATGATATAAGTATTATCGCCTATGGGAAGAAGCTCCGCATGCCTCGTGGTATGCTTGCCCCGCTCGGTCTTGATACTGATATCACCGGTTTCCATTATATCCTTATTGCATAAAAGATTTATTAGAGACGACTTGCCCACACCGCTGGGGCCTGCCATAACAGTCGTCTTATTATCGAGCAGGTCTCTTAATGCCTCCACTCCCGCTTTCTCCTTAACACTTACAAAGAAAATGGGGTAGCCTGCGTTAATATAAGCCTCTCGTATGGTATCTATTTCTTTCTCACTTGCGAGGTCGTCCTTGTTAAAAACAATAATGCAGGGAACATTCTCGCTCTCCATATAGATTAAAAATCTGTCGAGAAGATTAAAATTAGGGTCCGGACTTTTAATCGCAAAAACAATCAAAGCCTGGTCAACGTTGGCGCAGGCGGGCCTTATCATGCGGCTCTTACTCTTATAAACCTTTGTCACGTTGCCAAGTGCCTTTTCCTCATCGATTATGTCTATTTCAACATTGTCGCCTACCAAAGGCTTGGTTCCGGCATTACGAAAAGAACCTTTGGCCTTACACTCAAAGGTTCCTTTACCGTCTATATTAACGTAATAAAATCCTGCAATGCCTTTAATTATCTTTCCTTGCATCAATCACCCGATTAATTGTCGATGTCGAAATTAACTTCTCGCTTGATAACTTTGGTTTCTTTCTTCTCTTCGGTAATAATATTGCCTGAAGCATCCTTCTCGGCAGGAATCTTCACTTCGTATGACAAGGTAATGGTACCGCTGTTGGTTCCCGAAATATTTGAAATATTCACGGAAACAGGGAAAGAAGTAGTCCATGTAGACTGTAAAATCTTACCATCCGTACCGGCAATAACGATTTCAACCTTAGTGCCGCTTTCAAAATCCGGGTCTTCTGCTGTGGAAGGTGCATTTATACTTCCGTTAAATCTGTAAAGTACAGTGTCCGGAGGCTCAGGACCCATGCTGGCATGAAGGTCGATTGCGGTGCCCTTAGCAACTTCCTTGTCGGCTTCCAAGCTCTGGTAGCATATCTGACCTTCGGGGAATACATTATCGTATACAGGAGCTACGGGGTTAACCGTAAAGCCTGCTTCGGTAAGCAATAAAACGGCTTCGTCATTGTCCTTACCAAGGACGTTCGGAACCTTAATAAGATTCTCGGCAGCGCCCTGGCTCACTACAAGCAATACTGTAGAATCCTCGGGAGTCTTCTCTCCGCCTTCGGGGAACTGAGAAATAATGTTACCCTCCGGCACAGTATCCGAGTACTCCTGATTTATTGAAATCTTGAGGTTTAGTTTCATCAAGGCTTCATTGGCTTCTTTGTAATTCTTACCTACTACATCAGGAACGATTACGCTAGTGGAGCCGGAACTTACGTTAAGTACGATTTCGGCTCCCACATCAACCTTTAAGCCTTCGTTGACACTTGCGGAAATAACCTTGTCCTTGGCTACGGTGTCGGATTCCTGGTACTTAACCGTATACTTTAACTTATTCTTTTCAAGAATCTTAACTGCATCATCGAAGTCCTTACCTACAACCGCAGGCATAACAATCTGCTCGGGCTTCTCTATGGATTCCGAAATCGGTATCTTCTCGGGATTGTCCTTGCCTAGCTTAATGGCACCGATGCCCTTACCGATTAAAAAAATCGCAATAACCAAAATAGCCGCGCCCATAAAGATTGCAAGAATCGTGGTGAGCTTGTCCATCTTGGAGTCATATTCGGAGTCGTCGTCTTTCTGATTGGGGTTAACCTTGGGAAGGTCTCCGGTTAAATCTTCCGAACCCCTTGTATTCTTCTTAAGGGCCTCAAGCTCGTCATGTGTAACGGGTCTTGTGGCGCCGAATTCATCTTCTTCTTTAATCTTAACAAAGTCTTCATCGGGGGTGATGAAAGTCTTCTTAAGGTCTTCTATAAGAGCGCCCATGCTCTGATATCTTCTGTCGGGACTCTTCTGTGTACATTTAAGCACAATCTGCTCTACGCTTACGGGAATATCGTCAACATATTCTCTGGGCGAAGGCATCTCTTCCTGAATCTGTTTGATGGCGATAGCTACCGTAGTCTCTCCGTTAAAAGGAACACGTCCGGTAAGCATTTCAAAAAGTGTAATGCCAAGCGAATAAATATCGCTCTTCTCATCCGAATATCCGCCGCGCGCCTGCTCGGGGGATGTATAGTGAACGGAACCCATAACGTTAGAGGTAATGGTGTTGCTGGTAGCGGCCTTCGCAATACCGAAGTCTGTTACCTTAACCTTACCTTCCTTGGAAATAATAACGTTCTGAGGTTTAATGTCTCTGTGAATAATGTGATTGTTGTGAGCGGCCTCAATACCCATGCCTATCTGTATGGCGATAGTCACGGCTTCTTTGACCGAGAGACGGGCTTTCTTCTCGATATATTTCTTAAGAGTGATGCCTTCGACAAGCTCCATTACGATATAGTTGGTACCGTTTTCCTCACCTACATCGTAGACATTAACGATGTTGGGATGCATAAGTCCCGCAGCCGCCTGCGCCTCAATTTTAAACTTGGAGACGAAGTTGGCGTTCTCGGCAAACTCCTGCTTAAGTACCTTAACCGCAACAAATCTGTTTAATTTATGATCTTTAGCTTTATAGACGTCGGACATACCGCCGGTTCCGATTTTCTCTAAAACCTCGTATCTCTCGCCTATCATCATTCCTATTTTAACCATGTGTATCCTCTGTCAGACGAAATGAACATTCAAGCGAAGGGCTCAATTAAGATAACGGATATGTTATCCTTACCGCCCGAGTTATTGGCTGCAGCCACAAGTGCTTCGGCCTTGCTTGCAATATCCCGCTCTTTCCTCAGTATCATAAGAATCTCGCTGTCTTCAAGCATATTGGTAAGACCGTCGGAGCACATAAGTACTATGTCCCCCTTATGAAGCCTTACGGTAAAGAAATCCGTCTCGATGTCATCATCCGCACCGACAGCTCTTGTGATAATATTCTTCTGAGGATGGGTCCTTGCGCTTTCACGATCAAGGCTTCCCATCTTAATCATCTCCTCAACATAGGAGTGATCGATTGTAACCTGCTTAATATCGTCCCCGATTACATATAGTCTTGAGTCACCTACATTGGCCACCTGAAGACAATCACCGACTACGGAAGCAAGTACCAGAGTGGTACCCATTCTGTCATATTCGGGATTCTCCATGGCTTCGGTTCTTATAACCTTATTGGCCTCTTTAACCGACTCAGTGAATAACTTCCGAGGCGTTGTAGCCTTAGACTCTTCAATGAACTTAGTAACTGTCTCAACAGTACGAAGAGACGCATACTCTCCCCCGTTGTATCCGCCCATACCATCGGCAAGGGCAAAGAGATTCGGAAGATTTCCCACAGGCTTCTCGCTTGTGAAAATGTAGTCCTGGTTCATTGTTCGTTTTTTCCCAACATCCGATAAGGAAAAAGTCTTAAGCACCCCTATGCCTCCTCATTATTCTCGCTTAACACCTTCTTGCGAAGCTGTCCGCAGGCCCCGTCTATATCGCGGCCCATTTCCCTTCTAATAGTAACATTTATTCCGCTTTTTTCAAGTTTATTTTTGAATGCGACAACGTCACCGTGAGCCGTTTCCCTGTAGTCACGCTCCTTGATAGGATTGACTGGAATAAGGTTAACATGAGCTTTTACCCTGCCCGCAAGCTGACTAAGGCCCTTTAAATCCTCATCCTTGTCGTTAACGTCTCTTACAAGCGCATACTCGAATGTGATACGTCTTCCGGTCTTCTCAAAATAATACTCGCACGCCTCCATAAGCTTCTCAATCGAATACTTATTGGCTATGGGCATGAGTTCCCGCCGCTTTTCATCCGTAACCGAGTGAAGCGATAACGCCAGTGTAATAGAAAGCTTTTCATCCGCAAGACGCTTCATGTTCGGCACAATGCCGCAGGTGGATACGGTCACGTTTCTCTGGCTGATATTTAAGCCGTTTTCGTCGGTAAGAAGCTTTATAAACTTAAGTATATTGTCATAATTGTCCATGGGCTCGCCGGTACCCATTACAACCACATTGGATACTCTCTCGCCGGTAAGCACCTGAATCCTGTATATCTCGTCAAGCATCTCAGACGGCTGCAGATTTCTTGTAAGTCCGTCAAGTGTCGAAGCACAGAACCTGCATCCCATGCGACAGCCTACCTGCGAAGAAATACACACGGAATTACCGTGATGATATCTCATAAATACGCTCTCGACATAATTGCCGTCCGAAAGCTTAAATAAATACTTTCTGGTGCCGTCAAACTTCGACTCCTGCATCCTTGCAACCTCACAGGCGGTTATGTAAAACCGCTCATCAAGGCTCTTACGAAGCTCCCCCGAAAGATTGGTCATTTCGTCAAAAGAAGTAACCAGTTTCTTATGAAGCCAGTCGTAAATCTGACGCGCTCTGAACTTTGGAAGCCCCAACTCTTTAATCGTTTCTTCAAGCTCGTTAAAGTCAAGGGACTTAATATCGATTTTGTCCATACTGTCACTTTCTTAAAAATCTTGCCACGAAAAATCCGTCTGTTCCGAACTTATCGGGTCTTAACTGAACATGGGTATCAGACTTTTCCGCACCCGTAAAAAGAAACGGTACATACGGCGTTAAAGAATCCTCGGTCAAAGAAAGATTCTCCGTAATAAACTTAACCATCTTCTCGTTCTCGGCCTTATGAACGGTACAGGTGGAATACACAAGCACTCCGCCCGGCTTAACATAGCGCGACACATTCGTAATAATCTTCTTCTGGAGGTCGCATATGTCCTTCATGGCCTCGTTACTGATTTTGTATTTAATATCGCTCTTACGTGACATGACACCCAGTCCCGAGCAGGGAACATCGGCTATGACCACATCAAAGCGATTTTCAAACTCGCTGTTAAACTCCGTTGCATCCTGAAGTGTCGGCGTAACATTGGTAAGACCCATGCGCGATACATTCTCGGCAATAAGCGATACCTTCTCTTCCGATACGTCGCAGCTTATTACCTCACCATTAGGAAACATTTTCGATGCAACGTATGAAGACTTGCCTCCCGGTGCCGCGCACACATCCAGAACTTTAATGTCGGAACCCGCTCTCACGCCGGTACTCTCGGCACATATCATGGAGCTTATATCCTGGACAAGGAACTTGCCTTGGGTAAAGCCCGGAACCGACTCCATGCCTTCGAAGGACTCAAGCTTGTAAGCGCCCTCAATACATTTAACAGGCTCGTACTTAATGTCTTTAGAGGCCCATTCTCTCTCCAATTCCGCCGTATCAGCACTGTTAAGCACTTTAACATACGTCGGGCGAATCTCTGATAGCGCGCTTATAAGACTCTCCGCGTCATCCTGTTCCTTCATGAACATCTTCACAATCCACTCAGGGCACGAATACTGTACGCTTAGCCGCGTAGCCTTGTCATTTATTCCATCAAAAGAAAGGGCATTGTCCTTGTCCCTGCAGATGTTTCTTAGTACCCCGTTTACAAAGGGGCAGAATGCCTCGAAGCTTTTCTTTCTGCACAGTTTAACCGCTTCATCGCAGGCTGCGTTGTCCGGCACCTTATCCATGTAGAGAATCTGATAAAGACTCATACGTAAGATTGCCGCAACCGCGGGCTTGCATTTGGCCATGGGCTTGCTTGAATACTTATCAAGCACATAGTCTAAGGTTATTCTGTTAAAGACGGTGCCCTCACTGACACGCTTTATGAATCCTTTGTCTCTTGCATCAAGGTAATCGTACTTAAGAAGCACATCCCGGATAAGCAGATGGCTCTTGCAATCCCTTTTATCAAGTTCCGTAAGGATGTCTAATATAATTTCTCTTGTATTAACACTCATTGACCTAAAAAGTCTCCGCCGGCAAGGTGCATTCCTCTTACGAAATCGCACGCTCCCATACGTTTCTTGCCTTCAAGCTGAACTTCAATCAGTTCCAAAATCCCATCGCCCGTAGCCACGTAAACATTCTTCTTCGTAACTATCAAAGCGCCGGGCTCATAATCCGTTGTATCCACAGACTCAAGTTTTTCATGAACCTGCGTCTTAAAAACCTTTAAAAACTTACCGTTAACCGTGGTATATGCGGTGGGCCACTTAAGAAAGCCTCTCACAAGACAGTCGATGCTTCTTGCCGAAGCCTTAAAATCGATAAGACCTTCTTCCTTGGACAGAGGGGGCGCATAGGTGGCTTCGTCATGATTCTGAGGCGTTGCAACCGCAGTGCCCGCTTCAACACTTTTAAGCACCTTCAAAAGCTCGGGCGCGCCGGTCTCAGCCATCTTAAGATAAATCGTGTCCTCATTGTCCGTATCAAGAATGGGAAAAGAAATCGTGCTGTAAACCGCACCGGTATCCATACCCTTATCCATCTTCATAATCGAAACGCCGGTTTCACGCTCACCGTTGGCAATAGAACGCTGAATAGGTGCCGCTCCGCGATACTTGGGAAGGAGTGAACCGTGAACATTTATACATCCAAACTTTGGTATATCGAGTATTTCCTGCGAAAGAATCTGCCCGTAAGCCGCCACAACATACACATCTGCAGGGATAGTCTTAAGTACCTCGACAGATTCGGGTGCTTTAATCTTGGCGGGCTGATATACGGGAATGCCCTGCGCCTGTGCATATTCCTTGACAGGAGGGGCGATAAGGGCGCCGCTTCTGCCCTTGGGCTTGTCGGGCTGAGTGTATACGGCAGTAACTTCGTGTCCCGCTTCGCATAATGCTTTAAGTATGGACGCCGCGAAATCGGGCGTACCCATAAATACTATTTTCATTCTTCGGGCTCCTCCGGCTGAAGCATGGAATTGTCCACCAACTCGCCTATTACTCTCTCTACATAAAGATGACCGTCAAGGTGCTCAAGCTCGTGACAGATTGCACGCGCAAGAAGCTCCTCTCCTTCAAGTTCGAAGGGCTGCATATGCTCATCTAACGCTCTCACCTTAACATAGTTGGGGCGCTTTACAATACCGCTCTTGCCGGGAACGCTTAAACATCCTTCGTAGCCTTCCTGTTCACCGGAAGTTTCAAGTATCTCGGGGTTGATAAACACATGTAAATCTTCGCCCGTGGTATCGATTACGACGATTCTCTTAAGAACGCCCACCTGGCATGCCGCAAGGCCTACGCCGTCGGCAGCCTGCATGGTCTCTATCATATCGTCGATTAAAAACTTTGTACGGGGAGTCATTTCCGTAACTTCCTTACATCTTTTGGTAAGTACGGGGTCTCCCATCTCTCTTATTTTTCTGAGTGCCATAATAAACCTCCATTTAACAAGGTGACTTAATATCCGTTCTGAGGGTCGAAGTCAAAGAATACGCTTTCCTTGAACTGTTTGCGTGTCGATAACGCTTCCTCTAAGAAATCCTTTATCTCAACCAAAGCATCGTAAGACTTATGCTTAAGGTAGAATACCTGTCTGTATACATCGTTAATCTTTGAAACCGATGCGGGTGCCGGGCCTATAACAAGAATTTTAAAATGCTCCCTTACACCCATCACAAGATTGGCCGCAAGTGCCTCGCAGGCCTTCTCGTCCGCGCCCGTCACAAGTACCGAAAGCATATGTGCCGCAGGCGGATAGTCCATTAAGTCTCTGTAACCGATTTCTTCCTCGTAGAAGCCCTCGTAGTCCTGATTAACGGAAAAAGAAATCGCGTAGTGATCCGGCTGATACGTCTGAATAACCACATCACCGGGCTTGTCTCCTCTGCCTGCTCGTCCCGCAGCCTGCGTAAGTAAGTCAAAGGTCTTCTCGGGAGCTCTGTAATCTGCCGCAAAAAGCGACATGTCGGCGGCAAGTACGCCCATTAAGGTTACGTTCTTAAAGTCGTGGCCTTTGACTATCATCTGAGTACCGATGAGTATGTCGGCCTCGTGGTCTAAGAAGCGACTTAAAATTTCTTCGTAGCTTTCTTTCTTCTTGGTAGTGTCGGCATCCATTCTTAAGGTTCGAGCCTTGGGGTACATCTTCTGTACTATCTCCTCAACCTGCTCGGTGCCGGCTTTAAAGCCTAGTATATATTTGGAACCACATTTAGGGCAGTTCTTATAATTGTCGGTGGTATAGCCGCAATAGTGACATACAAGCTTACCGTTACGATGTAAGGAGAGCGAAACGTCACAATGCGGACATTTTACTACAAAGCCACAGGCTCTGCAAGATACGAAGCCGGCAAGACCCCTGCGGTTAAGAAACAGCATAATCTGCTCGTTCTTATGCAGTCTGTCTTCTATCAGTTTCTGAAGGTCTCTTGAAAGAATACTTCTGTTACCTTCTCTTAACTCCTTGCGAAGATCGGATACGATAACGTTCGGGAGCTGATTACCTGTAAGACGCTCAGTCAGGGTAAATAGCTTGTACTCACCAATCTTGGCTCTGTAATATGAATCAATCGAAGGTGTAGCCGAACCGAGTATTACCGAAGCATTGCTCATGCGTGCAAGCTCAATGGCCGTCTCTCTTGCATGGTACTTGGGCATTGTCTCGCTCTTGTAGGTGCCTTCGTGCTCTTCGTCGATAATTATTACCCCTAAGTTGTTAAAGGGAGTAAAAAGCGCCGAACGGGGGCCTATAACTATATCTACCTCGCCCTCGATGGCCTGTCTGTAAATATCATACTTCTCACCCTTAGAGAGGGTTGAGTTCATAACACACACTCTGTCGCCGAAACGCTTGTAGAAACGCATCAGCGTCTGGTATGTTAGTGAAATTTCGGGTATTAAAACAATTGCCTGTCTGCCGCGCTTAATTACATCGTCTATAACCTGCATGTAGACTTCGGTCTTGCCGCTTCCGGTTATACCGTGAATTAAGTAGGTCTTGTGAATACCGTTATCAAAGTCTTCCCTGACGGTGTCCACTATTTCCCTTTGGGCAGGGCTTAAATTCATGTGAGAGTCGTGAGCTACATTAAGGTTAACCGCTCCTCTCATCACGCGTTCTTCTTCAATCTCTATAAATCCAAGCTCGGTAAGCTTCTTGTACGTGCCGGGCGAAATGTGAAGCTTGTCATCAAGAATCGACTTAGGTATACGCTCTTCATCTAAGAGTGCATTCAGAAGTCTTAACTGAGCCGTCTTACTCTTATTGCCTGCTATGTAGGCCGTAATCTCTTCCGGTGATTTCTTCCTGATTACGGTTTTCTTGACGCTTTCTTTGACTTTTTCTTTGACCGGGATGACGGTCTTTAAGGCTGCTATCATGGTGGAGCCGTAGTTACGCTTCATCCACGCTGCAAGAGCTATACGCTTATCGGAAAGGGAAATGTCCTTATCCGGCACTTCCGCTATCTCTTTAAGCTTCTCGGGCGCTACGTCGGTGTGGTCCGTAAGTTCCACCACATAACCCTTCTTAAGAGTATTGCCGGCTCCGAAGGGCACGGAAACTGCGGTGCCCGGATTGACCCGCTCCTTTAAGCGTTCGGGAATGATGTAGGTAAAAGGGCGGTCAACACTCTCGTGGGATATATTTATTATTACCTTGGCCAAATATAAATCCGCCACAACTCCTCCATCAAAATTTACAGTCTCAACACGATTATCATTTTACCATATAGCTATCGGTAATGCACCATTTGAAGTTGTACACTGTCCCGACCCATATAGCTATTTATCTCTATCCGATAGCAGATATCCACCACTACCTTGACAGAATTACCGTTATGCAAATGATCGCGAGTCTCCTTATCGTAGATACTCTCCACAAAATCCTCGAATGCATTTATGTCTCCGAAATATATCATTTCGTAGACGCGACCTGCATCGTTCTTAACTCTGTACTTAGCGACTTTCCCTGCACTTCCCATGAGGCGACAGGAAACTATCGTCATATGTCTTGCAGCAAAAAGAGGCTTCTCGTTGCCCACACCGTAAGGTTCAAGTTTCTCTAAATCTCTTGCAAGATTTAAGTCCGCATACACAAGCGGAAGTTCCATGTCGATACGTACATTCTCTACAAAATCCTTGTCTTCAAGAGTACAACAATCATTAAGAGCCTTCCTGAATGCATCCGGGGTATCATCAGCCAGAGATACTCCGGCCGCAAGCTTATGACCGCCGAACTTGGTCATGTGATCCTTAACCTTTGTGAGTTCCTCATACATATCATATGCGTCTATGCTTCTGCCGCTGCCCTTTAAGCCCTTTTCCGTCTTCGTAATGACAAAAGAAGGTCTCGTGTAACGTTCTCTTACCTTGCCCGCTATAATTCCCGCAAGGCTTTCGTGACAATCCGGCAGATATACTACCAACACCTTATCAAGCGCCGGCTGACTGTCCACTATCTCAAAGGCTTTGGCGGTCTCATCGAGAGTCATCTGCTTTCTTTCGCCGTTAAGCTTAACAAGTTCTGCAGCTTTGAAGGCGGCAGCGGAATAGTCTCTCTCAAGAAAAAGATCGACAGCCTTAAGAGACGTGTCCAGACGACCGCTTGCGTTAAGACACGGCCCTATAATAAAGCCCATATGATAGGGAGTCAGTACTCTGCCCTTTAAGCTGGTCAACTCTATAAGCGCCTGCATTCCCACATTGCCGCTGTTCTTCATAAGCCTTAGCCCAAGGCAGACCAAAGAACGGTTCTCGTCCTTAAGCTCCATAACATCACAGACCGTGGCAAGTGCCGCAAATTCCGTAAGCTCGCCCCTTAACAGAGCAAAGTTTTCATCATTGTAAAGCCCGGCGTCCTGCGCATAGGCCATAATCGCTTTAAATGCCACAAAGGCTCCGCAGATGCCTTCAAAGGGGTACTCAGAGCCCGGAAGCTTAGGGTCTGTAACTGCAGCCGCATTAGGGATTTTGTAAACCTTCTCACCATCTTCAGTAATGTCAAAAGGCACTTCATGATGGTCTGTAATAACCATGGTCATGCCAAGGGTATTAGCATGCTCGGTCTGATCGTATGCCGCAATACCGTTATCGCAGGTAAGAATAGTATCAACACCTGCCTCGTGAGCATCGTCTATAAGACGGATATTGATACCGTACCCATCCTCTATTCTGTGCGGAATAACGTAGTCTACATCGGCGCCGAAGAATTTAAGGCCTTTGTAGAAAATAAATGTGGAGCAAATTCCGTCCACATCGTAATCGCCTATTATGCGTATTTTTTTGCCCGCAGAGATTTTTTCTTTTAACACTAAAATAACCCGATCCATTCCTAAGAGCGTCATCGGGTCATGAAAAGCCTCCGGCCCCGGAGACAGGAAATTCCTTATCTCCGAGGGGCTTACGAGGTCTCTGTTTCTTAAAATTCTTGCGGTAATGGGCGAAATTCCATACTCCGAGGACATTTTCATGAAGTCGGCCGATTTTCGTATTTCAACCCAGTTTTCCATAAGTTATTTTTCCTTTTTAACGAATTTACTTCTGAATACAAACCACATTGCACCCGCAAGGCAGATGGATGAGTATGTACCGCAGACAATACCTACCATAAGAGGAAGAGCGAATTCCTTAATGGAGCTTACACCGAAGATGTAGAGGCATACAACCATTACGAAAGTGGTAAGGGATGTGAAGATGCTTCGTGAAAGCGTTGTGGTAATACTGTCGTTAACGATATCCTTAAGAGCGGTCTTGGGAGCTGCCTCCTTAAGGTTCTCACGGATACGGTCGAAAATAACGATTGTCGCATTAATCGAATATCCGACGATGGTAAGCATACATGCAACGAATGTGGAGCCTACGCTTACATATGCGATAGCGTAGAAAGCAAGGGTTACAAGTACGTCGTGTGTAAGTGCAAGTACTGAAGATGCACCGAAACGAATATCCTTAAATCTGAACCAAATGTAGATAAGCATGCAGATACAAGCAACTACCACAGCAATGATGGTCTCTCTCTGAGCTTCCTTACTGATGGTGGAGCTGATGGTCTCTGTCTTAATCATTTCTTTGTCTACAGAGAACTTTTCGTTAAAGTAATTATTAAGTTCGGATCTCTGATCTGCATTAAGTGTAACTGTCTTAAAGATAACTTCGTTAGAACCCTGAACCTTGGTGGTAATAACATTGGCGCTGCCTGTGATACCTTCGATATCGGATACCATAAGGCTGTCAATCTCTTCAAGGCTGTAGTCCTGATCGAAAGGAACTGTGGTCTGAGTACCGCCTAAGAACTCAAGTGAGTAGTTAAGGGCATGTCCTCTGTCGGCGTTGCCACCGTTAAGAGCAAGCATGAATACAAGACCTGCGGCAATAATAAGACCCGATAAGCCAAAGAACAAACCTCTCTTTGAAAGGAAGTCTATGCGCTTTCTTGCCTTGGCTACACCAAAGAATTTGTGATCCTTAATTCCTGCTGCAACAAATGCATTAAGAAGTGACTTGGTAACAACAACTGCGGTAAACATCGATAAGCAGATACCGAGTGTAAGAGTCTGAGCAAATCCTACGATTGAACCCGAACCCATAATCCAAAGAACTGCGGCTGCAATAAGGGTTGTGATGTTACCGTCCAAAATTGCGCTCATAGCCTTGGAGTAAGCAACCTTGATAGCTGATTCCATTGTCTTGCCTGTAGCAAGTTCTTCGCGCAAACGAGCGAAAATAATAACGTTGGCATCCACCGCCATACCGATTGAAAGGATAATACCTGCGATACCGGGAAGTGTAAGTGTGATGGCAAAACCGTTAATAAGCAATACTTCAAGTCCTGCGTAAAGTGCAAGAGCAATCGCACTTGTAAGACCGAGAAAGTAATAAACAACAATCATGAATACTACTACGATACCAAAACCTACAAGACCTGCTTTAAGGCTGCTCTTAATAGCATCCTGACCAAGAGATGCACCTACTACGTTACTGCGAAGTTCTTCAAGTTCGAGTGAAAGTCCACCGATACGGATTGTGCTTGCAAGCTTCTCTGCTTCTTCCGCATCCATGGAACCGGAAATCTGTGCGTTACCGTCGGAAATAATCGACTGAACACGGGGAACGCTTATGAACTCACCGTCGTAGTAAATACCGATTACATCCTTACCGTTGTTGTAAGCTTCTTCGGTTGCATCCTTGAATGCTGCCTGACCTGCAGAGGTAAGGGTAAGGGATACGACAATCTGCTGGTTGTTCATGCTGTCGTGAGTAACACCCGCCTGAGCGTTGGCTACATCGGTACCTTCAAGTACGATACCACCGTCAGCTCTGATCTCATCGATTGTCTTGTTAAGCTGCCATTCATCGGCACTTATCTGCGTGTAGTTCGCAGTTCCGTCGCTGCCATAGTGCTTAATAAAATAAAGTGCACCGGGACGACCGAGATCCTTTAAGATCTTGTCTGCATCGTATACACCGGGAATTTCTACGCTGATACGGTTTCTGCCTTCCTTGTACACAGAAGCCTCATTGCTGTAGTCATATATACGCTTCTTTAACTTCTCAACCGTATCACTCATGTCCTGATCGGAAGGGTTCTCATCACCTACTACCTGATATGTAATGGACACGCCGCCGGCGAGATCGAGGCCAAGCTTAATATCCTTGGCACTTCCTGACTTATTGGCACCAAATCCCACCACATCCATAAAGCCGACAAATACGGTCAAAAGAAGGGTGAAGACGATAATCAATATGCCTTTTGTCTTACTCATGTTACCAATTCTCCTTTAAAAAATATATTATTCTTCCGCTTCGATTTCATTCTCTTTATGTGGAAGCGTAACAAGCACTTTAACTATACGGTTCATACGGATGCCTTCAACCTTTAACACCGTTCCGTCTTCAAGCGTTACGGTCTCTCCGTCTTCGGGAATACGGTCAAGCTGGTCAAGCACCAGACCGCCGATACTGTCGTAATCTTCCGATTCGAATTTAGTGCCAAGCTCGTCGTTTATATCCTCAAGCTTCATACGTGCTTCGATTAAGTATCCTCCGTCGGTTTCCTTGATAAGACCTTCCTCGTCATCATCGTATTCATCACGAATCTGACCTACAATCTCCTCAAGCAAATCTTCAAGAGTAATCATTCCCACGGTCTCGCCGTACTCGTTAAGTACAAAAGCAAGAGTCATGGCCGAATCACGCATTTCTATCAAAAGGTCGCTGGTCTTCTTGTACTCGTAAGTATAGAAAGCCTCACGACGAAACTTCGAAACTTCAAAAGCAGCCGGGTTCTTAAGCCTTAATAAGTCTTTAACGTTAATAAAGCCGTTGATATTGCCCGCGTCGCCCTTGTAAACAGGAAGTCTTGTATACATAGTCTCCCTGAATACCTTCATAATATCCTTGTAAGTCGAATCTTCAGGAATGCTTATCATATCGATACGGGGAATCATAACATCCCTGGCGATGGCATCACTGAAGTCAAATACGTTATTGATAATCTTCTTTTCATCCGACTCGATAACACCGTCCTCGTGAGAAACATCCACGTAGGTACGAAGTTCGTCTTCTGTAATGGCCTCGTCGGCTTCCTTGTTCTGCCTGAAGATAAACAGGAAGAACCTGGCCACATTCTGTATTATAAATACAATCGGGAAAAGAACAAACATTATTCCCTTGATAATCGGGGCAAAAGAAAGGGATAATCTGTCCGCATTTCTCCTCGCCCAGGTCTTGGGAACTATCTCTCCGAAAATAAGTACCAAAAACGTTAAAACGCCGGTTGAAACCGATACATACACATTGCCCCACAGCCTTGCGGTAAGCAAAGTGGCAATGGACGAAGCGCTTAAGTTAACGATATTGTTGCCGATAAGAATCGTCGTAAGCGCGCGATCGTAATTATCATAAATATGATTAAGAGTCTTCGCGTGTTTCTTGCCTGCTTCTTCCAAAGCTCTGACCTTGACCCTGTTAACCGAGGAAATCGCGGTCTCTGCCGAGGAAAAGAAAGCTGAAAGCAAAAGTAAAACAACCAGTACAACCAGCTCAACTATATCTGCAGTACCCAAAAAATTCTCCTTTCATCACCTGTGACTACAGGGGATTAACGTAAAACTCCTTAAAGGTCTCATAGCCCTCTGCCGAAAGCTGTTCCTTCTGGAATTTCTTATTCTTATTCATCTTTGTAACCAAAACCTGCTTACCATCTGCCCGAGCCTTCATAGCCTCTTCAAGCACCTCACAGTAACGAGCCTTGGGCATGTCCTTCTCTACAAGGTAAGCTACCTTCTCACCGATTCCCGGAATCTTGAAATCCTGCTCCATAAGAAGAAGCACGATTCTCTCAAATCCGATGGAGAATCCGCAGGCGGGTACGTCTGTGCCTGTGAAATTGCCTACCATCTTATCGTATCTTCCGCCACCGCCGCATGCGCCGCCGAATTCGGGAAGTGCGATTTCAAAAATAGTACCTGTATAATAACCCATTCCTCTTACGAGTGAAGGATCGAATACCATCTTAAAGTCCGCCTTCTTAACAGACTCAACGCTTTCAATAATCTCTGTAAGATTGTTAACCACATCTTCGGAAAGAAACTCGCCAAGCGTACCCTTAAGGGCTCTTACAGCATCGGCATCCGCACCGATTCCGTCGAATAACTTAACGTATTTCTCAACAGACTCTTCAGTAAAGCCTTCTTCGATAAGTTCAGCCTTCACGCCGTCAAGACCGATTTTATCAAGCTTATCAAGTACGATGCAGCTTGTGTCGAATCTGTCCTCGGGGAAGCCTGCATACATAGCCATAGCCTTAAGCATGCGTCTGTCGTTGATTCTGATTTCAAAGTTCTTAAAGCCAATCTTTCCAAGGGTTGTGGTGGTGGCAAGGATAAGCTCGATTTCGGCCATGTTGGTAGCCTCACCGAAAATATCTATGTCGCACTGCATGAACTGGCGGTATCTGCCTCTCTGAGGTCTGTCCGCACGCCATACGTTACCCATCTGCAATGCTTTAAAAGGTGTGGGAAGGTTAGCGGAGTTATTGGAGTAAAATCTTACAAGCGGTACGGTTAAGTCGTATCTTAAACCCATATCGGTTAAGTCCTCTTCCGACTTAGCGGTCTCAAGATTAAGCTTCTCGCCTCTCTTTAATACTTTAAAAATAAGCTTTTCATTCTCACCGCCCTGCTTGGAGCAAAGATTCTTAATGTCTTCAAGACAAGGGGTTTCAATCTGTGTAAATCCAAAAGAAGAATACGTATCCTTGATTACTCTCTGAACGTAATCTCTGATAAGCATCTCTTTGGGAAGGATCTCCTTCATGCCGGTAACCGGCTTCTTAACTAATGCCATGATATATATACCTTTCTATTCAAGTGCAAATAAATCTTTTTTACGTGTAATCATTTCGTCTATACGGTTAATGTACTCGGCGATGTCCTTGACATTGTCGCTTCGTACAAGCTTACCTTCCTTGGTAATAACCTTGGAAACGCTTCCCGGTCCCATGGCAACTATCGGCTCAAGTTCCTCCATGATGAGGATATTGTAAATGCCAAAGCACCCTTCACGGGCGTAGCCGGTGTTCTCGAAGTTGCCTGCCATGTTCTTTTGCCTGTAGAGGTAATAAGGCTTCATATCAAGACGACCTGCACCCTCCATGGCAATCTTCATGGTCTCGTCGGTATTAACCATAGTAGCATATCCGTTCTCAATAATCCATTCATATAATCTTGACCCTCGCTTAATCGCGAGCGAATGGACCGTAAGGGAATCGGGCTTAAGCTTAACAAGCTCTTCTATCGTATGGGTAACTTCCGTAGCGCCTTCGCCGGGAAGCCCCAGAATAATGTCTGTGTTGATATTCGTAAAGCCTGCGTCTCTTGCATCGTTAAAGGCTCTCACCACATCCTCGACCGTATGTCGTCTGCCGATTAAATCAAGCGTCTTCTGATTCATGGTCTGGGGATTAACGCTGATTCTGGTAACTTTATGATTAAATAACACCTGCAACTTATCCTTTGTAATGGAATCGGCTCTGCCTGCTTCCACCGTATACTCAAGAAGATTGCTAAGATCAAGCTTAGTCTCAATATATGTAAGCAATCGGTCAAGCTCCGTCGCACTAAGCGTCGTAGGCGTACCGCCTCCGATATAAAGCGTATCGATTATCTGGCCTTTTCGAGCCTCTGCGGTAAACTCGATTTCACGTTCCAGAGCCTTTAAATAATCATCTACTCTGCCTCTCCACATCGCTATGGGATTGGATGTAAAAGAGCAATATAGGCAAGTCGTAGGGCAGAAAGGAATACCGATATAAATCGAATAGCCCTTCTCTCTTAACGGCTTAAGAATCTCACGCTCACGCTTGGCAATATCAAGCGCCAGGTCTGCCTTCTCATCGCCGATTAAGTAAGTATCCTTCATGTACGAAAGAATCTCACTCTCCGTCTTACCTTCATCGAGCATCTTACGGGGAATCTTCGTGGGTCTTATACCGGTCAAATCTCCCCAGGCAAGGGTCTTGCCCAATTTATGAGACAATGCTTTATATACAAGTCTCTTAACGGCATTCTTCTCATCGATTCTTGAAGGATTGTCGCACACAGGCTCCTTCATAAGCACCGTATCGCCCTCGGCCAAAGAAAACTCGCCGACACCGTACACAACATCGAAATGCAAGTCAGCGTCCGCAATCTCCTGCGCTCCCTTAAGAATCACTTTAACCTCATGCGAAGGATAAAAAGCCTTCACAAGAGAGTGAATGTCGTATTCAAATTTAGCCTCGTTAATAGTTACTGCAATCATTACTTATAAAAACGGATTGTTCTGCCTTTCGTCACCGATTGTGGTGGTGCCGCCGTGGCCGGGATAAACTCTCGTGTTGTCGGGAAGTTCCATGAGCTTCTTGTTAATGGAATCCACAAGTGTCTTCATGCTGCCCGTGGGAAAATCGGTTCTGCCGACGCTTCCCTCGAAAAGTGTATCTCCTACAACCAAAATACCTGCTTCTTTAAAATAAAAACATGCGCCTCCCGCAGTATGGCCGGGAGTTGCGATTACCTGAAATGTCATGTCACAAAGGTCGTAAGTGTCGCCATCTTTAAATAGTTCATCAGGCTCAACAGTTACAAGACGACCCATCATAGCCGAAACATTAAGCTCGGGATCTCTCAACAAATCGAGCTCATCCTTGCAAGCGTAAACCTTGGCGCCGGATTTCTCCTTAAGTGCCTTAACTCCGTATATATGGTCGAAGTGGCCGTGAGTTAAGAAAATGGCCTTAACCGTAATGCCGTTATCCTTAAGCTTATCGTAAAGAGCCTCTCCATTGTCGCCTGGGTCGAACACTATAGCATCCTTAACATCTTCTCTATATACGAAATAGCAATTGGTACCCATGGATCCAAGGGGTATGCGTCCGATTTTAATGTCTCCCATCAGCCTCTTGTCCTTTCTATGTCTATGACACTTTCAATGGCACGAATCTTGTCTATTATACTGGTAAGAGCATCTCTTCCCTCGATTTCAAAAGCAGTGTTCATGGTAACAAGACCCTGCTTATTGACACGTGTGTTAAGGGAAATAATGCTTATGTTCTTCTCTGTTAATGCTTTAGAAATATCAGCCAAAAGTCCGTTACGGTTATTGGCAAAGATACGAATCTCAACAGGGTACTTGCCGCTGATGTCGTCATTGTTCTGCCATTCCGCGTCGATTAAACGCACACGGTCCATCTCGGGAAGCGACAGTATGTTGATACAGTCGGTTCTGTGAATGGAAATGCCTCGACTTCTTGTTACAAAGCCCACAATCTCATCACCCGGAACAGGTGAACAGCACTTGGAGAATCTTACGGCAACATCGTGGATACCCTTAACCACAATACCGCTCTTGCCAACCCTTTCCTTGGGACGCATCTTGCCTGCGTCGTTGATGGCTTCTTCAACCTCGGAATCGGACATGTTCTTACGACGGGTAGCCTCTAAGAGTTCGGTCATCTTGTTGATAATCTGACCTTCCTTAAGACCGCCGTGGCCGATTGCCGCATATACGGAATCCCAGTCGCGGAAACCGTACTTGTGCATGATATAGTCCATATATTCGGGTATTAAAATATCCGAAGGATTAATGGAATGGGACTTGCAGAAAGAAAGGAACGTATCCTTACCCTTACTGATATTGTCCTCTTTGTACTCGGCTTTGAACCACTGGGTAATCTTGTTCTTGGCCTGAGTGGATTTAACTATGTTAAGCCAGTCGCGGGAAGGTCCCTTGGAGTTCTGGGACGTAATAATCTCGACACGGTCACCGTTGTTGATGACGTAGTCGATGGTAACGAGCTGTCCGTTAACTCTTGCGCCCACCATCTTATTACCTACGGCAGAATGAATGCTGTAAGCAAAGTCGATAGGCGTACTGCCTGCGGGAAGGTTCTTAACATCACCGGTAGGTGTAAAGCAGTATACGGAATCACTGAACAAATCAAAGTCTGACTTAAGTAAATCCAAAAACTCCTTATTGTCAGCCATGTCCTTCTGCCACTCAAGAACCTGGCGAAGCCATGAAAGCTTCTCCTCTTCCTGCTCGGGTACTTTCTTGCCGTCCGATACTTCCTTGTACTTCCAGTGGGCGGCGATACCGTACTCGGCTTCTTTGTGCATCTCTTCGGTTCTTATCTGAATTTCGAAGGGCTGACCCGACGAACCGATAAGTGTTGTATGAAGAGACTGATACATATTGGGCTTGGGCATTGCTATATAATCCTTGAAACGACCGGGAATCGGCTTGTAAATCTCATGAATTACGCCCAAAGCCGCATAGCAGTCACGCACCGACTTAACGATGATGCGCACTGCGAATAAATCATAAATCTGGTCGATGGTCTTGTTCTGATTGACCATCTTTTTATAAATACTGAAAAAGTGCTTAACACGGCCGTCGATTCTTGCCTCGATGCCCGCATTCTTAATGTGAGTGGAAACTTCGGATACGATATCCTGAATATACTTTTCACGCTCACTCTTTCTTACGGTAATAAGTCTGTTTAATTCCTTGAATGCTTCGGGCTCAAGGTACTTAAGAGAAAGGTCGTCAAGTTCGACCTTAATACGGGAAATACCGAGTCTGTCCGCAATCGGAGAATAAATATCAAGCGTCTCTCTTGCAATACGCTGCTGCTTCTCGGGTGGCATATGGTCGAGGGTACGCATATTGTGAAGTCGGTCCGCAAGCTTAATAAGGATGACTCTTATATCCTTGGCCATTGCAAGGAACATCTTACGAAGGTTCTCGGCCTGAAGTTCAAGCTTCTCCTTGTCCTGGCTTAAAGGATTCTCCGCATTGGTCATCTGGAACTGTTTTAACTTTGTAACACCGTCTACGAGAAGGGCTACGTCGGGACCGAATTCTTTCTCAATTTCTTCCTTGGTGATGATGGTGTCTTCCACCACATCGTGAAGAAGGCCTGCGCAAATGGTTTCTTTGTCGAGTTCCAAGTCAGCAAGAACGTTAGCCACATAAAGAGGGTGAATGATATAAGGCTCACCCGACTTACGATGCTGATTAAGATGCGCGTCGTTGGCCATCTTATAGGCTTTCTCAATCATGGAAATATCGCCGTTTGGATGATATTTCTGGACACGATAAATAAGGTCCTTGTAGAGTTCCTCGGGACTTATATACTCGCCTAACGATTCGATTCTGCCGTCGTCAATGACAAAAGAATCATCGGTCGCTTCATTATTAACTTTTTCTTCTTCCAAAGGATTGTTAATAATCTCAGGTTCCATGAAAAAGCCTTCCGTAAATATAATAAACTGCTTAAGCGCTTTATTATCGGTCGTCTTCGAATAAGTCCAATGGTCTTATTCCGACTCAATTCTTTATTTGCCGGGGTATGTAATAGCTGAGAACAAAGGAACGTTGTTAATCTTCTTACGTCCTTCGAGTCCTGCAAGCTCCATAAGCACTACAACGCCCACTACCTTGCCGCCGAGTGATTCGATAAGCTCGATCATAGCCTGTGTGGTGCCGCCTGTAGCGATAAGGTCGTCAACGATTAAAACCTTCTGACCGGGCTTGATGGCATCCTTGTGAATCTCGATGGTGGCTGTGCCGTACTCAAGAGCATATTCCTTGGATACGGTCTCGCAGGGAAGCTTACCCTTCTTACGGATAAGAACAAAAGGTTTCTTATTGATATATGCGATGGGGGTACCGAAAATAAAACCTCTGGACTCGGGACCTACCACTACGTCAAAGTCAAGATCTTTAATAAGACCCTGCATGGTATCGATTGCAAGTGTCAATCCGTCTGCGTCCTGAAGCACACTGGTAATATCCCTGAAAATAATGCCGGGTTCCGGAAAATCGGGAATGCTTCTTACATATTCTTCTAATTTTTTCATACTAAACTCCTCCTGTCTGAAATGCCGCAAGGCATTCTACTGACAAATACCATAATATTATATTATCGTTAACATTTTTAGTAAAGTTTTTTTTCATTAGTATAACAGTTTTGTTACGGCCAAAGAAAAAGGTCCGGCAACCCACCGTTTGATGAGTCGCCGGAACCCATATATAAGAGAGAGAAATGTATTGGCTGTCCTTTATCTGACGGTCTTAATCTTGTAGATAAACTTAACTCCGTCATTTACTGTTTCGCCGTCTGCTCCGTAGGAAGCGTAGTCCTTGGATACTTCCTTGACGGTGTTAAATCTTTCAACCATTCCTTCAAGAGTGGTGTTTACAAGGTCGTTAAGCTTTACAACGCCTTCGTCGTTAAACTGTGTTAAGCCGTCGGAAAGCTTTTTTTCGCCGTCCTTAAGTGCCTGAATGCCTTTAACAAGTTCGGGCATGTTCTTGTTAAGTTCCTTGGCGCCGGCATTGGCTTTGGATACGCCGCCGGTATAAGCGATAACGCCCTGATAATATGTGTTGTAGCTATCCAAAGATGCCTTAAGGTCAAGAATCTTCTTATCGCCTGCGGAAATCTGTGCCTGTACTTCGGGCGAGTTCTCGTACTCTGAAATCTTGGCGTTTACCGTTTCCTGTGTCTTGGCATCGATAATGCCCTTAACTTCGTCGGAAGAAAGTTTGCTTGCCTTGGTGGATTCGATAAGAGCCTGCACTTCGGAAGAAGCCATCTGCTCAGCTACGTTGGTATCGATTGTTGCCTTGATGGTGTCTGAAGCCATCTGTGCATCGGTCTGTGCGGCTATCATAGCCTTTACTTCATCTGAAGCCATCTGAGCTTCAACCGTCTGATCTACCATAGCCGAAGCTTCCGGTGAAGCAAGAACCTGCTCTGTGGTAATACCCATCTTAGCCGCAACGCCTGCAACAACCTTTTCTTTGACGCCTGCCTTAACGGCTTTTACTACCTCAGGCTCAACCTGTGCTCTTACAGCTGCGGTAACCTTCTCGACAACGCCTGCTTTAACTGCTTCTTCTACGCCCGATTCAACCTGTGCGTTAACTGCTTCGGTAACTTTGTCTCTGATTACGCCTTCGTTTTCTTTGACCTTGGCTTCGACTGTGCTGTATGCAAGCTTCTTGGCATATCCTTCGGATACAACGCTTGTAAGTACAGTGCCGTAATTCTCGATTGTAAGATTGCCTACGTTGATGCCCGAAGCCTTAAGCTGCTCGGAAGCTGTGGCAAGTAATGTATTAAATACCTGCTTGGAGCCGTCCACAAGTGCCTGTGAATTGGAATCCAAAGTGTTAAGTCCGTTGGATAACTGATTCATTCCGTCGCCGAATTTATTGGCACCGTCAAGGAGCTTTGACAATCCGTCGTAAAGCTCGTCGGAACCATTCATAAGTGCTTCCATTGCATCGTCTATCTTGCCCAAATCCTCGCGAAGCTCGTCCATCTTTTCGGTGGTGTCGATATCGATATCATTAAATACACTGTTGGTTACAAGAAGGTACATTCCAAACTCATCAAAATCCGTAACGTCGGCTTCGATGGTGATTGACTCGGGGATTTCAACCTCTCCTGCGCTTATATCAAGGTCTTCTTTAAGTCCGGGAAGTGCAATGCCCACAACAGCATATCTTGCTCCGTCGTTAATTACACGTCCGTTTGAAACGGTTACGTTACTAAACTTTTCTCCGTCAAGTGCGGTTACTGCGCTTGCAAGGAACGGAACATAAATCTTCTCTTTGTTACCGTTGATTTCCTTATACTCATAACGATTATTGGTAAAAGAAACCGTTGCTGCCAAATGTCCGCTCTTACCCGAAAGGTTCTCGGGTGCTACATCGCGACCGTCAAGTGAATACTTAACGCTTACTGCAAGAGGAAGATCGGCATCGGCTTCTGTCTGAGTCTTATCCTCTCCGTCCTTAATCCAGATGCTGTCCATAACCTTTTCTACGCTGCCGTTTGAATCGGTGAATACATATACCACTTCGTCATTGGAAATATCTTCTTCGGAAGCTGCTGTATCGTTCTCAGTGGCTGTTTCATCTGCTGTGGTTTCAACGGAAGTTTTTTCTTTTTCCTCCGCATATGATAAATATTCATTGGTAACGCCCGCCTTCTCGGCCGCAAAAGCACCGATTGTGCTTCCCGCTACAACTGCAAGCGAAACAATTATTGCCGTAAATTTCTTTCCTGTCTTTTTCATGACTCTACTTCTCCCTTCTTACTTATTCCGAGTGTACTGTGTATTACAAGGCCGTCACATAAGAGTAACAAAGCCGGCAAAATAAAGATTACGCATACCATACTGATTATCGCGCCCCTTGCCATAAGCATGCACATTGAGCTGATAATGTCGATGTTTGAATAAACCGCTACGCCAAAGGTTGCGGAGAAAAGACCCATGCCGCTTACGATGATGGAGCCGATTGATGTCATAAGTGCGGTTCTTACCGCTTCCTTCTTGTCGGCGCCGCCCTTTCTTTCGCTCTTATATCTTGTGGTCATTAAGATTGCGTAGTCGACCGTTGCGCCAAGCTGAATGGTGCTGATGCAAATCGGTGCGATAAACGGAAGCGTCTGACCGAGGTAATGAGGCAGTCCTAAGTTAATAAAGATTGCAAGCTCGATTACGCTAATTAAGATAAAGGGAAGTGAAATACTCTTCTCAACTATCATGATGATTACGAAAATCGCTGCGATGGATACGATGTTTACGACCTCGAAGTCGTGACCGGTGGTCTCAATCATATCTTTCATGCAGGGAGCTTCGCCGATTAACATTCCCTTGTTATCGTATTTCTTTAAAACAGTGTTTAATTCATCTATCTGAGCGTTAACCGCGTCGCTTGCAACCGGGTATGACGAGTTAATGATTACAAGCTTCCAGTTATCGCTTTCAAGCATATCTCTTACTTTGTCGGGGATAATCGATTCAGGTACCAGAGCGCCTATTTCCGTTTCCATACCGATTACCTTCTCGACTCCTTCAACGCCCTTCATTTCTTCAAGCATCGTGCGGGTCACATCTTCGGGGAGGTGTGCGTCCGTAAGAAGCATGTGAGTGGACGCTACGTTAAAGGTTTCCGATAATTTCTTGTCCGCCTTAACAACTTCTATATCCTGAGGAAGGCAGGCGCCCATGTCGTAGTAAACTTCCTTCTGTGTGTTCGAATATCCGTAGTAAGCGGGAATTGTTACAGCAACAAAGATTACCAATAGTATCGGGAATATCTTGACTATCGCGTCTGATAACTTCACGGGCTTTGGAAGTATTGCTTTGTGTCTTGTCTTAAGCAAAGGCTTATCAAGCACCAAAATCATGGACGGTAAAATCGTTACGCATCCGATAACTCCGAGGAGTACGCCCTTGGCCATTACAATGCCTAAGTCTGCGCCGAGGGTAAAGCTCATGAAGCAAAGGGCGATAAAGCCTGCGATTGTGGTAATTGAACTTCCCACAACGGAAGTTAATGTATCCTTGATGGCATAAGCCATGGCTTCTTTGTGATCGTGCATGCGCTCAAGCTTCTCGTTGTAAGCGTCCCAAAGGAATATTGAGTAGTCCATGGTAACTGCAAGCTGCAATACTGCGGAGAGTGCCTTGGTGATGTAAGACATCTCGCCTAAGAAATAGTTGGAACCCAAGTTATAAAGGATAGCCATGCCGATACTTGCAAGGAACACAAACGGAACAAGCCATCCATCGAGGAAAATCATCATGGAAAGTGCCGCAAGTGCAACCGCGATACCGACGTACACGGGTTCTTCTTTTTCACATAACGCTTTAAGGTCCGTAACGAGTGCCGACATGCCCGATACGTAGCAGTTCTTGTCGCATACGCTTCTTATGTCCTTAATGGCCTGCATCGTCACATCCGCAGACGTAGAGCTGTCAAAGAAAACCGCTATCATCGTGCAGTCACCCTTGTTAAAAAGGTCGTACACCTTATCGGGCAGCATCTCCATCGGAACATCCACATCCATGAACGAATCGTACCAAAGCACCGTTTCCACGTGGTCAACCGCTCTTATCTTGTCAGCAAGCCGGCTCACCGATTTATTATCCATCCCTTCCACAACAACAAAAGAAAACGCGCCTTTACCGAAATCGTCCATCAGAATATCCTGACCGATTACCGTATCCATTTCCTTGGGCAGATATGTAAGCATATCGTAATTGATTCTTGTATGAAGCATTCCGTAGAGTGCCGGGAAGCATAGCGCAATTGCAACAATCAGAATCACGATTCTTGATTTAACAACACCTTTTGCAAATTTCATAATTCCCTGTATTCTCCTTCCAAAACATCACGTTTCTGATGTTTTATTATTTTGACCGCCGTAAGTACCGTAACAAGGCTCATGATTCCTTCCACCATAAGTGCGATACCTATAAGTCTTATAAGCACGAGACTACCTTCAGCCGGCATGAACACAAGCAAAAGTCCCACAATTCCAGCGATGATTGCAAAAGAAAGAATCAACCACCACTTATGTATTCCGAACTCCCTTGCATCCATCGACATCTGAATCTTAAAAAGTCCGTCGGCTAAGATTATGACGCCGAGTACTATGCACAAGAACTCGATTATGTCGCCTCGCTTGATTATCGTTATGATTCCGAGGATTGTAATCAGTATTCCGAATGCAAGATCGTACTGAAAAGCAAGCCTGAACAAATCCTTCGAGAAATACCCGATGAGTTTAATGATTCCGAAGATTATCATTGCGACTCCGAGGATATCCGCGAACACTTCCTTGCCGGTTTCGGGACTTATCACAAGTAAAAGTCCAAGCACAAAAAGCATTGCCGAAGAAAATATATAACCGGTCTTGGCCGTCCTCATGGGAACCGTGTTTCTGAATATGCTCACCGTTTTCATATATGCCTCTCTTTCTGTCTCGTTTCTTTTCTTGAGTCTAAAATACTACTGAGACGAGCCGATAAAAACGGGCAAAAAATAAGCCTATGTTCAAAAATCGAACATAGGCTTTCAAATATCCAAAATTTAGGCAAACACCCTTGAGTGTCTAATTATTTAACCGGCTTCTCTCTATAATCATCTCGGGAATGCCCTTGCAAAGCTCGCATACGCGCTTGATGTCGGCAGGTCTTTCCTCGTTCATGCCTGAATTAAGCCAGTCATACACAAGTCCGAAAAGAGCGCAGGATACAAGGCGAACCGCAAGCTCGCTATCTTCTCTTGATACGTTCGCATCCTTAAATGCCACCTCAAGATACCTTGCTACCACGTGACGGCACAGGCGCATGGTATATTGCTCGTACATGTCGCGGTTGACGGAATTGTATATATGAAACACCGCCATTTTATTCTCTATGGCAAACTGCGTAGCAACCTCCACACCCTTTTCAAGAGATTCAATCTCAGGGTAGTTCTCAATCAGTTCCTCCGCCTGCTCGGTGATAATCTCTTCAAGTAACGCCGGAATGTCCTGAAAATGATAGTAAAAAGAATTACGATTGATACCGCAGTCTTCCACTATATCCTTAACGCTAATCTTGGCAAGAGGCTTCTCGTTTAAAAGCTTAACAAAAGATTCTTTAATCGCTTTCTTGGTGAAATTGGCCATGGTGTACTACATATCCTTTCAAAGAATATAGTAATCAGTCGGTATAAAAAATGCAAATTGTGTCAAATTATAGTTAAAGAAGTCTTTGTCGAAAGTCTTACAACCTTCTTAAAAACATACCCATGCATTATATATTGTTTCAAATTGTTTTTCCATAGTGTATACTTAATAAAATAAAAACGTTTTTCGGAGTTTCATATGAAGAAATTACTCAAATTCCTAAAGCCGTACAGGAAAGAATGCATCATAGCACCTTCTTTTAAGATGCTTGAAGCCCTGTTTGAGCTCTTTGTTCCCCTCGTTATTAAAAGAATAATCGACGAAGGTATTAAGAAAGGCGACGAAAGCGTTATCTGGCAGAGCGCGATAATCCTTGTATCTCTTGGCATTATCGGTCTTGTCTGTTCTCTTACCGCTCAGTTTTTCTCAGCCAAGGCCGCTATTGGTTTTGCTACCGGCGTCAGAAATTCTTTGTACGATAAGATACTGGGACTTTCCTATGAGAATGTGGATGCTCTCGGCACCTCTTCTCTTATCACCAGAATGACCAATGATATCAATGCAGTGCAAAACGGCGTAAATATTGTGTTAAGACTCCTTCTTCGCTCACCTTTCGTAGTATTTGGTGCGATGATAATGGCTTTCACCATTAACGTTAGGGCTGCGCTTATTTTCGTGGTGGTAATTCCGGTACTGTTTATCGCGGTATTTGCGATTACGCTTATCACCATTCCTCTTTATAAGAAGATTCAGAAATCTTTAGACCTTCTTACCGGTCACATCCGTGAGAACTTAACGGGTGCACGTGTAATTCGTGCTTTTTCCCGCGGAGACAGCGAGAGGCAGGAATTCACAGAAGAGAATGATAAGATGTATCACCTGTCGGTGCTTACTTCACGCATCTCTACTTTGCTCAATCCTCTTACCTTAATTATTGTGAATATAGCGATGCTCATTCTTATTGCCAACGGCGCCAAGCTTGTAGACGGCGGTATTCTTACAAGCGGTGAGGTATATGCGCTTGTTAACTACATGTCGCAGATACTTGTAGAGCTTGTTAAGCTTGCCAATCTATTTATTACGATTAATAAGTCTCTTGCATCCGCTTCCCGCGTGGCGCTTACATTTGAGGCCGAGAACGCACTCAAGGATGAAGGAAACGTTGATGCTCTTACGATTAAGGATGCCGATAAGCTGCTTGAATTTAGGGATGTTTCTTTTTCCTATCCCGGTGCGGGTGATGAATCGCTCTCAGGCATAAGTTTTGATGTTAAAGCGGGCGAGACGGTCGGTATCATAGGCGGTACCGGTTCCGGTAAGTCCACCGTGTCGAACTTACTCATGCGTTTCTACGATCCTACCAAGGGCTCGATTCTTTATAACGGTACAGATTTAAGAGAGATTACGCTTTCCTCTTTAAGAAACGTGTTCTCGATTGTTCCTCAGCGCGCACAATTATTCAGCGGAACGCTCAAAGAAAATCTTCTTTTTGCCAATCCTGCGGCTTCCGAGGATGATATGAACCGGGCTGTTGATTTATCGGTTTCAAGAAATGTTGTGGATTCTAAGGGCGAAGGGCTTGAGTTTAAGATTACCGAAGGCGGCGCCAATCTATCGGGCGGTCAGAAACAAAGACTGACTATTGCCCGTGCGCTTGTTAAGAACGCGCCTGTGCTGGTGCTTGACGATTCCTCAAGTGCTCTTGATTACGCTACGGATGCCACGCTTCGTAAGAATTTAAGGACGCTTGGCAATACGGTGTTTATTATTTCGCAGCGTATCGTATCCATTAAGGATGCGGACAAGATTATAGTTCTTGATGACGGTCGTATCGACAGCATCGGAACGCATGCAGAGCTCCTTGAGCGCTCTCCTTTGTATCGTGAAATCTGTGACTCTCAGAAGTCAAGTGAGGAGGGCTCGTTATGAAGAACAAAGCAATTTATTTAAGAATATTAAAGCTTGTTAAGCCTCATCTTTTCGGAATCATTGTTTCACTGATACTTGCTACCGCAAGCGTGCTGGCTTCGCTTTACATACCTGTACTTACGGGTAGAGCAATCGATGAGATGGTTGGTGCGGGCAAGGTGTCCTTTGAGGCCATTAAAAAGATTTTATCTTTATTCTTTGTGATGCTTATGATAAACGGTATAGCCACCTGGCTTATGACGCTTATCAACAATAAGGTCACATTTAAGATTGTTCATGACTTAAGAAATGAGCTGTTTAATAAGCTTCATAAGGTTTCGTGCTTCTATCTTGATACCATGGGGCACGGCGATATTTTGAGCCGCCTTATTTCGGACGTTGAGAGATTGTCGGACGGATTGCTGCTTGGATTCTCGCAGTTATTTACAGGTGTTCTTACGATTGTCGCAACGCTTGTATTCATGCTTAGCATAAACGGCTGGATGGCTCTTGCGGTTATTGTGCTTACGCCCCTTTCGCTCTTTGCGGCGTCCTTTATCTCAAGAAAGACTTACAAGCACTTTAAGAGGCAGGCGGCGCTTCAGGGCGGACTTACTTCTTACATCAATGAAACGGTTAATGCGGTGCGCCTTATAAAGGCCTTCGGCGCCGAATCCGTTGAGGCAGACAAGTTTGACAAGCTTAACAAAGAATATGCGAAGGTTAACCTTAAGTCGCTTTTCTATAGCTCCACCACCAATCCTGTGACAAGATTTGTTAACGGTCTTGTATATGCAAGCGTCGCTATACTCGGCGGTTTCCTGGCTATTACGACGGGTCTTACGGTCGGTACGCTCTCCTGCTTCTTAAGCTATGCGAGCCAGTATACGAAGCCTTTTAACGAAATATCCGGAGTTGTTACGGAGTTTCAGAATGCTGTGGCTTGTGCGGGAAGAATATTTGAATTTCTGGATGCTCAGAATGCGGTAGACCTTCTTTCGCCGGAATCTCCCGTTACAGAGCTTAAGGGCGATATCGATATTAAGGATTTGTGCTTTAGCTATGATAAGTCCAAGAAGCTTTTGTATGATATAAGCTTCCATGTTGCACCCGGCAGTCATATTGCGATTGTGGGTCCTACGGGCTGCGGTAAGACGACGTTTATTAATCTTCTTATGAGATTCTTCGAGCCTGATGCGGGTGAGATACTCTTCGACGGTCATCGCTCCGATTCGATTAAGAAGGCAACTCTTCGTCGTAACATCGGTATGGTGCTTCAGGAGACCTGGCTTAAGTCCGCCACCATCGCCGACAACATCGCTTACGGCAAGCCCGATGCCACTCGTGAAGAAATTATAGAAGCGGCCAAAAAAGCTCATGCGCACAGCTTTATTTCGAGGCTTGAGAACGGTTACGATACCATGATTGCTCCGGATGGCGGTAATCTTTCCGCAGGTCAGAAGCAGTTACTTTGTATCACAAGACTGATGCTTTCGATTCCTCCGATACTGATTCTCGATGAAGCTACATCTTCTATCGATACGCGAACCGAGATACGTATTACAAAGGCTTTCCAGACGCTTATGGAAGGTCGCACAAGCTTTATTGTAGCGCACCGCTTGTCGACTATCAGGAATGCCGATTTAATCCTTGTTATGAAGGACGGTAACATTATTGAGCAGGGCACTCACGAAGAACTGGTTCGTGCACAGGGCTTCTACTACAGCATGCTTAATTCAAAATAATATAAATATTGAGAAAGGATACATTTTATGAGTGAAACAACAGTCAGAATTCAGGACGACCTCTACGAGGCCGTAAATGGGGAATGGCTCAAAACAGCCGTAATTCCTGATGACAGACCCACCACAGGCGGTTTTTCCACCCTTGCACAGGAAGTGGAAAAGACCATGATGGCAGACTTTAAGGCCTTTTCCGAAGGCACCAAGTCTACCGACATTCCCGAAATGCGTTACGCAATCTCCCTTTACAAAAAGGTGCTTGACGCAGAAAGAAGAAATCGCGAAGGCATTGCTCCTGTCCTTCCCCTTCTTAAAAAAATAAAGTCCCTTGAGACTCCCGAAGACCTTAACAAAGTCTCTGCAGACTTCTTTTTACAGGGGCTCTCTCTTCCCATCGATATGGACGTAGACGTGGATATGGCGGATGCTACCAAGCACTCCTTCCTTCTTACCGGTCCCGCCATTATCCTGCCCGATACTCCCTTCTACGAAGAAGGCAATGAGTCCGGCAAAAAACTCTTGGGTGTCTACAAAGACATGGCTGAAAAGATTCTTAAGTTTTCTCCCTTATCCGAGGACGAGCAGAAAACTTTCCTCGAAGATACCCTTGCCTATGATGCTCTTATAGCGGGGAAGGTTAAGAGTCAGCTTGAGTGGTCCGAATACTACAAGTATCACAACCCCATGGATGTGGATGAAGTGGCAGCCTGCGTAGCTCCTTTTGACATTAAGAAGCTTCTTACGGATTTGTACGGCGACAATGCTCCCAAGGTATTGATTGCATACGACCCCAAGGCCATCAAGGAAATGAATGGCTATTTCTCTTCCGAGAACTTTAAGCTTTACGTTCACTGGCTCTATGTAAAGACCCTTGTAAAGGCTACCGCATGCCTTTCCCTTGAGCTTAAGACCCTCGGCACCACCTACAGAAGAGCCCTTACCGGCGTGGTATCCGACCCTGTTCTTGAAAAAGAAGCCTATCAGATTGCTTCTTCTTTCTACTCAGAGCCCGTAGGCGTATACTACGGCAGAACATACTTCGGAGAAGAAGCCAAAAAAGACGTAGTAAGCCTTGTTCACAAGATTATCGATACCTACAAGTTAAGGATGAAAAAGAACACCTTCCTTCAGGAATCCACCAAGGAGCAGGCCATCAAAAAGCTTTCCACCATCGTGGTAAAAATGGGTTATCCCGACGAAATCAGAGAAATCTGGTCAAGACTTGTGTTTGATGAGGATGATTCTTTATATGAGTCGGTAAATAAAATCAGAGCAGTCAAAAAGAAGGATATGCTGGACAGGCTTAACAAGCCCGTTGACCGTACAGAATGGGTAATGCCCGGTCACATGGTAAATGCCTGCTACAATCCTTCCAGCAATGATATTACCTTCCCCGCAGCCATCTTACAGAAGCCCTTCTACTCTCTGTCTCAGAACGTAAGTGAGAATCTCGGCGGTATCGGTGCGGTAATCGGCCATGAGATTTCTCATGCTTTTGACAATAACGGTGCCAACTTCGATGAGAACGGTAATCTTAAAAACTGGTGGCTTGAAGAAGACTTTAATGCCTTCAAAGAACTTACAAAGGATATGATTGAGCAGTTCGACGGAATTGAGTTTCACGGCGGCAAGGTTAACGGAGAACTTACCGTAAGCGAGAACATCGCCGATAACGGCGGTATGGGCGTAACCCTTGAGATTATGCACACCCTTGACAATGCGAACTTCCAAGAATACTTCATGAACTGGGCAAGGGTATGGTGCATTAAGGCCAAAGAAGAATACATTCAGCTGCTTCTTGCCAACGATGTCCACTCTCCTGCGGTTCTTCGTGCCAATATGTCTCCCAGAAACTTCGGCGAATGGTACGAAGCCTTCGGTGTTACCGACAAAGACCAAATGTATATCGCGCCCGAGAAGCGTATCAGCATCTGGTAAATAACAGAAATCATGACCACCGGCTTAGCCGGTGGTCATGATTACGCCTATATTTGATTCTTTAGCTGTTGGAAGCAACTAAGTTGGCAAGTTCTCTCTTAACGCTTTCCACATTATCCATAATCTTGTCGGTTGCTGCGGCAATGTCTTCGGTAGCATCCGCAAGGTTCTTGGTACGCTTGTTAACTCCGTCGATAACTCCGAGAAGCTTCTTGGTGTCTTCCACTATTACATTAATCGAGGTCTGAATCTGTGAGTTGTTCTTACTGCTGTCTGCGGCAGTTTCCTTGGAGCTTCCGGCAAGGTTGTTAATCTCGCCCGCAACTACCGCGAAGCCTCTGCCCGCATCTCCTGCTCTGGCTGCTTCAATACTTGCATTAAGTGCAAGGAGGTTAGTCTTGGAAGCAATGGATACAACCTTTTCGTTGTTGTCCGAAAGTTCCTTTAAGAAGCCGAGTATCTCAGCCATCGAAGCATCGAGGTTCTCACAGAACTTGGCAACTTCATCAACCTCGCCTGCAATTGCGGTACTCTCTTCGGCGTTCTTTTCGTTCTCAGCCTTCATGGAATCTACGGAATTACGCAGGCTCTCGAAATGCTCGTTGATGGTTTCGATAGTTCTAAGCATCTCATCCTGATGCATGCTGATGGCTTTCTTTTCCTCTAGTATCTGGTTGGCAATGTTCTTTTCTTCTTCAATCTCGCTCTTTAAGTAGTGTACGCAATTGTACTTGTGGTTGAAGCCGTTAAAGATTGCCGTTGCCATGTCTTTACAGGTATCATAACCGCAGCATGAACAGTTAATCTCACGCGATGCCTTGTCTGTTTTCTTCATGTCGGTGAAAATCTTTTCAAGGTCGGCAGAAGTAGGTTCTTTAACCCTGGCATCCTTGGATCTGTCGGTGTATTTTCTCAAATAGTCGTTTAAGTTAAGCTTAGCAAACTGCTTGTTGAGCTTCTCCATACGCTGTTCGGGGGTAAGTGCCTTCGACCATGCGCTGTTCTTATCAAAGTTCTTAACACTTTCTCTTATTCTAAGCAATGCATAGAGTGCATCGTCTGTTTCCGAAATTTCAGGATTGGTACCTGTTCCGCAGATACAACCGTTCTCGCAGTTAAGCGCATCTATAAAAAGAAAAGGTGTTTTCTTTTTACTGATTCTGTCCTTATTGACCTTTAAGAAATTGTACATGCGCTTCTCGCCTTCTATCTGGCGAATGAATACGCTTTCCCCAAGGAGCCAGTATACATTCTCCTTAAGGCCGCCGGGCATAGGATAGAGCGAACCGAGACCGTACTCTATTTCATCCACGCATGAAGGACCGCTTATATGATTCTCTTTAACATACTTCATGAGGTGCTCGAAAGTAACGTTATAAGAGACGTATCCTTTATTGTTGGGATCGTCGATTTCGTTCTTCTTGGCGATACAAGGGCTGATAAAAGCAAGTTTATCGTTAATGCCCATCTCTTTCTTGGCATATATTGCGGTACACATCATAGGGCTTTGTACCGGGAAGAGGTTCGGAATAAGTTCCGGCATGTATCTCTCGATATAACCTACAACTGCGGGACATGGCTGCGAAATGCCGCCGAGGAAATTGTTCTTTTGAATATAGTTGATATATCCCCATGTGGTGATGTCAGCGCCAAAAGAAACACTTATCATACGCCTTACACCAAGCTTTTTAAGTCCGCCGAGTACGCTTTCGTACTGACCGGGGTAATTGGCTTTAAAAGCGGGAGCTATGAGGATGGAAATCTTCTCACCCTTCTTTAAATCCGCAAAGAAGCGCTCGGTATCGTCGTTATATTCTCTTGCGTTATGTTCGCAAGCATCAAAGCATGCACCGCACGCTATACAACGGTCTCCGTCGACATTAATCCTGGAATACTCCGCTCCCGTGTATTCGGATATGTTGGCACCCATACAGCTGCATACCTTAATACACTTATTGCAACCCACACAATTTGAATTCGTAAATATCAGAGACGACATTTAACTTTTCCTCCTCAAAGAAACTAATCATCAGACTTGGCAGAACACCATGGAAAAAGAATATCCCCCAAGAGTTAACAAGTCGCTAAATCTTGGGGGACAATATAATTATGTGCGTTTTTATTACTATGCGGGCTTTTCGCCGTCTTTAAGGATTGAATAAGCAATGTTCGTCGAGTGGTCTGCAACACGCTCAAGTCCTGATACAACATCCGAGAAAATCATGCCGGCTTCGGGCGTACATTCGTTTCTCGTAAGGCGGTTGACATGATTGCTCTGAAGCTGTCTCTCCATATCGTCAATCTTATCTTCAAGCTCGGTAACCTTATCTATGTTGGTGTCCTTACCGGTCTTGAAGGTCTCGGTAGAAAGTCTATAAATTTCATTAACCATGTCGAGCATCTGACCGAGTTCTTTCTGAGCTTCTTTGGATATCGTAACTCCTGTCTCTATGCGGGTTCTCGCAGCGTCCGCAACGTTCTCTGCGTGGTCGCCGATACGCTCTATATCGTTAACCACATGGAACAGACTGCCAATGGACTTTAAGTCTTCGATAGGAAGGGTCGTCTGGTTAATCTTGACCAGATAATTGGTAATTGCGTGGTTAAGGAAGTTAATGTTCTCCTCAACCTTATAAACCTCATCGATATCATCCTGATCGAGAGTTATCAATGCATTCATGGCACGGTTAAGGTTCTCACCCGCAAGACTCGCCATACGGTCTACCTCGTTGATAACCTCGACTACCGCTGTGGCGGGGTTAAGCACTACGTTGTCACCGATGTATTTAAGCTTGAAGCTCTCTCTGTAACCAATCTTCTGCTCTTCACCGGGTACGATGAGTTTGGTAAGCTTAACAATAGGGCCGATGAAAGGTGTCATAAAGATAACCTGAATAACCTTAATAGACAGGTGTGAGAAAGCCACAACTCGACCTGCGTCGTTACCGGCAATCTTGCTCATGACTCTTACAAAGCCTTCCACATCAAAAGCAAAAGCAAAGAACATAACTATCGTACCGATTACGTTAAACAGTACGTGAATCGCAGCAGCGCGCTTGGCATCTTTCTTACCGTTTAAAGAAGCAAGTACTGCGGAAGTACAAGCACCGATATTGGAACCAAGTGTAATATACATACACATCTCAAGACTCATAAGTCCCTGATTGGCAAGAAGTACCATGATAGATACCACAACCGAAGAACTCTGTACCACGGCCGTGATTACAAGTCCCAGGAGTACTGCCAGCAAAGGATTCTTAAGACTTGAGAACATATTGAGGACCGTTTCGGACTCACGCATGGTGCCCATGGATGCGGACATCGAACTAAGACCCATGAATAATACACCGAAACCGATAATAATCTCAGCAAATTTCTTAATATTCGATTTCTTACAGAACATTACGATTGCAACGCCTGCAAATAAAATCAGGGGAGCGATTTTCTCTAACTTAAAAGAAACCAAAAGAGCGGTAACTGTCGTACCGATGTTTGAACCAAAGATGACTCCGGCGGCCTGAGTAAGTGTCATAAGCCCGGAGTTAACAAAACTGACTACCATAACCGTACAGGCGGATGAAGATTGAATGGTGGCAGTAAAAATAAGTCCCACCAATATGCCCATAAATCGATTTGTGGTAAGTTTCTCAAGTATACCACGAAGACGAGCACCGGCAAAAGCCTCGATGCTGTCACTCATAACCCGCATTCCGTACAGGAACAGCCCTAATCCGCCCAGTAGCGTAAGAATAATGGCAATTTCCATAATTAACCTCTCAACATGTTTTCAGCGTCTGTCATGTTACCGTTCTTAATGGCGTCACGTATACGTGTGGAGGAAATGTCCTCACCCCTATACTGCACCTTATCTATTACAAAAACCTTGATACCGAGTTCCTCTTCCATACTGCGAAGAAGCATAACATTGCCGCGTCCCCTGTATCCAAAAGAAAGGTCCGGTCCGCAATATACTTCCGCCGCATGGAGTCTGTCTCTTAAGAGCACGCGAGCAAACTCCTCAGGTTCCATTCTTGCTGTTTAATCATTAAGCTCGTATTCCACCAGAATATCCGTACCAAGTTCTTCAAACTTCTTACGTCTGTCAGTTTCCGAAAGGATTCTGTTAACGTCATGAAGATATACTTCCGAAGCAAAAGTAAATGTAAAAACAACCGATTTAAGCTCGTCTTCACGCTCCGTAATCGTACGTATCAGTTTCTGGTGACCTGCGTGAATACCGTCAAACTTACCGATAACCACGCGAGTACGGCCTTTATATTCTATTTCACTAAGTCCGTCTGTTACTATCATTACTCACCCATGAACATCTTAAAGGGCTTAAGGCAACTTTCAGCCTTCACAAATAAATATAACCCTGTAAAGGCCTTTTCGTCATTATATATTCTGACGATTTCCCCATCCTTAAGCTCTGTTTTTTCATCAATCATTTGCAAAGCAAGCTTATTTCCGTTATCAAGAAGCTTTCTGAAATCCTTTCTGACCGTTAAAGCCCCGTATTCTGCAAAAGCAAAATCCGTGGGAATAACTGCCTCCGCAAGCCTTCCCTCATCCTTAAGAACCTGAAGATCAGAAAGTTTGAGCGCCTTGTCCGCAGTGAAGTTAGACACCGCCGTCCTCTTAAGCGCTGTCATGCAGGCAAGTTCACCGACCTTGGCAGCTATATCCTCACAAAGGCTTCGGATGTAGGTTCCCTTACCGCATTTAACTCTCATAGTGACATTCGGATAATCAACCTTAAGAATCTCTATCTCGTGAATCTCCACGAATACAGGCTTTCTCTCAATCTCCTTACCCGCGCGGGCAAGGTCGTAAAGCCGCTTTCCGTCTATCTTCTTGGCCGAATACATGGGCGGAAGCTGCTCGTAGCCACCTGTAAAAGAAAGAATCGCTTCCCTCAGCGCCTCTTCACTTACCACAGGCGTACGCTCTTCAACCACAGTTCCCCAGATATCAAGAGTATCCGTCTTCTTACCCAACATAAAATCAGCGACATACTCTTTGGTCTTGTCTGTAAGCATGTCGCATAACTTGGTGACATTGCCGAGGCACACGGGAAGTACGCCTTCGGCCTGAGGGTCAAGGGTGCCGGTATGTCCGACCTTCCGCTGACCCGCAATGCCTCGCATAAGGGCGCATACGTCAAAAGAAGTATAGCCCTGTTCTTTGTACACATTTATAATTCCGTTAAGCATTAATTAAATCTGTTCCTCAATTAACTTTAGAATCTCTTTAAGAGCTGTCTCGGCATCCATTGATACGGTGCAGCCCGCAGCCCTTACATGACCGCCGCCCCTAAACTGCTGACAAATCTTAGCCACATCCACATAGCTTCTGGAGCGAAGGCTTACCTTGTTGTCGCCGTTTTCAAGCTCATACATGAATACGGAAGCCTCAACGCCCTTGATTAATCTAAGCTGATTAACTATTCCGTCAAGGTCGTATGACTTAAGCCCCATGGACTGCATGGTGGCATAGTCGACCTTGCCGAAAGCAACCTTGCCGTCAAGATACAGCTTACAATCAGCCATAACCTTGGCAGAAATCTGTGTCTGAAGAAGACTCTTCTCATAGAAAGTCTCATCTATAAGTCTCGGGAAGTCAAACCCATATTCCACAAGGTCCGCCACAATCCTTAAAGTCTTGGGAGCGGTATTCGAATACTGCATAACTCCGGTATCGTGAATAATACCGATATACAGCGCCATTGCGATGTCCTTGTCTATATACTTCTTATCAAGAAGGTCATAAATCAATTCACTCGTACTCGAAGCCTTGGGCACTATGTAGTTGTAATCACCGCAGCCGGGATTCGATACGTGATGGTCGATGTTAATCGTGGTCTTTGCCGCATCGAATAAATGCTCTGCCGCACCAAGCCTTGTCTTGTCGCAATCGAGGCAAAAGAAAATGTCAAACTCCTCCTCAACATTCTCGGCGTCTTCAATCTCTTCGACTTCTTTAATACAGTCAAATATATCTGCCGGCGTCTCAAGAAAAGCTCTCACCGTAGCATCGGGCTTGCTGTTCTTAATATACAAAAACAGACCCATAACGGAGCCTATACAGTCTCCGTCGGGTCTGATATGACCACTTATACCGATGGTCTTTGCGTTTTCAAGTTCCTTACTCAGATTCACCATTTGTTTTATTTACATCCTCTATAAGTTTAGACATGTTAACGCCATACTCTATGGAATTATCCATAATAAAGGTTATTGCGGGAGTATTGCGAAGGTT
>JAFYDI010000045.1 GCA_017544835.1 Lachnospiraceae bacterium | reverse complement strand
TAACGCCTGCGCCACATTATTGTGTCGCTCGCTCTTTAAAACACATATCCAGTCGAGGTATGCACTAAAGCAAGCCGCGTCGCTTCGGCTGCTGATTAATGAAGCATCTATTCTGCCTATTACTCTGTCACCTTTAAGTGCAATGAATGACATGGCTGTGTTAAATCTCGAGTCCTCGAAGCTATTCTCCAATTGTCTCTCATATGCCTCATCCGGCTCCCAGTAATAGGTATCGGGCTCCTGCTCCCTTAGTTCTTTTTCAAATGCGATTACACGTTTAATGTCATCTTTCTCAAATCTTTTAATCTCTGTCATGATACCACCATGTTAAGCAGCTTCCTACGAATTACTCTGTATCCTACTCATCCTTGCATAGCTTCCGCCAAGCGCCACAAGTTCGTCGTGGGTGCCTTGTTCGGTTATCTTGCCGTCTTCGATTACAAGAATCATATCGGCGTTTCGGATTGTGGAAAGTCGATGAGCGATGGCAATGATGGTGCGTGAGCCCACGATACCGGTTATTGCGTCCTGAATCTGCCTTTCAGTCTCAACGTCAACGGAAGCCGTCGCCTCGTCTAGAATGATAATCGGCGACTTTCTGAGAATGGCACGGGCTATCGAAACTCGCTGCTTCTGTCCGCCCGAGAGTCTCAATCCGCGCTCACCCACAACGGTATCGTAACCGTTAGGCATAGCGAGAATATCCTCGTGAATGTTGGCAATCTTGGCCGCCTCTTTAATCATATCAAGGTCTGCCTCGGGATACGCGTAGCCGATATTCTCGGCGATGGTTCCGTTAAACAGAAACGTATCCTGCAGTACCGGCGAAATGTTCTGCCTAAGACTCTCTATCGTCACATCCTGAATATCATGTCCGTCTATCAATATCCGACCCGACGTAGGCTCATAGAATCTTGAAATCAACTGTGTCAGCGTAGTCTTGCCTACACCCGTGGGCCCCACAAGCGCAAGCATCTTACCCGGTGCGCAGTCAAAAGAAACTCCGTCAAGCACCGGAATTCCCGTCTCATAAGAGAAGCTTACATTCTCAAAAGTAATTGCACCCTTAACATCCGACAAAGCCTCGGCGCCATCCTTATCTTTAATCTCGCAAGGCGCATCCAGAACCGCCACCACACGCTCGGCGCCCGCAAGCGACTGCTGCATACTCTCAAGCAGGTTCGCAAGTCCCGTAACAGGAGCATAGAACAATCCAAGGTACAGTAAGAACGCTACAATATCCTCAACCTTAAGCCCTTCCCGATACGCAAGAAGTCCGCCGAAAGCCACCACAAGAATGGTTCCTATAGACGAAATAAACTCTACCGTCGGATGGAATATGCCGCTGTATTTAAGAGCTGTAAGCATAGCTTTAATATGCTCGAAGTTAGTCGCATCAACCTGCTCGGTCTCATACTCTTCGCGCCCAAAGGACTGAATCTCGTGAATACCCGAAAGATTGTCCTGAAGCTTGCCGGAGAGCTCGCCCATTTTCTTTTGCGAAATTTTAAAATATGGTCTTACTTTCTTGGAAAAAATAATGCCCGAAATAAAGATTAGCGGAAGCGGCGCGCAGGTAATAAGCGCAAGCTTCATATTAATCGTAAGAAGCATAATGAGAACGCCCGCAAACGTCACAAAGTTAGTGATGGTGTCGGGAATCATGTGAGCATATAATAGTTCGAAATCTCTCGTATCATTGACAATTCGGCTCATAAGGTCGCCGGTCTGCTTGTCATGAAAATACCCTATGTGCATGCGCTCAAGCTTATCGTATACCTTGGTGCGAAGATCTCCCACCAGATACCAGGCCGCCTTGTGCGCAAGGTAATTGCTTAAGAATCTGAACAAAACCCTGAACAGATACAAGCCCACAAGAATAAGCGTAAGTATCAGAATTCTGTGCATTCCCGCTTCGTCCACGCCTTCACTTACAATACCCGTCATCGCCGACAACGCCCTCGGCGCCGCGAGGTTAATGGCCGTAAGCATAAAGGTGGAGAAAATAGCTATAATATAAAGGTTTTTAAACTTAATAGCCTCTTTGCTGAGCTTAAGCAGCATTTTCATAAACTTACCCCCGTGAATATCCGTCACCTATAATTATTTATTATTTCATAAAAAGAAAACATAAACTATAAGTATAACTCACGGTTTTTTTTATATTTCGTCATAGAAACCCTGCCACTTACAGTATCACCACCTTGCAAAGCACCACACATACGGTACTTAAAAGCGTACCGAGCAGATAGTATTCGGCAAATTTGGGTTCCTTGGCGATTTTGTCGTAGCGCGCGATGGACTTGGCCGTAAGCACCAGACCCATGGCGGAATATTGGTCAAGAGCGATAAAAATGAGCATTATAAGACGCTCAATTGTGCCTATCATTCTGCCGGCTCTGTTATTGGCTGTAATAATGCGCTTATCCTCTTCCGGCGGTCTGTAGCCGCTTAAAAGTGTCTGGATAGCTATGTTCGTCGGAGTATGGATAACAAAAAGCGCCAGTATCCACTTTGCAACACTTATAAGATCTACTCCGAAGGCCTCACCGATTTCCCGAACCGCAGAGTACTCACCAAGACAATAGTTCCATTGAAGCATAATGTAAGCCATTACATAGATCGAAAGCACATGAAAAGCCTGGTCGAGTATGAATACCGTGCCGGTTTTTTTGATTTTCTTTTTCTTAAGAAGCAGATATTTCAAAGAATCGATTAAGAAATGTGCCAAAGAAACAATCGTCGCGGCAAGCACCATGTCAAGACTTATGACCGGTATTGTCACAAGGAGCATGGAAAGCCAGTATTCAAGTGAATGAATGACTACCCCTTTATAACTTTTATCCTTTCCGATTGCAATCTTCTCTGTCTGAAAGTAGAAATCGCCCAGAATGTGTCCTACGCCCAATATAAGCAGGTATTTGGTTATCATAATTATCCCCCAATGTAATTATTTGCGATTGTCAAAGCGCTTTGTAACTTCGTGAAGCAGCTTTCTTGAATTGTTGTACACCATATAATTGCCGCTTGAAAGTCTCCTTGCCACGGTTGACTGCGTGGTATTAAGCCTTCTTGCGCAATCTTCCTGGCTGCCGCCGTTTTGCAGCATGTCCCATATGGTCTTTCTCTGGCTCTCGGACCATCCGTTTTCAACTACCTTTAGCAGCGAAAGAATGGTATTAATCTGCTCATAGTCAATATCCGAATTGTCTGCAAGTTCAATCTGAATATCGGGAGCCTGTTTCTTAAGTTTCTTCTCCGTATCATGGATACCGTTTATGGCTTTTCTGGCGGCGTAGAAAGCAGGACCGTCCGCTCCTATGGCCGCACCCGGGTTAATCTCCGTGGTTATCTCTCCTATCCCCACACCGATTCTGATACGTATGGGAAACATTTCGTTTTGTATATAACCGACAATATCCACAAGAGGCTCAGCCGCAGAAAGCAAACCCTGAAATTCATCCCCGAGCGTGATAAGGAATTTAGCCGCAATGTCTTTCTTATATTTCTCGTTAATGTAATCAAGGACGCCTTTCAGCTTTTCCTGAATTTCATATCGATTGGATATGTCCTTTGAATGCTTGATGTCTCCGATTATGGCAATGTAGTTCATGTGGCACCTCCAAGCTCATTATGCATCATTTGTGCATAATTGTCAATAATGCATTATTCATGCATATTTTCAAATTATGCGCTAATCTTGCATAAATGCAAAAAAAATCCCGAATCCGTCTTAAAACGGACCCGGGACTTGCTGTAGCGTAAATAATAAATACATCCAAATTAATCAATGGTAAAGAATTTAACGCTCTCATTAATTGCATCGGCGGCCTCTGCTACGGAGGTTGCTGCGCCGGATACGGTATCACTGGATGCTGCCACATTTCTCGAGCTTTCAGTAAGCTGATTGATGGTAGCCGTAATTTCCTGAGATGTAGCAGACTGTTCTTCGGAAACGGAAGCCATATTGGCAGCAACGTCGTTAACCTTATTCATCTGGTCTGCCATCTTAACCATTGTCTTACTTGCTTCACTTAAGTCATCGGTGATCTGCTTGAATGTATCTGCAGCGTTAGTGATAGCTTCGGAGCTTTCATTAATCATCTTGGTATTGTGCTCGGATTTTTCCGCAAGATCCTGTACCTTTTCGGTCATTCCTCTGATGATTTCCGCAATCTGCTGGGTAGCATTGGCACTGTTATTGGCAAGCTGACCGATTTCGGTTGCAACAACCGCAAATCCTCGTCCTGCCTCTCCCGCACGAGCCGCCTCAATGGAAGCGTTTAATGACAACAGATTGGTCTGACTTGCGATTTCGTTAATCATATCGATAATCTGATTAATCTGCTCAGCTGCCTGATCTACGGAGCGCACAGCGGTATTCATATCGTTCATGGAAGCAACTATGTCCTGCATACCGTCGCTTACCTTACTCATATCTTTCCTTCCGACTCCGGCCTTTTCAACGAGTTCGTTCATGTTGGCTTCTACACCGCGCTCCGATTCGGTAAGGTCTGCTACCGTCATAGCAAGAGAAGTAGCGTTCTCTGCAACTTCCGTAACGGAATGAGCCATTGATTCCATGCTGTCGAGAATCTGTTCCATGGAAGAAGCTTGTTCTTTGGCCTCTGTACTGAGTACACCGGCAGTATCTTTAGACCTGCGTGAATCCTTTTCAAGGCGTTCGGAAATGTCTTTTATGTTTCGAATCGTGCCTCGCATGTTGGAAATGAAGCCGTTCATTGATTCATTCATGAAAGCAATTTCATCATCACCCTTGGCATTAATTTCAACAGTGAAGTCGCCCTCGCCGATATGCCTAATGTTATCCGTAAGTTCGGAAACAGGCTTTCTTATCATTCTGCCAAGCGTAGTTATGAAAAGAACAATGATTACAGCAATCATTATAAATCCCGAGGCTATAATGAAATTGAACATTGCATACACATCGGATAATACGTCCTTTTGCTTGGCGTAATCAATTACTTTCCAATCGGTTCCGTTTACGGTAGAAACAACTCCGTAATAGACGGCGTTACCGGACTTAAACTCTCTGACTTCGCCGTCTTTACCGGTCATAAGATTTCCAAGTGCTGCGTAAAACTTATCGCCGGTCTCCTCTATAGTCATGCCGCACCAGTCTGCGTTGGGGCTGCTTAAGATAAGATTCTCGGAAGTAATCATTACCGCACGTCCGTTGTCAAAAATTGATACGGAATTAAGATATTCCTGGCAAGCCGCCATCATAAGGTCTGAAGCGAGAACGCCTTCTCTTCCGTCTTTTAAGTGGACGTGACGAATAACGGTGGCACAAAGATCACCGGTATCTGAGTCAAAATAAGGAACGTCGTAGAAATAATAATACGAATTGGAGTAGCCCATACCTTGGTTGTACCACTTGCTCTCTCTTATGTCAGCTCCGGGATCCCAGCCGGATGGATCTACGTATGCACCGTCATTTAAGCCCAGATACACGCCGGTAGGAATCATATCGTATCGACCGAGCGACTGAGCCATAAACGCCTTTAATTCCTCATCATCTGTAAATTCCTGAATCTCGATGGAATCTGCGATTGCATTCAGATAATAGAAAGTAGAATTAAGCTGCTTGTTAACCTCGCCCGAATCAGCATACACATGCTGCTCCAAGGTAGTATACAAGAGGTTCTTAAGCAGACGAAGGCTGAAAATTGCAACCACACCGATAATTACAGCTATGCCGATAAAAATTACGGGCAGGAAGCGCACCATAAGTTTTCCGCTTAGCTGTTTGACTTTTTTGTTTTCCTCGTTCATATTTTTCCCCTTTCAAAGAAAAGCTTACACACAATTAAACATAACGCAAAAGAGTTAAATCTTGATTAACGCTTCACTTAGTGAAAAAGTAAAAGCCACAGTGAAAGATCACTGTGGCTTCTAATGTTTGTTTATTCTAATTCTATGGCTCCCGCTATCTGTGAACTTCTCATTGACCCGGGACAATTATTCCACCGGAGAAAGCAGCACAAACTCATCTCCGGATTCTCCCACTATATTAAAATCTCCTTCTATCAAATCCAGTTCATTTCGATGGACAACCCAAATGCTCTCCTTGGGCGCTACTTCTGCAAGCAGCTCATTTTCCTTCACATCCCAGCTGTAGAAATAATGATATCGTTCCTGATAAGGAAGAAGCGAGCGTCCATTGGAGATGTTTGTCAGTCCTTGCAGATAGTGAGCATCGTGCTTGCAAATATAATTAGTAAGAATCTCTGATATTTTCACATCAGCCTTATATCCGGTAAAGCCACTTACAAACACCGTATCATATTCCTCATATGAATCCGCTTTCTTTATTGCCTCAACATACTCGGCAAAATAAGCAGAATTACCGACTTTTTCATCAAAGACAAAATAGTAGTAACGCAGGAACCACGCGGCCAACATTGCATATCCAATCGCTATCCCGGCTCCTATAATACGCCCGGTTCCAACCTTCGTAGGGATAATATTTGTAGCCAGATTGACCGTACATACGATTCCGTAGGCTGTAAGAATCAATAAAACCGGGAAAATCAGATTTATTCGATTGACATTGACGTCCCGAGTAATGGCACCAAGCCACAAGCATGTCACAAAATAAGATAGCACAAGAAAATACGGCCATTTGTCGATGCTTTTGTCTTGTTTCACCAACATGCTTACTAAATAAATCAGTCCAATCACTTCAAAAACTATGGAAATATGATAACTTGGTCCAAACTGTGGGGGAGCATTATATGCCGCACCGGGAACTTGCAAAAATGCAACTTCTATCATACTTTTCAGATTGTGCAACAAACCCTCCAAAGAAAAGTTCATAAACAAAATATCATTACTTCTGACACTTTCCGAGAAATATTGAAGAGTAAAAAGCGGCGTATAAACGGTATCCAGTTTGCGAAAGTTAATCCACATCACCAGAATCTCGGGCATTGCCGTAATCAGAAAAACCGCCACACAGGAAATCAGTTTTCCCGGACTAATCTTCTTTTTCCGCAAAAGCCAAATCGCACAAAGCAACAAAAAGACCGGCACAGAATATACAGCAATCCCATAGCAATAGAACGTCAATCCAAAAAATACCATACTAAGCAGAAGAAGCGGGAAAGAATCCAATCCGTAAAGCATAGCCGTAAGCCCCATCAAAAAGACATGCGGGAACAAATTGCAATCCATAGCCCACCTGCTTTGCATGAAATGCCAAGGATTAATTACACTAAGTGCCAGTAAAATAAGCCCCATTTTCTCATCTTTTATTTTCTTCCCGATAAAGAACATCAACAAAAGTGAGATACTGCTTACAATAAGTAATGGCAGACGAATGGTTGCCGTTGAAAATCCAAATAGTTTAATACACAGTGCTTGAAGATAACTTAAACCGGCACTCATTTGTCCGACTCTCCATGCTTGAAGATGAACAGGATGGTACACTCCAAATCGGTCTGTTCCATAGGTAGCAATAGCTAAAGCATCCACAGCCCCCATTGCTTCATCCTGGTTCACACCGGAAGGTATCCGACCAAATTGAATACATCTCGTTATAATTCCTATAAGTAAAATGAACGCCGCCAATGCTTTAATTTTATTATCTTTTATCCACTGTTTCATCACAAAACTCCTTACTACACCGATTGTGATTATACCATGTAATACGTAGGAAAAACAACGTGGCCTCTAACAATTGGAAATATGCCCGGACAAACACAAAAAACCTTGCAACCGTTTTAGGGTTACAAGGTTTATAAGTTTGTCAGAATTGACGGTTTTGAGGGTATTTAAGCTTGTCCGGGGACACAAATGTGTTATTCAAGCTCTATGGTACCCGGAGGCTTACTCGTAAGATCGAACATTACGCGGTTAACGCCTTTAACCTCATTGATAATGCGATTCATGCAAGTCTGAAGTACCTCGAAAGGAATGTTGCTGCATTCGGCAGTCATGAAGTCGCTGGTATTGACGGAGCGAAGTACTACTGCGTAATCGTAAGTACGGAAGTCGCCCATTACTCCGACGGAACGCATATTGGAAAGTGCCGCAAAGTACTGGCCGAAATTCTTGGCAATGCCGGCTTTTTCAAGCTCGGCACGGAAGATGTAATCGGCATCCTGCACGATACGAACCTTCTCGGCAGTAACCTCACCGACGATACGCACGCCAAGGCCGGGTCCCGGGAAAGGCTGACGGTTTACAAGGTACTCGGGAAGTCCGAGCTCCAAACCGGCCTTACGAACCTCGTCCTTAAAAAGAAGGCGAAGCGGCTCAATAATCTGTTTGAAATCAACGCAGTCGGGAAGTCCTCCCACGTTGTGATGTGACTTAATAACAGCGGACTTGCCAAGACCCGACTCGATAACATCGGGATAAATGGTACCCTGTACCAGGAAGTCTACCGCGCCAATCTTCTTGGCTTCTTCTTCAAATACACGGATGAACTCTTCGCCGATAATCTTACGCTTCTTTTCGGGCTCGGTCACGCCTGCAAGCTTCTCATAGAAACGCTCCTGAGCGTTGACGCGTACAAAGTTAAGTTCATAATCACCCTTGGCGCCGAATACCGCTTCAACCTCGTCACCCTCGTTCTTACGAAGAAGACCGTGGTCTACGAATACACAGGTAAGATTCTTGCCGACAGCCTTGGACATAAGTACTGCCGCAACGGACGAATCCACGCCACCCGACAAAGCACAAAGCACCTTGCCGTTACCGACTGTCTCACGAATCTCGCGAATCTTGCTCTCAACGAATGAATCCATGGTCCAGTCGCCCTTGCATCCGCATACCTTGTATACGAAATTGGAAATCATTTCCTTACCGCGCTCGGTATGCATAACCTCGGGGTGGAACTGCGTAGCGTAAAGTTTGCGGGAAGCATCTTCCATGGCAGCCACAGGGCATACGGAAGAGTGTGCGGTAACCTTGAATCCTTCGGGTACGGCCGCAATATAGTCTGTGTGGCTCATCCACACATTGGTATTCTCTTCAATTCCTAAGAACAGTGCCGAACTCTTATCAAGCTCAATCTCGGTATGACCATACTCACTGACAGGCGCTGTCTTAACCTCGCCGCCGAGGGTATATGCCATAAGCTGTGAACCGTAGCAAATACCGAGAATCGGGATGCCGAGTTCAAAAATCTTCTTGTCATAGTGAGGCGATGATTCATCGTATACGCTGTTGGGGCCGCCGGTAAAGATGATACCCTTGGGAGCCATCTTCTCAATCTCGGAAAGCGCCATGGTGTAAGGCTTAACCTCAGCGTAGACATTGCACTCACGCACACGTCTGGCAATCAGCTGATTGTACTGACCACCGAAATCCAAAACAATAATCAGTTCCTGATTCATAAATTATCCTCAAATCAAACTTTTAAAGTTACGGACAAGCCAAGCAAGTCCTTGTTCTCATCCAGTATAGGCTTAATAACGTCTCTTAAGTAAGCATCAACCTGCTCGACGGATCTTCCCACATAATCGATGGGATTCATGAATCCGTTTAACTCTTCAAGTGTCAGGTTAAATGCATCGCTCTCTGCGATAAGCTTAAGAAGGTTATTCTCCTTACCTTCTTTCTTCACATGAGCGCCTGCCTGCATGCTGAGCTTTCTGATCTCTTCATGAAGTTCCTGACGATTACCGCCTGCTTTAACGGCATCCATCATAACGTTCTCGGTAATCATGAAAGGAAGCTCGCTCATGATGTGCTTGTAGATAACTTTATCATTAACCACTAAACCGTCTGCTACATTCACGCAGATATCAAGCACACCGTCAAGAGCAAGGAAGCCCTCGGCAACGGATATACGCTTGTTGGCGGAGTCATCAAGCGTTCTCTCAAACCACTGTGTAGCTGAAGTAATGGCAGGATTGAGCGCGTCGCAGATAATGTATCTGGACAAAGAAGCAATTCTCTCGGAACGCATGGGATTACGCTTGTAAGCCATAGCCGATGAACCGATCTGATTCTTCTCAAAAGGCTCTTCCACTTCTTTAAGGTGCTGTAAGAGTCTGATGTCGTTGGACATCTTATGAGCGGAAGCCGCAATGCCTGCAACTACGTTCATAACTCTTGTATCTACTTTTCTTGAATAAGTCTGACCCGATACGGGATAGCAAGCCTCAAAGTCCATCTTGGCAGCAATCATGGGATCGATTTTGTTAAGAATCTCCTGATTGTTGTTGAATAACTCCTTGAAAGAAGCCTGCGTACCGGTGGTACCCTTGCATCCGAGAAGTTTAAGTGAGCCAAGCACATAGTCAAGGTCAGCCAAATCCATTACAAACTCATTAATCCACAAAGTCGCACGCTTGCCGACTGTAGTAGGCTGAGCGGGCTGGAAGTGTGTGAATGCAAGTGTGGGAAGGTCCTTGTATTCTTCTGCAAAAGAAGAAAGCTTCGCAATAACGTTAATGAGTTTCTTACGCACAAGTCTTAACGCATCGCGCATGATAATAATGTCTGTATTGTCGCCTACGTAGCAGCTTGTGGCGCCAAGGTGGATAATACCCGCAGCCTTGGGGCACTGGCATCCGAAAGCATAGACATGGCTCATAACGTCGTGACGTACTTCTTTCTCACGCTCTCTTGCCACATCGTAGTTAATGTCGTCAACATGGGCCTTCATTTCATCAATCATTTCCTGAGTGATGACAGGCTTACCATCCTGAGAAAGTCCAAGTTCCATTTCAGTCTCGGCAAGTGCAATCCATAACTTTCTCCAGGTGGAAAATTTCTTGTCCTGGCTGAAAATGTACTGCATCTCAGCCGAAGCATATCTCTCCGAAAAAGGGCTGATATATCTGGAAGTGTCGCTCATCAATCTTCTCCTTATTTAAGCTCTGTTCCTGTAAGCATTGAGTATCCTTTAAGGTAAATTGCAATGGTCTTGTCCACTACGTCCTGAGGAAGTGTCCAGTCGTGGTCGTGACTCTTAAGCCAGTCTCTTGCAAACTGCTTGTCAAAAGAAGGCTGTCCGTGACCGGGTTCATAAGCGTCCTTAGACCAGAATCTTGAAGAATCGGGAGTAAGCATCTCGTCAGCCACTACAATGTCGCCGTTCTCATCGATACCGAATTCAAACTTGGTGTCGGCAATGATGATGCCGCGCTCATAAGCGTACTCACTTGCTTTCTTGTAGATGGCAATTGAGTAATCGCGAATCTTTGAAGCGTACTCTGCTCCCTTTCCGGGATAGCGCTTCTCAAGGTAATCAACGGACTGTTCATAAGAAATGTTCTCGTCGTGGTCGCCGATTTCAGCCTTGGTGGAAGGTGTAAAGATAATCTCGGGAAGCTTGTCGGATTCTTGCAATCCTGCGGGAAGTTTAATTCCGCATACGGTCTGATCCTTCTGGTAGCTTGCCCAGCCGGAACCCGAAAGGTATCCTCTTACGATACACTCAACGGGAATCATCTTAAGCTTCTTACAAAGCATAACCCTTCCCTCAAATTTCTCCTGTCTGAAGAATTCCGGAAAATCCTTGGCATCGACAGAAATCATGTGATTCTTGACAACGTCCTTGGTCATATCGAACCAGAACTTGGACATCTGAGTAAGAACTTTTCCCTTATTAACCACGGTGTTGTTAAGAATAACGTCAAAACAACTGATTCTGTCTGTTGCGTATAACACGAGGTTATCGCCGAGATCGTAGATCTCTCTTACCTTGCCGCTTGCGATGGGGCTGTACTCTTTCATGTGCACTCTCCTTTATAGATTATAAACGCTTTTAGCTAATTATTTATTTCTTCTGATAATGCTGTCACGCTCAGCTCCTACGGAAACGTAGGTGATGGGGCACTCGATTTCTTTTTCAATGAATTCTACGTACTTGCGAGCCTGTTCGGGTAACTCTTCCCAGGTCTTAATCTTGGAAATATCGCACTTCCAACCGTCGAAGTATACGATAACGGGCTTGGCATCCTTAAGTGCGGTGGGGAAGGGGAATCTGTCGGTCTTCTCACCGTTTACAATGTAGTGGATGCATACGGGAATCTTGTCCATATAGCTTAACACATCAAGCTTGGTAAGCGCAATCTCGGTAGCTGCCTGAACCTCTACACCGTAACGGGTAGCAACGATATCAAGAGCACCTACTCGACGGGGACGACCGGTCTTGGCACCGTACTCTCCGCCTGCTTCTCTCAATTCATCTGCGGGAGCGCCGAACATTTCACATACGAAGGGGCCTTCGCCTACGCAGGTGGAGTAAGCCTTTACAACACCGATAACATCTTCAATCTTGGCACCGGGGAAGCCTGAACCGATGGGCGCATAAGCTGCGGTGGTGTTGGAAGAAGTTGTATAAGGGTGAATACCGTAATCAAGGTCACGAAGAGAACCGAGCTGAGCCTCGAACATGATACGCTTGCCGGCCTTCTGAGCGTCCTTAAGGAACAAACCTGTGTCGCATACGAAAGGCTTAATCTTCTCAGCGTAGTCCTTAAGCCACTTATCAAGCATTTCCTCGGTGTAAGGAGCTGCGCCGTAAATCTTGGTAAGGGTTAAGTTCTTCCACTCCATTAAGTCCTTTAAGTGTTCTTTGAGCTCTTCGGGATAGAATAACTCGCCCGCAAGAATGGTCTTCTTCTGATACTTGTCTGAGTAGAAGGGAGCTATACCCTGCTTGGTGGAGCCGAATTTCTTGTCGGCAAGACGCTTCTCTTCAAGCTCATCCATATCTCTGTGCCAGGGCAAAAGAAGGGATGCTCTGTCACTTATCTTAAGATTCTCGGGAGTAACCGAAACGCCCTTTGAGGTGACGTCATCGATTTCTTTTAAAAGGTTCTCGGGGTCCATGGCAACGCCGTTACCCAAGATGTTAACAACGCCGTCTCTTAAGATACCCGAAGGAAGAAGGTGAAGCGCGAACTTACCCTTATCGTTGATAACGGTGTGTCCTGCGTTACCGCCGCCCTGAAAACGAACTACAATATCATACTGTTCGGTGAGAAGGTCTACCATACGGCCTTTACCTTCATCGCCCCAGTTAATTCCTACTACTGCACAATTAGACATAAGATAATCCTCCGATACTATCTTTTACATATACATAAGTGCTCGCGGCACTCTTGTTGACACCCATATTATATGTGCTTGCGCGTTAGAAATAAAATACATATAATATAGGTGTTACTATATGATTTTCGTATGATAAGGAGCCTTAATGAATTTACGTTCTCTTTCCTACTTTGTGGCTGTGGCCGAGGAACTTAACATTTCCCGCGCCGCCGAGAAGCTCAATATGAGCCAGCCGCCCTTAAGTACGCAGATTAAGAATCTTGAGTATGATTTAAATACTACTCTTTTTATCCGTGGCAAGCGTCAACTTATGTTAACCGAGTCCGGGCAGCTTCTTTATCGAAGAGCCAAGGAAATCATCAATCTTGCGGACAAAGCCGAAGAAGAAATCCTCGCGCTCACAAAAGGCTTAGGCGGTACCATCACCATCGGCCTCACGGAAGGAATGTCCCCCGATATCGTGGCGGAATGGATTTCGGGATTCATGAAAAAGCATTCTAAGGTGCGCTTCCGTATCCTTGACGGTAACAGCGACGATCTGACAGAAAAGCTTTTAAGCGGTATCGTCAGCCTGGCTTTTATCACTGCGCCCTGCAACCAGTCGCTTCTTAATTCTTTTGCCGTCGGCACCGAAAAAATGTCCGTACTCATGCGCTCCGACCACCCGCTCGCTTCACTTCCCGGCGACACCCTTGATGTCACCGACATAGTTAACGAGCCCCTTATCGTGCCCAGCCGCAAAGCCGACATCGACACCATCTACAAGTGGTTTCGCGCCACAAAAAAAGAACCCAATATCGTATGCGAAATGGATTCTTATCTCGACGCCGCCGCTCTCTCCGGCCGTGGCATCGGAATCAGTATATTTCCTAAGACTTCTTATGTTCCGAGCGCTTCTTTGGTCGCCAAAGAACTCACGGGCAAAAACAAAAACGTCGAATACCTCTTCGTCTGGCGCAAAGGTCATCCCCTTCCCACCATCGAAGAGACATTTATCGACTATATCAAGGATATTGTGGGGGCGTAAACCCTTACAGTATTTTCCACATCATAATGATGAAAAAAGTACTTATTACCACATTGAGAATTACAAACGAACAGGTATATAATTCCTGAAACTTTGCCGGGTCCTTTATTTTCCTCTTATACTTTTCTCTCATACGCCAAGTTGCGGGGAAAAGTGCTGCTACACATAACACTCCGAAGAATAACAGCGTCACAAAAGAAAGCATTATAACCGAACCGATTTCTGCTGTGTGATTAAATCCCTTAAAGACCGCCGTAAACAAAATAGCGATAAATGTTACCCATAACAATATTTTCTGCCACTTCTTGAATTTACCTTCCATATGTACCTCCCAAATATACGCAGAGCCGGCGCAAGCGCCGGCCCTTAGTTTAGCCTTTTAAGCCGTTTGACTGACGAATCATGTCTTCTACGACGATATCGTAAATCTCGCCGATGGTGTTGCAGTACTCAAGTACTTTCCAGGGCTCGTTGGTATGGAAATGAATCTTGATAAGGTCTTCGTCACCAGCCGCAATGAGGCTGTTGCCTTCAAAGTGCTCGGTAATGTAATCTGCGATTTCGTCCTCGTCTAAATCTTCGTCTCTTCTGTCAATAAGAAGCTGTGTGTCATAACGATACGCAAACTGATCGTCTTCGGCATCGATATTGGTAAAGTCTGCCATTTGAATGTCCTCCTTTATCAAAAACAAAGAGGGGCTTATCGCCTCTCTTCGTCTTATGTCTTACTTAAAAATCTTTCTGGAAAGCCAGATAAGTATGCAGGAACCAAATACGGCAACAACAATTCCGCCGATAAGTCCCTTAGCGCCGATTCCGATGATTCCAAGAAGAATCGAACCTACAACGCCGCCTACAAGGCCAAGAATGATGTTACGAAGCCATGAACCGCCGCTTCCCATAATCATACCTGCCAGGTATCCTGATAATGCTCCGCACAAAATGGTAATCACAAAATTCATAAATGATTCCTCCCCTGTTCTTTATTTCAACATATAATTTACTCTAATTGTGACCCTCTGTCAATTATCCGAGCGCCACATCAAGCGCCATCATAACCGTAAATCCGACTGCAAACATCACAACACCTATATTGGAATGCTCGCCTTCCGACATCTCGGGAATAAGTTCTTCAACCACCACATACATCATTGCACCGGCGGCAAAAGAAAGTAAGAACGGCATAGCCGGAACTATAAATCCGACTGCCAACACCGTAATTGCTCCAAATATAGGCTCTACCGCGCCCGACAACATACCATCCATGAAGGCACCAAACTTGCTTTTGCCCTCAGCGTGAAGAGGCATGGAAATAATCGCACCTTCCGGAAAGTTCTGGATTGCAATACCTATAGCTAACGCCATTGCTCCGCCCGCCGTAATCTCGGCCGAATGTGAAATAAGTCCCGCAAATACAACACCCACTGCCATTCCTTCAGGAATATTGTGAAGCGTCACCGCAAGCACCATCATTGTGGTACGCGCAAGTCTGCTCTTGGGGCCCTCTGCTTCCTCGGCATTTAAGTGCAAGTGAGGAATAACCGTATCGAGCAAAAGAAGGAATAACACTCCTCCCCAGAATCCCGCAGCTGCCGGTGCAAATGCCCACTTATCAAGGTGCTCCGACTGCTCCATCGCAGGGATAAGCAAGCTCCATATTGAAGCTGCCACCATTACGCCTGCCGCAAAACCCGAAAGCGCCTTCTGAACAAGCCTGCCCAGATCCTTTTTCATAAAAAGAACACATGCGGAACCTGCAGTAGTTCCGACAAAGGGAATCAATAGTCCCAGTAATACTTCTTTGGTAAATATAGCACTCATAATAGCTGCTCCTTTCTTAATTAGCTATTCTTTCCCTCTTCGCCTTGATTGTAGCACAAGGCCTCTGGTTAGCAATTGCTAACTCGAACAAGAATATCGCGATTTTCATATGAATATTTGTGCATATAAACATAAAAGGGGCGCCGGATGCAATCCGCCGCCCTTAATTACGATGTTTCTTACTGCTTGGATGCATAATAATCTTCAAAAAGCTTATTGGTGGCATCAAGAGTGTTCTTGCTGATTTCGGGAAGTTCTTTGCCCCAGGTCTTTTCCGCCTGCTTGTATCCCTTCTCGATGGCTTCCTGCATGGACTTCATCTTCTCCACATCATCGCCCGCAAGAGCGGATGCGAAATCAAAAAGTCTTTGAGACGTCTGTTTAACGCCCCAGTAGCCGTCTTCGGAAATATCCTCCTGCGCCTGAGCCTTGGTGGCCGAGTCTACGGTAAACTTGCCGCTTGCAAGGAACTTCCACATATCGTCGCCGGTTGCCTTGCCGTAAGCGCTTACCTGACCGCTTAAGGTCTTTTGTACAAGATCGAGGAGCTGTGCCTGACGCTTCTCGTCATCGGCTTTAAGCTGATTTACAAGAGCCGCTCTGTCTTCTTTGCTCATTTTGTTGATGGAGTAAAGGCCTTTGCCCTGTTCCTGTCCTTTTTCATAAACCGCACCAACGTCTTCCTTGACGGTCTCGGCAGCTTTCTCTGTCTTAACTTCGCTTGTCTTTTGAACTGCTGTGGTTGCGGCAGTCTGCGCTGTGCTCACGCTCTGTGTTACAGATGAAATATCAAGTGACATATCGGACTCCTTTCCGCATATCAATGCCTAAGAGTAAAGAGTGCAGGCCGTTTAGCCTGCACCTGTATATTTATCTATATCCCCTACTCAGGAAACATTCCTTCGTACTTTCATCGTACGCGTAGGGCGAAACGGATTATTAACCGCGCTCTCTTTTAAGCGTTAAATACCACCTTATAACCGCGGTTCCGATGATGATTACATAGCCGATAACACTAAGATATGAGGGCGTTTCGGACAGGAATATCATGCCGAGAATTGCCGCAAAAATAACCTGCGTATAATCGAACACCGAGATTTCCTTGGCCGGTGCGAATTTGTAAGCGGTGGTAATCGCGAACTGTCCGAGGGAAGCCGATACACCCGCCATGATAAGACACAGCCACTGCCATCCCGCCATGGGATGAAAGTCCATAATCAGAAATGGCGCCGTAACAAGACACGAGAAAGCGGAAAAACAAAATACTATGACAGGCGTTCTCTCACCCTTGCCCCCGAGTCTTCGCACGAATACATAAGCCGTACCTGCTCCGAAGCCTCCGTAGAGTCCTATAAGCGCAGGCACCACCGACATATCTCCGCCGGGTCTTATGATGAAAAGCGCGCCCACAAAGGCAATAACCGTTGCCACTATATCCCTTACCTTCGGCACTTCCTTAAGTACGGGAATCGAAATCAGTATGGCAAAAAAAGGTGATAATTTATTAAGCATATTGGCATCGGCAATGCCGAGTCTGTCAATGGCATAGAAATTGCAGATAAGTCCGCTGGTACCGAATATACAGCGAAGCGCAATATCTCCGTAGCTCGTCTTTTGAATCTTAAACTTGTCGGGCGAGCGAAGCAGAATCACCGTTGCCACGACTGCTGCCACGGCATTCCTGAAAAACGCCTTCTGCATAGTCGGCAAATCGCCCGATATACGTACGAAAAACGTCATAAAAGAGAATCCGAGCGCAGCAAGCAAAATGCACAGGATTCCCTTTACATGATTGGATTTTAACTTAACTTCGCCCATAGCGGTTCTCCCCTTTTTTCTCAATATGTTACCACTTTAGGACGATAAAACAAGAAAAATTTACTGTCTTTGCATATTTTTGCGATATTCCCCGGGAGAAACGCCGCATTCCGCCTTAAAGGTCTTCATGAAATGCTTCTCGTTATCGTATCCCACCGCACGACTCACCTCAATAATCTTCATATCGGTTTCGCTTAACAACTTCTTGGCTTCTTTGATACGGATGCCCTTTAAGTAATTTACAAAATTCGTGCCCGTATACTGCTTAAAAAGGTACGAAAGCATGGAGTAGTTCATGGATATGTAGTTGGACACAACCGCCATGTTTAAGTCCTTCATGTAGTTTTGTTCAACATACTCGACGGCGGCTTTGAGTTTCTTTTTCCCTTCGGAATCGTCGCTTTGAAGAATAAGGCCGCGAAGCTTCATAATCCACTCCATGAGGGCTTCTCTGTACTCATCGATGTCGGCAAAAGAAAGAATATCTCTAAGCACCGCAAGATCTTCTTCCGCCTCTTCTGTCACGCTGTTTTTGTATATCTTCTTTACGTTATCAATAAAATCGATTAATGCCGCCTCAAAATCTTCGAAGCACAGGTTACCGCGCTTGGTCTCGGTAAAGAGCTTCCCCCACTGCTCGTCAAGTTCGTCTTCACGCTTGGTGCCTACAAGCTGAAGTCTCTGCATTAAGGCCGCTTCTTCCACAAGGCGCTTTGCCTGCACGCGTAAAGGCTCCGGGGCTTCTTTGACCTCCGTATCGTCCTTGACTGCGTGACCTGTCACAAAAGCAAGCTTTCTGTGCTCAAGGGCCTCTTTGTACGCTTTTCTTAATTCAATAAGGCCTTTGTGTACACCCGAGGCGCCCGCGCGAAGCTCTTCAAAACGGTCTTCGTCAAACTCGCAGGGTTCTTCAAGCACAAGCACATCGGAGGCGTTAATATCCTCAAAGAGTATTCCGTCGATAACGTCTTTGACGCTGCCTGAAGGCGCTACCACTACTCTGTAGGGCTCTGCCACAAATATCTCGCTGTATCTTTCCGCGATTTCCTGAATGCGGGCTTCTTCAATGGCGGGTCTTTCAACCAACTGTCTTACCTCCTTGAGGCCGAAGTCCTTATCCTTCATGCTTCGAAGGTTCTTACCCTCTATCTCTTCGTTAAGAGTCTTTAAAATGCCTGCTATCTTATCTCGCTCCACAGGCTTTAAGATGTACTCTCTTACACCGCTTCTAAGCATCTCTACGGCATAAGAAAAATCATCGTAACCGCTGATGGCCACCATAAGCGGAGGCTTTGGAAGGGTGTTGGCAAGACGTACAAGTTCGATACCGTCCATTTTGGGCATACGAATGTCGGTAAACATTACGTCCACTTCCTTGTCCTTAAGTATCTCCCATGCAAGCTCGCCGTTTTGGCATTCCATAATCATTTCGACCGGTACGCCGCTACGCTCCACCATGGTGCATATACCGCGTCTTATCATTTTTTCGTCTTCAACTATGAGTACGCTTTTCACTTTAAACCTCCGACATTCATACTTCGGTTTCTTTTGGCGGGAATCTTGACTACCGCCTTTGTGTATAAGCCCTGCTTGGAATACATGGAAAGACCGTATTCCTTGCCGAAGGCCATTATAATTCTGTCATTAACGTTCTTAAGGCCGATACCGTTTCCTTTGCCGCCGTTTACGTCAATTTCGCTCTCGATACGCTTGCGAAGAATTGCTATCTCTTCCTCGGACATGCCTCTGCCGCTGTCGGATACTTCTATCACGCAATCATCGCCTTCGATATGACCCTTTATATAAACGGTATTCTCTACTCCGAGCGGCTCTATGCCGTGCAGTATTGCGTTCTCCACAAGAGGCTGCAGTGACATCTTCGGAATCTCAAGTTCAAGAAGCGAATCATCTAACTTAACCCCTAAGTGAATCGGGTAATCGTATCTTAGATTAATAAGAGCCATATAGTCTTGAATGTACTCAAGCTCCTGCCCGACCGTAACGTTACCGGACACCCATCTCATGCTGTATCTAAGAAGCTTGCCAAGAGATGTGATGGCATCGGAAATGTCGTATTTTTCCTCTATCTCCGCCATCATCTTTATAGACTCAAGCACATTATAAATAAAGTGCGCATTAATCTGATTCTGAAGTGCTCTGATTTCCGAATTCTTAACAAGGACTTCTCTGTCGATGTTTTCTTTCATCAGTTTCTCAATCTTATCAAGCATATCATTAAGGGACTTTCCAAGCTCTCCCATTTCATCAAAGGATTCTTCTTTGATACGGACGCTTAAGTTACCCTGTCGTACTTTTTCCATGCTCTCTAAGATTACGTAGAACTGTCTTAGCATTCTTTTGACTATAAAGTCGATAATGAAGGCAAGAAGCACCAAAACAAGCACCATTACGCCTACAAAAAAGTTTCTGGTGTTGTATACACGTCTTATATTGGCAGTGATGTCAAAAACGCTTATTAACGTGCCGCCAAGCTTCTTACTGTATACGCCGGAAACTACAAATTTCTTGCTTCCATGCTTAATATATTCCACAAAATTGTCACGGCTGTCGCAATCACACTCTTCTGACAGGATTTCCATGACATCTTTGGCATCGTCGTTTCTGTCGCTGTCGTAATATACCATGCCGTCATCGGTCTTAAAGAAACCGTATTCGGTATCTTTTCCTTCATAAAGAGAGGGAAACATGGTCTTCATATTGACTGCCGCCTCAATAGTGCCTATTACTCCGTTCTTATAGTCCGTAATAGGGGTTATAAGGCCCGCAAGACTCTCTCTGTGGCTTGTAATAAGTGCAGAGAAGGCCGTGTCGGTGTATCCGAATACCCAGCCTGTTTTTCCGTTCTCGGCCCACTCAAGGTTACTCATGCGGGAACTTTTATAAAGAACCGGCATGACCTCAGATACGGTGTCATTAGCGGCATATATGCGCACCCCATAGAGTAAGGGGTTATTGCTTACAAGTCTTTCAAGGTTTTTAACGTCCGTCTCCTTAAAGCTTACGATATCGTCAAGATTGAGAGTACGCCCCTCACTGGCGGCATTAAGCACATTAAGCATCTCTTCATCCGCCAAAAAAAACTGGGTGGACATATTGATAGAGTCTATACAGGTGTCTATCTGACTCTTATTACGCTCGGTTTTATGCTCCATGTAGGATTTGGATTCATTGACGACGTTTAGCTCCTGTTCGTAGAATAATACGCCGGCAAGCACCGCCATGGTAATTGCGATGGTAATAATGATTACGACCGTAAATTTAATATTCAGTTTATAGCCCGAGAAAAATCTGCTTCTTTTCATTTACTCCATCTTTAACCTGGCTTTGTTTTCTTTCATCTGTCTGGTCTTTTCGGCCATAACCTTGTCATAGCCGAGGGCCTTTCGCTCAGCCTTATAATTATCAAGTATCGCATCAAAGGCTTCGTCGGACTCGGCAAGAAGTAATTCTTTTAATGTCTTGCTCCATAACTTGTCACATTTGGTAAACAGGCTTAAAAGTTCAGGGTCCTTAGGTACCATCACCTCATACTGACCAAGGTATGCGGTGTATGGATATGTCCACTCTTCAAGCTGCTTCATGGGTTCTTTAAGCGGCAGCTTCCATTTAAGCTGCATTACATTATTCTGAAGCATCCAGTAGGTGTCATCCGCACCGTATAATGCATTATATTCTTCACGATCGGAATTAAGCACTTTTTCAACTTCCGGAAGAAGTGTTGCCACACCGTTTTCCTCGGTATAAGTCTCGCCTTCAACGCCAAGATATATAAGTTTCTGCCCTTTTTCGCTAAGCAGATATGATAAAAACTTAATCGCCCGCTCGGGGTCTTTACAGTTCTTTGATATAAGCGTTATCGTCCAGCCGGTAATACCGTTTGAAGGAAGCACTGGGTCGTCGCCTTTTGAATTCTTAGGACCGTCTACAGCCATATAAATGCTGTCCGGATTCTTTTCATACAAAAGCTTTTGCTGATCCGCAAGGTCGGTGCGCTGATAAAGCATGCAGAAGTATCGGCCGTTTGATATCTTCTCACTCATCTGTGTCCTTGAGTCTACGAACACATCGGGGCTTAAATAGCCTTCGCTTGAAAGCTTTCTAAACATCTTAAGCCATCTTATATATTCTTCGTCCGTGTATCTGTCGTAGTACTTGCCGTCCTTCTCGTAAGGAATCGCAAGAAAGTTCTGTAAGTACTGGTCAAAAGAAACACATCCTGTATCGTCAAAAACATGCGCCCCTATAGGAATAAGCGCTTCTCCGCCTACCTGCGGGAACTTATAATAAGCGTCTTTAACTGCCTTATAAAAGCCCTCGGGTGTAGTCATGTCGGGGCTTCCGATTGCCTCGTAAATATCCTTTCTTACAAGGAAAGTCTGGTTGGAAGCTATATTGTCATGAGTTGCAAGATCATTGGGTGTAAAGCTTGAGTTGGGGTAACAGTAAATATTGCCGTCAGCCCAGGTATACCAATCTCTCACCGTCTCATCCGCAACCTCGTAGAAATAAGGGTCATACTTATCCGCAAGCTCATTGAGGGCGTATACCATACCGCTTTCAACTATCTCACCGTACTGAGGCTCCCACCATCCGAGGGTAATAAGGTCGGGAAGTGAGTCGGAGGCTATAAGCGCATTAAGTTTCTCCGCTTCATTGCCGGGCGGCGAAATAAAGTTCACCGACACCCCCGTTTCCTTGGTAATAGCGTCAGACACGGTATTACCTCCCCATGAAGTTACAAACCATGAGTAGTTAACATACCAGTCAAAAGTGATGGGCTCTAAGTCTTCTCCCGCAGTATTCTTTGTATCCGCGCAGCCTGATGCCAGTAGCACCGCGCACGTAAGTAGTATGGCTAAAAGCTTCTTTTTCACACAAGCCTCCTCGATAACATATTCTAAATTAAAGTATACACAATCTGTATTAATTATTCATTCTATAACAACACTTTAACCGAGAGGGCATACACCACTCTCGGTTATTGTTCATTATTCTTTGACCGCTCCGGCGGATACGCTGCTTATGATGTACTTACTAAATACCGCAAATACCACAAGTATCGGGATAACGGATATCGCAACGGATAAATAAGTTGCGCCCTGATTACGGGTGATATCCTGTGAGGCTCTGAGTGTCGCCATCATAACGGGAAGGGTCATTTTGTTTTTCTTGTTGATAAGGATCATGGGTAAGAGGTAGTTGTTCCAGTTACCGATGAATCCCATGATGCCCATTGTTGCCACCGCGGGAGCCACTATGGGGATGACTATCCGGTGGAAGCTGAAAAGCTCGTTGGCGCCGTCCATTCTCGCTGCCTCTATGAGGGATTTGGGCAGTGAGGACAAGATGTATTGTCTTAAAAAGAAAACGGTTCCGGGTGCCGCGATGGCGGGCAAAATTAGGGGTATGTATGAGTTTACCAGTTTAAGCTTGGAGCATAGCTGGTAAAAGCCTATGAGGGAAAGCTGCCCGGGTATCATCATAAATACGAGGATAACCGTGAATATCAGCTTGTTTCCTTTAAACTTATAAAAAGCAAGTCCGTACGCGGTAAGCGTTGAAAAGTATGCGCCAAGAAGCGTAGCGGGCACACCTACTATCAAGCTGTTTCTCATGCCGACAAAGAGATTGAAGTAGGTAAATACGGTCTCCCAGTTTTCTTTTAAATGAGTGCTGGGGATAAGTGAGAATCCTGTGAGAATCTCGTTACCGTTTCTGGTTGCGTTAACCATCATCATGAGGAAGGGAATCATACAGGTTACCGCAAGTGCTACAAGGAACAGATAGATAAGAGATTTTTTAATATGATATCCGACTGAATGATGCATATTCGTTTAATCCTCCTTCTTTCTGTTAAATAATCTGAATTCTACAATCGATGCCACCAAGATAATTAAGAACATCGTGTAAGCAATACTGGAGGCGTAACCTGTCTGGGTGGTGCCTGTTGTAAAGCCGAACTTGTATAAGTACATCATTGCCGTCTGAACCTTGCCGTAGGATGCGGTCGAAGGACTGATCATTAAGTAAGGCAAATCAAACATCTGCACACCGCCGATAAGGGAAGTGATTGCAACATACATAAGTATGGGTCTGATTAAAGGCAATGTAATTTTCGTAAATATGGTCCATCTTCCCGCTCCGTCGATGGCTGCCGCTTCAAAGTAATCCTTAGAGATACCCTGAACGCCTGCCATAAGCATTAAGAAGGAGTTACCAAACCACATCCATGACTGAATAACCGCTATTACGTAGCCGGCACTGTCGGAGGAGCCTAACCAGTCTTTTCGCTGGAATACCTTGCCGAAGAAACCGACGATTGCGGTAATCATGTTGTTAAAGTCTCCGTAAGGGAACATGAAAAATGTACTGAATAAGAATGCTATGGATGTTGCTGCAATAAGGTTGGGAAGGTAGTACACGATTCTGAATACGCGAAGACCCTTCATCTTATACTTAACATCGCTGAATATTACCATTAACAGGAATGCAAGGCCTAACTGAAGCACAATGTTGACTATCCAGATGCGCATCGTGTTGCCCAGTGCCTTCCAGAAGAATTTATCCGTAAGGACTCTCTTGTAGTTATCAAACCATATCCACTTGGGAGTGCCCGTAACCTTTAAGTTGGTAAAGCTTAAATAAAGAGTTCTTAAAACCGGATATACGCTGAAAATCAAAAATACAATTACAAAGGGAGCGACAAAAAAATAGCCCCAATTATTGTACGCGGTAAGCTTACTTCTTTTTTTCTTAACTCGTGTTGTGTTAGCCATAACTGTTCTCCCTTTAAAAGAGCTTATACATCAGGCGGGGGGAGTTAACACTCCCCCGCCCTTTTATTCATAAAAACTTATCTTTCTACAACGATTTCGCCTGCGAAGGTGGACTCAACTGTGTCATAGAACTCGTTAAGAGCATCTTCCTTGGTAGCTTCGCCTGTCTTAATCTTAGAGATTGCATTGCCCCAAGCATCGCCGATTGCGGTGTCGTACTTGGTAACCTTGGAGTAGTCGATACCCTTTGCAAGTTCTAACCACATAGCGTACATCTTCTCACCGCCGTATACGGGGTTGGTGTCGTCTTTGTGCTTTTCAAGTGCGGAAAGAAGGGAAACTGTATCACCTTCAGAGGTCTCGATCCACCAGTCAGCTGTTTCTTCGTTAAGAGTACAGAACTTTACAAAATCCCAAGCAAGTTCTTTTCTTTCGGAAAGTTCGGAGATACCGATGAATGTACCGCCGCCGAATCCGTATGCGGGACCCTGGCAAACGCCCCACTTACCTGCTGTTTCGCCTACGTTATCTTTCATGGTTAAAACGCCCCATGCGGGAAGACCGAATGCGAATACTTCTGCGTAAGTATCGGTGTAGTTGCCAACGTTAGCGTTGTAGTTCTCTGCGTCCCAGATGTTAAGGTTGGTGTTACCTTCTTCGTCTGTGCCCCAGTCACCCCACTGAAGGTCAGCTGTAAGAACCGGAACTGCGCCGCTCATTGCCTGATACCAGGGAGTAGACCACTGTGCAGCGTAAGCTGTAAGGTCTTCCTGGTAAAGCTTAACTACCATATCCATGTAGTCAAAACGAGCCTGGTCAACATTAAGTTTTCCGTCTACAACCCAAGCGGTATCGCCTGAGAAGTAGTTAAGTTCGGAATCGGAAGCAAAGATTCTGTATCCCTGCTCTTTTAACTTTCTGCCTGCTTCAAGAATGTTCTCGTAAGAGGAGAAAATCTCTTTAACTGATTCGGGATCGGATGAACCGAATACTTTTTCTGCAATGTCTCTTCTGTAGTAGAAACCTGCGGGAGTGATCTGGTAAGAGATGGCTCTTGTGGTGCCTTCTGAATCCTTACCTACTTCCCAAACGTAGTCAACGATCTGGCCTTCATAGTTGCTTGCGCCAAGAGCGTCAAGGTCTGCGAAGAATCCGTTGTCGAAGAACTCGGGAAGCATCTGAGGCTCACCTACTACGATATCGGGCTCTTTCTCGCCGCCCATAATAGCTGTCTGAAGCTTTGTGGGATAATCAGCGGGCTCGATAACGATTACTTCTGTGGGAACACCGGTCTTCTCGGTGTATCTGTCAGCGAACTGCTCAAGGTCTTTTGCAAGTGTCCAAACAACGAGCTTATCGCCGTTGGCAAGTGCCTTTGAAACTACATCTTCCGTAGCTGTTTCTTCAACTGAAGCTACAGGTGCTTTAGTCTCGCTTTTACCGGAATTATCAGATGTGGATGCGGTAGTGTCTCCGCAAGCCGCAAGTGAAAATGTCATTACGCCGGCAAGCAATAAAGAAATAAGTTTCTTCATTTTCATAATAATTGCCCTCCTTATTTGGCATTTCCTTATCGTGGTTTCATTGTATTTGATGAGCGGATCAAAAAAAGTACACTATTTTTTTATTTGGTGCTCTTTTTTTAGTGTTGTTTTTTTATGACATTAACCTCAATCGACTTAACCTTGCCGTCACGTACGTCTGCTGCCGCGGTATCTTCAACCGCCCCGTTGTATACGTTTATAAGCGTATTGTTCTTGTAAGTAAGCACGATGGCGCCGATCTCGTATTCCCCCGGAATATAGTCTTCCGTAGTGTCCAAAGAAAACGTCACGGGTATATTTCCAAGAAACGTAGCCTTAACCTTTTTGTCCTTACCTATGAGGTATGAAGGAATGGCGGGCTCGAATTTAAGCGTTAACTTACCGTCTTCAGCCGTGAAGGGGTTCTTACCAAACATCATTAACTTCCAGATGTTCATAAACTCAACCGTAGTGCCGCTGAGTCTTGCCACGAAGCCTTTTCCGTGAATGCGTGCGTCGGGATTGGCCGAGCTTGCGATAAATGACGAATTCTCCATGGTGCTGCGACCGTAGACCTCTTCATCAAGGAACGGAATCGCCGCGTTCTTAAAGTCTTCGAAGAACTCTTTGTAAAGGCCCGATTTAATAAGTTCCACAAGGTACTTATATTCCATGTGAAGCCAGATTGACTCATTCTCAAGCCAGCCGGGAGTGAAGGCTTTCGCGCGGCCCACTTCATAGCTTGCTCCCGCAAGAGAACCGTTAACCTTGTACATGGAAAGCTTTCTGTCGTAGAGCTGACTGGTCTTGACTTCGTTATAGAGGGCAAGCTTTCTTTCGCCGCTCTCGGGGAGCTTAAGGTAGTGCACTTGCCCTTCAAGGAAGGGAGGAAGTGTCTTAAGTTCGGTTTTTAAAGGAATAATGAGACCGTCCTGTTCCTCGTATTCCGTCACGTCGTAGCTAAAGTACATGGGGCAGATGCCGTCGCCGTATTTAAGCGCCTTTTCGATGCCGAACATAACGCCGCGGTAGAGAACCAGCAGCATATCGGCTGCTTTTCGGTAGCTGACGGTGGTCTTCTCGCCCGAGATTCCGTAGTAGGTCTTCTCTCTGTATTCTTCTTTGATATCGTTAAGCTCGTTCCAGCGCTTGAAGGGGTCGGTTACGCGCGCCGCAGTTTCGCTTACATCTTTAAAGAGCTTCGCAACTTCCGCGGTCATCGTAACGTCTTCTTTGTGCCTGTTAAGTGCATTTATTGTAAAAAGAATGTTTCTCGCAAGTTCATATGTCTCGCCCATGGAGGAACCAAGCAGTGCGGGAAGGCCGTTAAGTGCGTCGTACCAGCCGGGCTTGCCGCCTTCCATCTCGATACCCATTCCGTAGGAGTCAAGGGTTGCGAACTTTATGGCGGAAAGGAGGATTAACTTCTCCATCAGGTTAACCTTATGGGTTTCGCCTTTTCCGTAGTCTCCGCGCACGAGTTTGTCGGTGTTTACCCGCATGCTGTCCTTATCAAGTGCGTTATACTGTCTGATGCCGTTCTCGGTCTTAACGTAGCGTTTGCAGCGCTTTAATAAATTGGCCTCGGACTTAAAGTACGTAAGCGAATCGCTATAAAGCAGGCAGTGTTCTTTTTCCGGGAACACGCTTAAGTATTCGTTTACAAGGTCGAGATTGTATGTCCAGTGGTCACACCAGTAGCCTTCGCCGAAGTTGCCGTTAACAAGGCTTTCGGAGAAATCGATGATGCTTGTGAAAAGGTCATCGAGGATATCGGGCTTAACAACCTTGGTAAGCTCCATGTAAAGCGCGCCGGGGGTGTAGCCGCCCGTTACAAGCGCCTTGACTTCATCCCTGTAAACAGGGGTAAGTTCGCTTAAGAGCGTATCTGCCTTATCCGCCGGAAGCTTGTAAGTAAGCTTCTCGATTCCGAGCGGATTGTAGCCGTCAAGCTGGATGAGGCTGTAGAACTCATTGATATTCTCCCTGCCGGTAAAAGGGGCAAAGAAAACGTCCATACGGCGGTTCTGATTGATGTCTCTGTAGCTTGCGTTTCCCTGTGAATAGAATTCGGGAAGCACGGAAAAGAAATTGTAGTCTCTCTCCGTATCGCCGTGCTTTCTTGAATAAACGTAGAATACCTTGTTGTTGCCAAGCCTTATGGGCGCGCCGCCGCGAAGAGCGTTGTCCATGAAGGTGTATCTGCAGTACTCATCGAAACGGGTATCGGCAGTGTGCGTATCTATCGGATTGGTAAGGTCTGCGGTCAGCTCACGGGCTCTCGCTTTCTTAAGCGCAAAGTAGTCCGAGCCGTGGTGCTCCTCTGTGTAAGCATCAAGCCTTTCCATGCTCTCGATAAAGCCGTAGACTTCGTTAAGCGTAAGCGTCTCGCCGGGCTTTAAGTCAGCTGTCTGCGTAAAGAACGCGCACGGGAAAAGATTCGAATGCTTTTCCCCATACTCCTGCACTCCCTTTAAGCCTTTCTCCTTAAAGTTCACGGGATTCTCAAAAGAATTGTCATAGTTAAAAATTGCTGCGGGATCCACAATGGCGTGAACTCTCTTGCCTGCCTTATCGTGACATAACGCGAAGTTACCCTGAGTAATCTCGGTTACTGTGGTAGAGTCTTCAATGCTTGCGCGCACTCTGTAGTAGGTGTTGCCCGCGGGAGTATCTTCCGCCTGCATCCAGGCCTTGGCGGTTTCAACCATGTTCTTTAAATTGTCCATGTTGATGCCGAAAGGAATGATTGCGGGCATTCCGTCGATAATTTCTACATGAACTTCTTTATTGGTTGTATTAGTTATGTTAACCTCGCGCACCAAGGCACCAAGGCTTTCCTCGGGAAGTACGTAGTAGGTAACTTTTGTGTTAAGGCCGCTTTTGTCGTTCTGCTCTTCGATGGTAAGAAGATTCATCTCCACATTCATGTTGTGCGGAATATTCTCGTCGTGAAAGGGCTCGTAAACCGCATCGTCTTTTCTTATGAATGTGCGGAAACCGTTTCTTTTGACAGTCGAGTAGGCTGTGTGGGCGGGGGAAAACTCCATGATGGCGCCGTTTTTGTCCTTGGAGCCGAAGCTTGTTACCGCCTGGCCTCTGTTAACGTAGTGGCACCATATCGGGATGCCCTTTATTCCCGCAATTCCCGGGAGGAAGCTTGCGAATGTACTTTTCTTTCCGTAGTTTTTCATGTTTACTCTCCCTGTTTTAATACGATTTTTATGTGATTGTCGGAAGCAAGCAGTGTCGTGTCCGTAAGTACGGCCTTCTTACCGTCTCTGATTTCGAAAGAGGCTTTACCGTTAAGTGTCGCGCTTTCTATACGGTAATCTCCGTACTCAAGACAGGCTTTGTTCTCAAATTCTACGTGAAGCGTCTTGCCGCCGAAGGGAAGTGTTATAGAAGCTCTTCCCGCATCGTCAAACTGCTCGGCCATGAGTTTAGGCTCCACTGTAAGCTTGCCGTAATCGCCGCATATTCCGTACATCTGTGTAACCGTCGTCAGTACATACCAGCTTGCGGCACCGGTTAAGAACTGATACAGTCCTCTTCCGCCTTTTCCGAAGTACTCGGGAATTCCGGGGTAAATACGGCTTGTCTCAAAATTCATGGACTGCTTGTAAAGTGCCTTAAGTGCCTTGTATCCTTCGCGCACGAATCCGCGTGAATACAAAGCGTTGGCATACATTACTGCCATGTGGGAGAATACCGCACCGTTTTCTTTTTCCCCGAAGGCAAAGAAAAATGCACGTCCCATATCATGTAAGCCCTTCTCAAAGTCCGTATTGAGCCTGTATCCGCCGTAAGCCTCGTCATATAAAAGCTTGTCCGCGCTCTCCGTTATCTCCTTAATCTGCTTAGGAGTCGCAACGCCCGACATAATGGCGAATACCTGGCCGGTAAGCGTCATCTGTGGCTTCGTACCACGCTCAAGCGCTAACCCCTTGTTGTCGTAATATCCGTTATAGCGGCCATAGCCGTCGTCCTCTATCCACTCCTGCTTTCGTAAGAGTGTAAAAAGAAAGTCTGCCTTGCTCTTCATATTCTCCGCAAGAGCCTTGGTCTTATATGTCTTTACCTTGCCGCTTATGTTGTGGCTTACGCTGTCGAGGTAGCCGTTTAAGATGCAACGCTTGTGATTGAGCGAAGCGTAAACATCGTCGTTGTCCGAAAGAAGCGGTTCGATTTCTTTTAACAGTTTGAGGCTCGTAACACCCGACTCATGAAGCTTCATGAAAAGCTCCGAAAGAGTTACAAGGTTGCCTGCATAAGCGTGGGTAAATGCTACGCTCTCGCCCTTATCGGGTGCCATGTCAAGCGCATCGTTCCAGTCGGCACCGCGAAGCTTAATCATGTTGTGGGCGCCCACTTCCCAGAACTCGGTAAGAGTCTCAAGAAGAAGGTGCTCCATTACGGTTCCTTCGTATGTCTTATGTTCCTCGGTCTGCTGATGAAGGTTCTCTCCGTCCCACTCGCTGTCCCTGTCGGTTCCGCGCTTAACGAGTGAATCCTTGTAATAGTCCGTGGTCTTTAAGAGGAATTCGAGGTCACCCGTCTCGTCTATATAAAGCTTTGTGGTAAGAAGCGGCCAGAAACCGTGGTCCATCCACACTCTCGGGATTCCGTTTCTGTCAGCCTTGAATTCACCCGGCTTGTCGCCGATGATTGTGGCGTTGGTACCGTCTACTCTTAAGCCTTTAAAGTTGTTGTATAAAAGGTCTGATGTAAGCTTAGGATTAAAAAGCACCAGCGCAAGGCAGTCCTGCCACAAATCTCTGAAGCCTTTGCCTCCGCGACCGTAATCATGGTGAGGCAGGAAAGAACATCCGAAGATTCTGCGAAGTTCGGGCTGAAAGCTTACAAAGCGCATGAACCCGTCAAAGGTCTTATCGCCGGTTTCAACCTTTAAAACCGCTTTACTTTCCCAATATTCTTTGGTCTTTTCAAAGATTTTTAAAACATCGTAGAGGTCTTTATATTCGAGGGATTTAGGTGTATCGGGAGTAGTGTTGTCAGCAATGCCTGCTATAGTTATGTAAACCGCTTCTTCACCTTCGGCCAGGGTCTTTTCCGCGAATACCGATGCCCCCATGGTCTCGCCGCCCGCAGTCTTATAGCCGGGCTTTACGCCTTTAAAGCCCTTTATAAGCGCCATAGGTCTCTCAAGATTGCCACCTTCTCCCGCGAAATCTTTAACTTCCGCGTAGAATTCTTCGGGAGCCTCGCCCGCACATGTCATAGCCTCGGAAAAATACAGCATATGATTGACCTTGTGCCCTCTTTCGTCAAAAGAAAGCGTCGGCGTAACACTCACGCCTCTCTTAGTTACATATATCCTGTTAAGAAGGCTCGTAACGTGCCTGTGATCTCTTAAGTTGTCCGCGCTTCTGCCGTAAATCGGAAGAGCCGCACAGAAGCGAATTTTCACCGGTTCAAAAGAAGTATTCTTAATCGTCACCACATGAATCTCATGAAGCTTGTCCACGGGTATAAAAGAAAGAACCGAAGCGCTTAACTCTCCGTCCGCGGATGCCCGCTCTGTCTTATGCCACATAAGTCCCGCAGTAACTGTGGTGCTTTCGTCCCCGTCTGCCATCTGCCATACGGACGCTCCCGTAGCCGACCAGGGATTCTTGCCTTCTCTTAATACCCAGAAGTTTCTTGAATAACGCTTCTCCGTTAAGTCCTCGATACTTGCGGGCTCATAAAGAAACGTATTCTGGTCAAGCTTGCTGTCGCCTGCAAGCGTAGGTGTCACGCAAGACTTAAGTCCCGCTTCGCTTGCCAATGGGTAATACAGTCCCGTTACCTTATCCGCGCCTTGTAGTGTAAAGGCTGTGTTGTCCTCATTAAATCTCATATCAAAATCCTCTTTCGCCAATTTATGCTTTCTTACACTAAAGAGTAAAAAAAAAGAACCTTGTGAAAAAGGTTCTTTTTATTAAAAGGGTGTCGAATTTTTATTGTTGTTTCTTCGTGTAGACTCTCACATAATCCACAAGATATTCGGCATTGTCAAAGTCGGTTGAGTCATCGGGACTTCCCGGCCAGTCGCCGCCCACCGCAAGGTTTAATATTACGTGGAAAGGCTTGTCAAAGGGTGCCGGAAACTCTGCGGGCACCTGTCCGTGGTTCTTCGTATACCACTTATTGATAACAGCTATCTCCTGACTGTCCACGTAGAAACGTATCTCGCCCGGTTCCCATTCAACGCTGAACTCATGGAAAGACTCGCTAAAGTCAGGCTCGTCCGCCTTAAGCCTTAGGGTTCCCTGCTGCTGTTCGTGCGGAAGGCCGTAGTGGATTGTAGAATACGTAGTCTTCGTATCGTGACCGAGTATCTCCATAATGTCTATCTCGCCGCCGAGTGGCCACTGCCCGTATACCTCATTGGAAGAAGGCATCATCCATGCCGCGGGCCATAAGCCCTTGCCCTTCGGAACCTTGGCACTTACCACAACCTTACCGTAAGTAAATGACATAGCGTAGTTGGTATTCATGCGGCCTGAAGTGTAATGCACGTTTCCGTTATCATCAACTGTCTTGATGGCCTTAATAACAAGTTTACCGTCGCGTAAGAATATGTTGTCACGCTTAATAACATACTCCTGAAGCTCGTGATTCACCCATCCGGGCTTGTGCGCTTCAACGGTCCAGGTCTTGGTATCAAGCTTCTCGCCATCGAATTCATCGTGCCAGTAAAGCTCGTACCCCTCAATTTCAGGCGCTTCAGTAACCACAGGCTCTGTTATATCTTCGGTGCTTATCGTATCCACAATCATATTATTCTCCCCATCTTCGGTTTTACCGGTGCACGCGGCAAGTATCAGTCCGCAAAAAAACACCATTGATAAAAGTAGTTTTCTTTTCATAATCAATGTCCTCTTGTAAGGATAATAAGAAGTACTCAGGGAGATTTGAAGTATTTAACTTTCACAATGGTGTTGTTTTTTTGTTAACCTTCTTCACTAATCTTAACTATTTGCCCCGGCAATATCTATCACATTCCGTCACGCTTTTATTGTTTTTTTTCACATACAATTTAAAATTTCGCTTGTTATTTGGTAAATTGGGTGCTACTATACAGATTCAGCCTTGCGGAGGCTGGAGAAAGAAGCGATTATGCAGCTTAGCGGAAGTATGTATCTGGTGCTTGCGATAATTGCAAGTGCCGCAATGACTATCGTCTTAAAGATATTTAAGACCGACGGCCACAACCGGTATGCCATAATACTCGGCAACTACGTTACCTGTATTGTGACCGGTTTTCTGATGCTTGAAGATAAGTCGGTAATCCTGACCGGCACCCCCACAACGTACATATGCGGTGGCATCGGCGGTGTACTATTTGTATTGACCCTTGTTCTTATGCAGAAGAGTATTGAAAGTAACGGAGCAATACTCACCGCTGCGTTTTCAAAGCTTGGGTTGATTGTTCCTCTTGTTTTAAGTGTTGCGTTTTTTGGCGAAAAGCCCGGTGCAGTGCAGATTGTGGGAATCATAATCGTTTTACTGGCCATATTGGTGATTAACGGTAAGAAGGGCGAGACCAAAGTATCCGCTCCCTTGATACTGATCTTTGTACTCTTGTCTACCGGTATCACCGACAGTATGGCGAAGATCTTCGACCGTGTGGGCTCACGCGACCAGGATTCTTTGTACATTTTATTCGTATTTACGACAGCGCTTGTGCTTACCACCGCGTTGTTCTTTAATGAAAAAATAAAAAAGCAAAAGAAATCGACCCTAAAGGATTTCCTCGCCGGCATTGCCGTGGGAATACCCAATTATTTCTCGTCTCTTTTGCTTCTTAAATCTTTGTCGGTGCTTCCCGCATTCATCGTATACACGTGTTTCTCGACGGGCGCGCTGATACTTGTAAGTATAGTAAGTCTATCGTTCTTTAAGGAACGTCCTACCGCACGGCAGGTAATCGGTTTAATCATGGTGCTTGCGGCACTCGTGATATTAAACCTGTAAAATTTCATCGACAAATCGTTCAAGGTAAAGGTCTCGTTCACGGATGAGGCCTTTTTCTTTTAACGCTTTCGAAATGTCTATGGCAAGACTCTCGGCTATGTTGACTATATCGTCGTCATAGTTTAAGTGCCCCGGAAGATAGGACTTGGACTCCCACTTCGAATAGTCAAGCGGTGTGGTCGCAAGCCCCTTTATAAGCTCCGTGTACTCGGTTTCGCCATATACTTCAAGCGCTTTGAAAGTCCACTTGTAGTAGGGCGGATAAGCTCTCTTCAGTAAAAAGAACAACTCCATCGCCGCCTTAAGCCCCGTCGCCCTGCACATCTCTGCTGCCACAAGGTCGTTTCTTAACATACACCTCATGTAATTGGTCTGAAGCGCCGCTGAAAAATTATGAAGCTCGTCGGCTATTCTGATACGCCAGATTCTGTCCGGATAGTAGTCGGTAAGAAGCTTACGAAAGGCTGTAAACTTGCCCAGGTCATCTCTGAATACCTCACCGTTTGTGGCGGTTGCAAGGCATGAATGGTCAAGGCTCAGCCACTGTTCCTCGCTCATGGTCGCGTGCTCCGTATCGCAGTCTACAAGCAGGATATTTGAGTAAAAGTCATGTATCGTCATGACTCCGCGCCTGTCAGTCAGTCTCTGTGAAAGGGCCATGCCCTTCTGATGCGCAAACAACTCATTATAAGCTATAGACAAGTGATAACCAATCGCCTTAAAATCCTCATCCGTAACCCACAGACACACTCCCGTGCCATAGTCGTGGTCCCTTGATATAAAGTCGTCATAGCCAAAGCAATCCGAGCCCTCGCCCGCAATTCCAACGGCAATCCTGTCCTCATATTCGGGGAACTTGTCGTGAATCATGGGCGCGACCTTGCCTATATAGAATCTGTAACTTCTTTCTATAACTTCACTTCTTGCCATCGAAATTTCCGCCGTCTTTTAAGTAAAATTCTTTTTGCTTACCGTCCCGATAATCAAAGCCCATAAGTTCATTGCCCCACCAGATAGTGTCAAACGAACAGTCTCCTGTGAGCGCTTTCTTAAGAGTCTTAACAAGTTTTTCTCTTGCCGCATCATCCGATGTCTTGCTGCCTTGTTTGCGAAGATATTCCTTCCATACCGGCATAATCTTTGGAACAGCATAGTCGAGATTATCGGGGAATCCGAGGCTTTTATAAATCTTCGTTTCATACTCGGTCTCACCCTCCTCAAAGTCCAGTCCCGGGAACCTGCAAGGATGCCCCGTGTTTATAAAGTTGAGGCTTTCATGGAGCTTAACTGAATTCACATTCTTCGGATGTACCGAAGCCGTCATATATTTCACATTGTCATACCATGCGACTTCATCCATTACTTTTTGGTACATTCGCTTTGCTATTCCGCGGTTCCTGTACTCAGGCCTTACATGAACCTCGCAGATATACCAGCGAGTGTCATCCTCAGGATTCCTAAGACACCTGATATAGCCTACAATCTTGCCGTTCTCACGTGCTAGTACTTCATACCACTTAACCGCAAATGCCTTCTCAAAATGCAGTGCACAGAATTCAGCCGTAAGTTCTGCCTGAGCTCTTCCGCATCCTTTCACCGCTTCGAAGAACTCAATCAGCGCCTCACGAGTCTTATGCGACATATTAAGATGTGAATCGTAAATTTTGTACCTTATCATTCTACCTCCTTTTTTAGTAACAAATAGCACTCGCAAGCCTTCGGCCGCATATTCTCGTCCACATCGCAGGGATCCTCAAAGCAATCCTTAACCTTCTCTGTAAACCCCAGACGATGATACAGTCTTATATTCTTTTCTTCGGTGCTGTCCACACCTATAGTTGCCATGCTTAATCCCCGTTCGCGCAAATCTGCCAGCACATGCTCCATAAGCCTGCTGCCCAATCCCTTACCACGATACTCTTTCTTAATTCTGAAGGCACAAAGATATGCTGTGGTCTTCCCATCAGCAAAGTCTTTGTCCTCAAGATTAAAGAAGACATATAGCTCTCCTATTAGCTCTCCTTCTTCTTCAATCGTCCAAAACACCGCATTGCCCGAATCAATGTTTTCAGCGAAAAAGCAAGCGGTGGGCGAAGCTTCTTCGTAACTGTTATATTCCCACAAAGAAAGCATTTCGCCCGATGTGGCCTGCCTGATAACCATTTATCTCTCCCGATATCTAATAAACATATTTAGGGTTCTTCTTTATCCGCTTCTGCATCTCTGAAGGAAACTGCGATACCGCTGATTCTATAAGTTCCGGCTTCACCATCACCACGGGAAGGCTCATATCGCCCACTTCTGAAAGAAGCGGTGTATTGTAGTGCTCGGCCTTAAGACCTTCTTCTTGCATTTTATAGATTGTCGCGAAGTTATCGTAAGCCGAGTCAAAGAAGCCCATCGCCTGCTCATAATCCTTCATAGCTGCCGCAATCTTGGCACAACGCATATCAATGAGGAAGTAGTCTGTAATCAGTATACCTGCGTAATCCTCGCCGAGAAGTTTCCTGTACAAGTCTCGTATCATAGCAAGTAATTCTATGCCTGCCTGAGAATTCTTCATTTCATCATTTCTGGCTATAGCCGGCTCAACCGCAAACACCAATTCTCTAAGCAACGAAAGGACTGCCTCGCCTAGGTATTTCGCCTCATGATTGCCTCCGATAATGCTTGCCGCAAGTATCTCGCGACTATTCCTAAGCGGAGGCTGTTCAAGCGCTTTCTTTTCCGCCTTGTCATACTCACCCAAAAGTCCGTACACCGATAGCAGCGAAAGAATAACCGTCTTATCAGTCTCCGATAATTCTTCGTATAAAGATACGGCTTCTTCCAGGTACTTGTTGGGTCGCTCCGTTACGGCAAAACCCTTCTGATGAAGCGCGTTCGCCAGGCACTTCTTAAACTCCGGTTCCGTCGGGAACTCTTCAAGTGCTTTTCTCATAAGAGCAATACACTTATCGGAATCGCCCGCACCGCCAAGCAACAATTTGTGCGCCTCCGCCACATATTCTTTGACACGCATATCCCTGTCATTATTGTATCCAAACAGCGCATCAATCGATACGTGGAAATAATTGGCTATTGCGGGAATCATGCCCATGTCCGGGTATCCTCCGCCCGCTTCCCATCTGGAAACCGCCTGCGCGGTAACGCCTAAAGCATTCGCCAGGTCTTCCTGCTTGCGCCCGTCTCTTTTGCGTAACTCTTTTATCTTATCCCCAAGTTTAATCTGCATTTTCTATGCCTCCGTAATTGTTATCACCGGTGTGATATAAGCATAGCAAATGCCCCCTCGGGATTCAATTATCAATTAATTGTTTAGCGTTCAACGATTGCTTGATTACAGTCTCGTAATCTCTTCATCTGCATAGCCCTTGGACTTAAGCACAACCGCCTTGTCCGCGAATACTTCGCGTATTATCGCAAGCTCAAGTCTCTGTCTGTGTTCAAAGTGCTTAAGAAGCTCCTCTTCACCACTTATTCCCTTAGTCTTGGCATAAGGAGAATCGTTGAAATATCCTATCATTAACGGGAACCATAATTCATTGCCGGCATCGTCGGAACGCTCTTTACGAATCACCGAAAGATTGCCCCTTAAGTCTTCAGCCTCAAGATAAAGAATACGGTATTCCTTGCCCTCAAGAGCCTCTCGCACCTCGCGGTAATAATCTATAATCTCCGCATCGCTCATGCACCTAAAAAGAATCATGTCCTCAACAGCGTTCTGGAATACAGAGCACTCAAAAATATTCTTATCCGTGCTCCAGTTCTTATATCTTTCAAGCACTATTTTCTTATAGTCTTCATAAGACACTCTGCCGTTATAGATCTCATACTGCTCCAAATCCTTATGAAATCCCGGAATATCCGTCATAATCTGCGTATAACAGATAATCCTCTTATCGCCTTCTGCCGTAGTCTTCTTCTCAATATCGCCACGAATCGGCGCATACTTATCAAGTATTTCCTCATACTTTTCGCGGCTCACATACGCGCACCACGCAAGCTCAACCGGCGAGTAATCACCCTCCCGCACGGCAACATAATCGGGATGCGCTTCCGACACTTTCTGTACCAGCGTGCTTTTGCCGCTTCCTTGTAATCCTTCTATAAAATAGTTCATATATTTCCTACTTTCTTCGTATATTCTTTTACCGCATCGGTCATCCGAAGTATCTGACTCTCTAATCTCCATCGTGCTTACCTCATTCTTTCCTAAGCTTATTCTAATTGGCGTCCTTTTTTCTGTAAAAGGTCCACTGCTCACCGACATAATCGGACTCATACTGATTGCTTATCAATTTCCCGATAAAGTTGTTATCTGATGGCACCATATTACCGCGATAAGATTTATATGCAATAACAGTTGGCCGCTTATGAGGATATTGATTCCAGTACTCTTCCAGTTTTTCGGAGTACGTTGTCGTGTCTATCGTTGAATAATTAGCAATTTCGGCATCTGTATACAGATAAACAATTGAGTCTGCAATCCAGTCCGCAACAACCAGTACCGAATCGTTGTTCTTAATTCCGTTCTTATAATCTTCAATGCTTTCTCTTGCCTCATCAGCAACCGTTAGCGGCGCTACTATCCCTTTTGTCGGACCGACTCTGATTATATTCTCAATATTGGCAATAAATCGGCCATTCATTTCCGAATAACCATTCATTACATACAAGCCTCTTACGCACAACAAAGAGATGCAAAGCACCAACGTAATTACACTGCCATGTTTAGGACTGATTTTACTTATAGGAATCAGTGACACTGCAGCACCCAACACCAAATAGCCAAATGTCGGAAGAATTCCTACGTTCGTCAGCACTATCACTCCTATAAATGTTGATATTGAAATACACACGCCTGTTTTCCATATAGCCTCTTCCACATTGCTCATCCTCTTTCTCAATATCGTTCCGACAATTATAATGAGCGGGAGCAAAAAGTTAAATGCGTATGGTATATCTATGCCATTAATACGAAATTTGGACCATATACTCTCGGAACCATGAGTCGAATCTCCGGACATAATATCAAGAATAGTATCGGTGAACTGTCTATAGCCAACAGATATCCCAATATACAAAAAGGCGCAGATTCCACACCCCACACATATCAACAAATATCTGACAGCTTGCTTTTTATCAGTTTTTAGCAAAAGAAAGAATATTGGTATAAAAACCAATATGGCAGTAGGATATACCAACGCAATTATTGCTGTCAGCACCGCTGAAATGACGCAGTAAACATTCTTTTTATCAATTATCAACTCCGTCAGCGATATAATCAAAAGGAATGAAAAAAGCATAAGCTCATTGGAAAATTCAAGCAGTGTCATCCCTTTAGGTCTAACAGCCATAAAAATTACAGAAATTATTGTAGCCATCCTTGTCCCGACTTTTGGAGACAGAATCCTGTATGCAATCAATGCCACCCCTACAAAAATTACAGCGCCGCAAATTTGCAGGAAAAGCGCTACCCCTTCCATTGACGGAACAAACAGCCTATATAGCCACATTAAAAAGTCCAATATAAAAGCCGAGGTTTGATGAGGCTCCCACATCTCTTTAAAAAGTCTGTCGCCATTGATATGTCGCCATGAAAGCGCAATATGATATGAGGCATCATATCCATATTCTGTAAATACAGACTTAATAACCGTGAGAATGCCACACACCCACAGAAAAATGTTTAAGCTATCAATATGCTGTTTTTTGTACGTCCCACTATTTCTTTTATCCATGTACCTACCAATCTTTTTTCTTGGTTTCTCTTGTTAGAATATCCTATTTTCGACATCTTAAAAATATAAACTGCGGCTGATGTATCACACCGCCGAACTTTTCGGGATACTTAAGCCTAATCTCTTCAGGTACTTTAGCCTCCCGGCACTCTTCAATGATGAATCCTGCTTCCGTCAGGCTGTTAATGAGCGTGGCAAAAGTAATATGATACAGCTCATACTCATCCACCACCCACTTAATTTTACGCACACCCTCCACCGCATAGTTGCGGAGGTTGGCGTAAAGTCTCTCGCCGGTCTCGGTTCTTGTATATCTGTCGTAAGTTCCGTCATAGGACGTGTCTATGGGATGTGACATGGAAAAAACAAGCTTGCCGCCATCATTAAGCATCCCATAAATCTGCTTCATGAGCGCCCCGAAATCCTCTGCATAGTCAAAGGCCAGCGAGCTTGTGATTACATCAAACTTTTCCTTAATCTCTCGCAAGTCTTCAAAAGCAAGCCTTTTGTAAGTTATATTATCCGCCGCGTTGTGCTCGCGCGCATATTCAAGCATCTTCTCGGAAATATCCGTACCCAGAACCGACGTAGCGCCAAGGCCAACGTACTGCATAGCATGCTGCCCCATGCCGCAACCGATATCAAGAACAGCCTTACCCTTCATGTCGGGAAGCATGGCCGTAATAATCGGTGTTTCTATTACATCGTTAAAGTTTATTTCTCCTGCTCTGTTGGATTTAAAATCATCAAAGAATACATCATTGTCATAGATATTTTGCTTGGACATTACACACCCCCATTTTAGCCATAAGCATACTGATATGTTACCATTTGACACTGTAAAAATCTACTGAACTTACAGTTAAGTATAAGAAAAAGAAACCGTCTGTTACATTCATAAACGAATCGTAACATCGATTTCTTTTTCCTGTTACTTGAGTCCTTATTCTCCGAGCGCATACTCCCAAAATGCTTCGCATGCGGGGGAGATTCTTCTTTTGCGACTCTTAATAAGAAGATATGATGCAATTGCCTTCGGGTGGTCGATGTTCTTAACCGTAACGTATTCATCGTCGCCCATTATTCCTGTGGCGCGGGGGAATATGGCTATGCCTACGCCGGTCTTGGCAAGCTCGCGGACATTAATCATGTGAGCCACCTTACAGACTACGTTAAGCGGTTTCTGCGGGTCGGGCATCCATTTGCGGAACTCCTCGTTACGGGATGCTCGCGAGGGCATAATCAGAGGCTTATCCGCAATATCTTCAGGCTTAATGGACTTACCCTTGCGGGATGCAAGCGGGTCGCTGTTAGGGATAATCGCCGCCCAGGGCTCGGAATGAATATGCTTGGAAATTATGTCGGGATCCGAGAAAGGCTCCATAACGATAGCGATATCACATAGACCGTTATGAGTACGATGCACAATTTCGTCGGTGGTGCCGCTCCAGATATCAAAGCTTACGTCCGGATGCAGTTTCCTAAAGCCCGATATCCACTCAGCAAGCATGTGTGGGCCGTAACCTTCAACGGTAGCTATATATATAAGACCCTTTAAACTGCTGCCCATCTTCGAGATATCAGCCTTGGACCGCCCTTCAATCTCAAGCATCTGTGCCGCATACTGCTTAAAAAGGATGCCTGCCTCGGTTAAATGAAGAGAATGAGACGTCCTCTCGAATAATTCCGTGCCAAGTTCCTCTTCCAAATCTTTAATCTGTCGAGACAACGGAGGCTGTGCAATGTTTAACTTCTCCGCGGCTTTTGTGAAGTTCATCTCTTCCGCCACAGCCATGAAATACCTTATATGTCTTAATTCCATATGCTTTATCTCCCCGTGTTTGCGATACCTTTTAGGTATAGCTACACCTTTATTATATGTATTTCACAATTAACTTGCAATAGGCTATATTAAAGGTACAAAGAAACAAAACAGCGAATCGGCCGAAACGCTAATAGATATTGATAATGTTTGCATCCACGAAAGGAGAATCATTATGAAGAAATTAGAGAAGTTTTTTGAAGCGCTGTATGAAACATTTGCACATGTAGCTAAGTTTTAATTAAACTGTCTCCATGATAGTTTATGTTGATAATGCCAAAGAGGGCGTCGCATAATGCGACGCCTTCAGACTGTAGTGAGCTTGGACTGCTCGATACGCATCTTAAAGCCTGTAATCTCGCGTAGTCCTCTTAAGTTCATCTATTCCGCTTGCCTTAGAAAAAACAATCCAGATCTCCGGCACCAAAACACCTTCCAAATCCAAACAAACAATATTTACTAAACTAACCTCTGTAAAATCAATACATATTTTACAGCACACTAAAGCACTGAAGTAAAGGATTTCTTTTCTGCAATCATTTCATATAATAATCTCTCACCAATTTCTTGCCATCCCAAAATCTTATCTATGTTCAAAAATCACGCGCCCCTGCATTTCACAAAGACGCGTGACAGTTATTTAATGCTTTATTACCATACCATTCCGCCCCATTCCACAGCCGTAAAGCCTTTTCTTTCAAATGAAGGCACCTTGGGCTCGGTAATTAAATCCGGTCCATTGTCAGTTTTTTTGTATACAAACCAGAGTCTCAGTACGCTGGCGGGGACAGGGGTTATATTAAGCGGTGACTCCGCATCGCATGCCTCATTAATCTGAGGATACATATAGTAGTCCGCATCGGGATTAAGGCGGGCACTCCAATACTCCTTAAAGTCTGCCTTTTCGGTCTCATTTAATCCGTAAAGCGAAAGAATCCTGTCAAATGTCTCGTCTCTGTTTTGAGAAGGCAGATAGAATCCTTCTTTGTATTGGAACCCTATACCGTGTATCTCAGACTCGTAGAATAAATAGCCGTACTCGTCTCCCTTTGCGGTAACAAGTTTTCCGTCGGGGGATGCAGTCACGTTCCATCCGTTTTCTTCGTATACGGGAATTGAAACGGTTATCTGCGAAGAATCCAACAGCTTAACCTGTACATCGGTTGTTTCTTCAGGATAAAGATAGATATTGGGCTTTTCGTTGGGACCGCCCTCAAGGCCTTTCGTATTCAGACCGTATGTGCGCCTGTAATACGCTTCTACGGCCTGTTTGGAGGAATAGCCTCTTACTTTGTCTGCTTTTTCTTTGGCATTGAGGTAGTTTATGTCCGTCTTAATTCTTCCGTCAATGTACCTCTGATAAGCATATTTGCCGTCTCTGTTGTAGATTCTTACGCCGTCAGAGTATTCTTTGGTTTCATCGGTTATGCCGAAGGATCCGGTACTTCTGAGCCAGCTGTCGGTAGTCTTTGTCCAGCCGGCATTTCTGGTGTAATTGTTGACCGCATTGGGGTCTACTCTGTCAGTCAGATCCTGCACATATCCCCCTACGATGCCGGATGTGTTTTCGCCCGTAACGCTGGATGAAAAATTTACTGCAGCAGGAATTCTGTCTATAACCAAATCCGCTGTTTCCGACTCAAAACGTGAGTTACCGTCAATCAGCCTGTCGGCATTTTCTATAGCTCCGTTCAGTCGGCCGACTCCCTCTCCCGCTCTTCCCGTAACTTTCTGAATTCCCAGGTCCGCAGTAGGCCTTACACCCACGGGAGCATTGTTTCCCGAATCCTGTTTATTGCCTGTAATCAGATTCTTTATCTGCTGATAAGCATCATAAAAATCACCGAACTTCGGCGACCAGTCGCTGTTATACGACGAGCCGGATGTTGTAGTGGTCTGTCCGGGCCTGTTGTATACTCCATACGCTCTTCCGGCGCTCATCAGGCTGTCGGCATATCCGTCTTTGGCATACAGGAAAAAGAAAGCACCGAAGACAACTATAAATAACGCAAGTCTGATAATTACATTTTTTCTGTTCATTGTGCCGCCTCCATTTCCTTAACTTTTTCTTTGTACGCAAGATACCAGTCCACTAAGCCTTCTCCTTCGCACTCGCCACTTTCGAGAATTCCGTTTTTCTCGGCTACTGTCATCATGGCGTAAGCGTATTCTTCTTCCTCCAGCGCAAGATATGTGGCAGCCAGCGCATAGGGTGTGTAAGGATCGTCATCGGGAGATAACTCAAATGCTTTATATAAGCAGTTCTCCGCCAGAATATACTTTCCCACCGCATAAGCCACTATTCCGGCCTTATAGTTAAGTACCATACTGTCAGGATATTCTTTCAGAACATCTCTGAAAAAGTAAAGGTCTGAATCGTTCATCCGGTCGGCACCGCCCCATCTTTCTATTACGTAATCCGCGTAATTAATGTAATACTCTTCCGTGTTTTTGTTTTTTTCGGATATTCTGTCAAATTCGCGCTTTGCTTCATCAAGCTCATTTTTCTGAAGGTAAGCACGGGCCGCTTCATAGTGCTCTTCGTCAGACTTTATTTCTTCGGTGCTCTCTGCTGTAGTATCATTTACGTTCTCAGTTTCGGTTTCGTAGCCCGAAGCCTTGATTCTTGAACCCGGCAGAAGGGCGCACAGCAAAAAAACGATTACCGATGCCGCCAGTATTATCCACTTAAAGTTTTCTTTCGGAAGCATCTTCTTAAGTACCGGCTCGTATGCCAAAAGGCACGCCGCACAAAGAATCATAAGTATGCAAAATATAATCTTTGCGTCAAACAAAATCATTCCCAAAAGTGCGAGCACGAGCATTATTATTGCTATAATTGTCATTTTTATCTCCTCCCGCTTCTTAAAATCCGTTTGCCATCTTGTAACGAATGCTGGCTCTTAGGCCATTCGCATGGTACAGGATTCCCCAGCCGTGATATTCATTTCCGTGAGACGCATACCAGGAATCATAATACATATGGTCAAGTGCTTTCTGTACCGCATCAAGTGCCTCATCGTAGCGCTTTTCATTGTCAAGCGTCAGCGCCAGCGAATACCATACCGCGGGCTGGTTGTCTTCAAAGGAAAGACACTTTTTGTACATCTCTATGGCTTTATCCGTATCTTTAAGTTCCTTTGTAGCTTCTTCATCGGTCCAAAAATCCTGAATGTAATATCCGAGAATTCTTCCGGCCAGATAATATCCCGTGGACAGATTCGGGTAGTCATTCGTAAGCTTTAAAACATCCTCTTCAAGCTTTCTGAATTCATCAACCTTGTCCCATCTTAAATAGTCATGAACCTCATACTGATACTGATATTCACAATCAAGCATCTTGGCAAAAAGTTCCGATTTATTGACAATCTTCATCTGCTCATCGGTAAAGTCGATATAAGCACAATGCTTACCGTCTTCATAGTCCGCAACAGCCTTGTCTCCGGTGATGTATGTGGCAATAAGAGCCGTAAAGTCTGTACCCAGTTCGGGTTCATTATCGAGAATTCCCGGAGAAAGCATTATATTCGTAAAACTTACCGCCTTCTCGAGAGATTTCTCCATTTCCCCTTTTCGGTAATAAAGGATACTAAGAATCATGTTAAGCTGAGGGTCGTCTTTCTCGGCTTCGTATTCTTTTTCCAGAATCGGCAAAGCGGTCTCATAATCGCTGTTCTTTAAGGCAACCGCGCCAAGCATACTGTCGATGCGCTCATCGGAAAGAGTTGCATTTGCCTTAGTAAGGTATTCCTGAAGCATCTCCGATAAATCCATATCGGTTAAGACTTGCGCTATATCAAGCGTTTTTGAAACTCTGGCTTCCTTCTTCTCCTCTTCTTTCAGCTCTTTGTCGGCAGAAAGTTCTTTCTCAAATAAAGTTTCAAACCTGTCTATCACCGGGCCGATTTTTTCGCGAAGTTTGTTTCTTGTATCGGTGTCGGCCTCGTCATAAGGGTTCATCATAAAATTGTCCGCCGTCTGAATCGTAAGAAGATTAAGCGCAAAAGAATCCGGATTTTCATCCGCAGCATCAAACAGCGCATACATTATTTCTTTTGCATACGTCCTGTTTGAGTACGATGTGGATGCCAGGCAGTCGGTGATAAGCATTTCAAGGGTATCCGTAACCGTGGGGCTGCCCGGATATTCCTTAATCAGTTCTATCATCTTGTCTCTGACTTCCCAGTCAACACCGTTACGCTCCACGTAAAGTGCAAGCAGATTCCAGACTTCAATGGTGTCGACATAGTCTTCGCGGGTATTGACTTCTATTTCTGAAAGGAGTCGTTCTTTTTCTTTCTTCGTAAGCTCGCCCGGAAGAATGGCAGCACAGTCAAACCTGTTTCCTGCCGCAAGTTTCATTGCGATTCTCTTGCTTTCCGTCTTCTCGGTTTCTGATAGGTTTTTCTTTTCCGAGATCATATCAAGATAGCCGAAGCACCAAACTTCATCACCTTCATGAGAATAAAGCGCTTTTGTGTAGTTTGGAAGGTTTTCACCAGCTTTTTCTTCATTCTCTATGCAGGTGTACATATATAAAAGTTCCGTCATGGAATTGCGTGTGTCGAGTTCATAAGCCTTCAGGGCTTCTTCCGGATTACCCTCCAGATATGCCTTCCACGCAAGCGGAAGCGCATCGGCCTTATCAAGCACCTTAAGCGCCATCAGGTAGTCCCTTTTTTCGGCAAAAGAAGCTGCCTCCTGCATTCCGCCGGAGAGACTTCCCTTAATCAGCTCATCCCGCTTAGGCACCATAGACTTCGGAATGAGGCTGAAAATTATAATCGCAGCAATCAAAGTTCCCGCCAATATCAGTTCAATCGTTGAAAATGCTTTGCTTTCGGCAGGTTTGTCGCTTTCTTTTGCCTCTGTAAGTGCATCGGCCTTCTTCATCATCATAAAAATCACGGGGCTCATTGCAGCAAAAACAAGCATGGCAATTAACACCAGTTTTGTAAGGAAACCGATAACCGTGTTGCTTTTTCCCAGTCCCGTAATGAATTTATCCTCCAAAAAGCCGCATATGAAATTAAGGACTCCATACGAAACGGCTCCCAAAAGAATCTCTTTAATTTCTTTTAAGGCCAGCGGAAATTGCTTCCCCATCGCGATTTTACCCTGCTCATCCCTAAGCATTATGATTAAGGCAAACAGCGCATATGAAAACAAAACCGCTTCAAGCACCATAAGCAAAATATCAGCTACAATTCCGCCGGTACTCAGGCTGCTTCGTTTTAATGATAAAATGCTGTGAATCAGCGAAAAGGCGTACCTTACGGTAAGCAGGCACAGTCCTCCGAGAAGCAGGTCCTTAACGGTCTTTATATTATCCTTGCCGGCTCGAACGGCAAGCCCGAAAGAAACTGCACATAAGACATAACCGCAGAAAAAGCAGATACTGCTCTGAGACGCCGTTACCGCCTTGCATGATGCCGTAAGAATCGCAGCCATCAACAGTTTCGGCGCCACTACAAGAGAGGCAGCCGCCGCAAAAAGCAGATAAAACGGCTTAAAATCTTTCTTCGATTTTTCTTCCATTTTCCTTCTACACCTCGTTTCCCTTTTATTCTTTGTGGACTTTGGTCGTAAGCACTCCACAAAAATAACGTTGTATATATCATAGTAGAAGGCAATTAAAAAAATAGAGCCCCGCATAAGCGAGGCTCTCAATATATTACTTATTCTGACTTAGGTTCTTCGTAGTCGTCTTCGGAAGCTTCGCCGCTTTCTGCGGGAGTTTCAGACTCTTCGTCAGCTGACTTTCTGTCGTCAAAGAACTCTTCAACCTTGCCGGCTGCGGCGTTTAATTTCTCGCCCACAACTTCTTTGGCCTTGTCGGCTGCATCGGCAACCTTGCTGACAGCGCCTTTAACCTTTTCCTCAACCGTATTAAAGTCAAGGGAAACATAAGAACGTTTGCCTGATGTTGACTTGGAAACGGGACCGTCGTCTACGTCTACGTCAAAATCATCATAATCGTCATCTTCCATATTTGCAGGAATGTCTTCATTCTTCTTCTTAAGATAGCAGTAGGTACCTGCAGCTGCTGCGGCAAGCGCCATGAGTGATAATAACTTTCTTCCTTTTTTTGCCATTTTACCCTCTCCTTTCAAGATGGTTCTGAAACTAACCTTATTATAACCAACATTTTCAGATTTTTAAATAGATTAACCGGTAAATTTTCTATAAAGAGTTCTTGAAGAGAAAATAAAACTGTGATAACATTTAATTCGACTCACCAAGTCAATACTACAAAGGGGACATGGGATGAACGCAAAGTTCTTTGATCTTAAGCAGGAAAAACAGGACAGAATGGTTAATGCCGCTTTAAAGATTTTTGCACTTAACGGCTACCAGCACGCCAGCACAGACGATATTGTCCGTGAAGCACACATCTCAAAAGGTCTTCTTTTTCATTATTTTGATTCCAAAATCGGTGTATATTCTTTTGTCTACGATTACGCCGTAAGATATATTACCCTTGAATTGTCCAGCGCGGTTGACCCCTCCGAGACTTCTTATTTTGAAGTTTTAAAGCAGATGGAAGCCGCCAAAATGCAGGTTCTTAAGAGCTATCCTTTCATGATTATGTTCGTTCACTCCTGTGCGGAAGAACGTATTACCGAAGCCATACTTGCCACCGAGGCAAGCCGCAAGACTCTTAAAAGCAACATAGACACCATATTGGATGTCACCGACAGAACCTTCTTAGACAGTAAGAAAAACGCGCAGGACCTTTTAAAAATGCTCAGTTACACCATCCACGGCACCATGGTTTCTTCTTTAAAAGAGGACTCCTTCAACGCCGAAATGAATTACAAGGAAGCAGTCAAATACATAGGAATCACTGAAAAAGCAATCAAATAAATCTGATAAAAAAACAGGGCCTCGTGGCCCCGTTTTTTTGTGGGAGAAAAGTTCTCGATAAGTTCTTAGTACAGGTTCATG
>JAFYDI010000003.1 GCA_017544835.1 Lachnospiraceae bacterium | reverse complement strand
TTAATCTTGAGCTTATTTTCTCCGACATGGAGATTCTTGAAAGACGTATTGCCAAGGTTGCAAGAGCAGCCAACAACGATAAGAAATATGCCAAAGAAAAAGCCTTCGCCCAGTCAATTTACGACCATCTTGAAGCCGGCAACCTTGCTAAAAGCTTCGAAGTATCCGACGACGAGGATGAAAAAGAATGGTTTGCTTCCTATAACTTACTTACCGCAAAGCCCGTTATTTATGCCGCAAACGTGGCGGAAGAGGACTGCGCCGATGACGGCAACTCCAACAAATACGTTCAGGCTGTAAGAGAGTTTGCCAAAAAGGACGGAAGCGAAGTATTCGTAATCAGCGCCCAGATTGAGCAGGAAATTGCCGAAATGGACGATGATGAGAAGCAGATGTTCCTTGAAGAGTTAGGACTTAAGGAATCCGGCCTTGATAAGCTTATTGCAGCTTCATATAAGATTCTCGGTCTTATGAGTTTCTTAACCGCAGGAGAAGATGAGTGCCGTGCATGGACCATCAAGATCGGTACCAAGGCTCCTCAGGCCGCCGGCAAGATTCACTCTGACTTTGAAAGAGGCTTTATTAAGGCTGAAGTAGTTAACTATAAAGACCTTCTTGAGACGGGTTCGCTTGCCGCTGCAAGAGAAAAAGCTCTTGTCGGAATGGAGGGTAAGGATTACGTTGTTAAGGACGGAGACGTTATTTTGTTCAGATTTAACGTTTAATCGTAAAAAATAATTCACGAATTTTTACAGAGTTTTTAGGTAATTATTAATAAAAAACTAAATATTGTGCGTGATTTAAAAAGCGTTCCCAATATCTTGGGGACGCTTTTTTGCTGCCTCCAAAATCCCGAAAAACCGCGTATTATCAACGAAAAATTAACTTGAAAACACTTGCAATCCGATGTATTTTATTATAAAATGTGGTTGTAAGTGGTAGAAAGTGGTATCTAAGTGGGTGAAAGTGGAGAATTTGAAGCCCAAAACGAGGTAATCAGTCACAAATGTTTAAAGGAGAGTTTTATCATACAATCGATGAAAAAGGCAGACTGATTGTTCCCGTTAAATTCAGGGAAGGGCTGGGTAATGAGTTTGTCATTACCAGAGGCCTTGACGGATGCCTCTTTGGGTACAACAACTCCGAGTGGCAGGTGTTTGAAGAAAAGCTGCGTGCCTTACCGCTTACCAACAAAGATGCAAGACAGTTCCAGAGATTCATGCTTGCAGGCGCAGCATCGGTAGAGATAGACAAGCAGGGACGAATTCTTATCCCTCAGGTCTTAAGAACATTCGCAGGACTTGATAAGGACGTAGTACTTATAGGCGTTGCCGGAAGAATCGAAATCTGGGACAAGGACAAATACGAAGACAATTCTGCAGTGGACGATATGGAACTTATTGCAGAGAAGATGTCGGCTTTGGGAATTTAAACAAGAGGATTTAAATGGAATTTAATCACTATTCGGTAATGCTTCATGAAACAATTGAATCCTTGAACATTAAGCCTGACGGAATTTATGTGGACGGAACCTTAGGCGGCGGCGGACATTCTTTGGAAATAGCAAAGAAACTTACTAAAGGCGGTCACCTCTACGGAATAGATCAGGACGAAGCGGCAATCGAGGCCGCCACAGAACGACTTAAAGATTATCAAGACAGAATCACGGCAATCCGTGCTAACTATAAGGACGCAGTGAGCATCCTTAAAGAGAAAGGCATTGGGGGAGTGGACGGTATAGTCCTTGACCTCGGAGTTTCCTCATATCAGCTTGATACGGCGGAGAGAGGCTTCTCTTACAAGACAGACTCGGCACTCGACATGAGAATGGACAGACGTCAGAAGCTTACGGCTTACGACATAGTCAACACCTATTCAATCAAAGAGCTTTTCAGAATCATAAGAGACTACGGCGAAGACAAATTCGCTCAGAACATTGCCAAGCATATAGTGCAGGCGAGAGAAAGCAAGCCAATCGAGACGACTTACGAGCTTAACGACATAATCAAAGCCGCAATACCCATGAAGATGAGGGCAGAAGGCGGACACCCGTCGAAGAGAACCTTCCAGGCAATCAGAATCGAATGTAACCACGAACTGGATGTGTTAAGGGATTCGCTCGATGAGATGATAGATTTTTTAAATCCCGGCGGAAGGCTTTCGATTATAACATTCCATTCTTTGGAAGACAGGATAGTAAAGACTTCTTTTAAAAAGAACGAAGATCCCTGCACCTGCCCCAAGAACTTTCCCGTATGCGTATGCGGTAACGTTTCAAAGGGCTCCGTAATTACCAAGAAACCGATAGTTCCCACGCAAGAGGAACTTAGCATTAACTCAAGATCCAAAAGCGCGAAGCTTCGCGTATTCGAAAGGAAGTAAGAAATGGCAAGAAACAGCTACAGAAACAACTACAACAGAGATAATCTTGCAAGAAATATCGACGTAAGAGAGGCACTTAAGGAAAGACCCACCGGCGAACCTTTAAGAGAGTACAGAGGCGAGCTTAAGAAGCAGAGAAAAATGAGCATGGGCTTTTTGTATGTGGCATTCTTGGGCCTTGCTGTTGCTGTGCTTGCAGGTTCTTTGGTATCTTACTTAAAGCTTCAGAATGATATCACAACAATGGTTGATGATATTGCATATTACGAACAGACTCTCAATAATTTGACACTTGCAAATGACGATGAGTATAGTAAAATTGTTAATGCGGTTGACTATGATTACATCAGAAAGATAGCAATCGAAGAACTTGGCATGGTCTATGCTTCCGAAGAACAGATCGTTAGTTACGAAAGAGAGAACAGCGATTACGTAAGGCAGCTTACGAACCTGTCGGATTAATGGGTGTTTGTTTTGGACAGAAATAATGAACAGATGAAAAAAGCAATGGCGAGGAAACGCGCCAATGCAAGAGGTATATCAACCAGGCTGGGAGTATTCTTTATTGTAGTGCTCCTGGCTTTTGTTGGTTTAAGCTTCAGACTTTTTGCCATCACAAGAGACAATAAGAACGAGTACAGACAGAAGGTTCTTTCGCAACAGTCGTACGATTCTAAACCCATAAATGCCAAGCGCGGCGAGATACTTGACTGTAACGGTAACGTGCTGGCCGCAAGCGAGGAGCGTTACAACGTTATTCTTGATACCAAGAAGATAAGACAGTCGGATGAGCAAAAGGATAGCAGTGAGGTTAGAAATGCTTCTCTTGACGCTGTCTGCACCATATTCGGAAGCGACAGAAAGACTCTTGCCGATTACATGGATTCAAATCCCGACTCTCAGTACTATATTGTCAAGAAAGACGTTACTTACGAGGAAATGAGCCGTTTTCTTCCGTATATAACTGTACCTGACAGCGGCAACGAGAAGGATTCTTTGTATGACCCCAACGTTAAAGGCATATGGTTTGAGAAATACTATGTAAGATACTATCCGCAGAAGACTTTGGCATGCGACCTTATCGGCTTTTCGAGGTCAGAGGGTATGGCTTCTTACGGACTTGAAGAATACTATAACGACATTTTGACCGGAACTTCCGGCAGAAAATATGGATATTTAAGTGACGAAACAACAGTGGAAGTTACCACAATTCCCGCTGTTGACGGTAACACTCTCGTTACCACCATCGACACCAATGTTCAGATGATAGTTGAGAAACATCTTAAGAACTTCTGCGAAGAGTACAAGAACAACTATCGTGAAGGCTTGGGTGCCAATAACGTAGGCTGTATCGTAATGCGTGCCGATTCGGGCGAGATTCTTGCCATGGCAAGCTATCCCAACTACGACCTTAACGATGCATCGAATATCAGCCACTTATATACAGAAGAGCAGATTAAGCAGATGGAAGAAGAGGGCACTCTTCAGGATGCCCGCGACAAGCTTTGGAAGAACTTCTGTATTACAGACACTTATGAGCCGGGTTCCGTTATGAAGCCTTTTACCGTTGCGATGGGCCTTGAGTCCGGCAAGATGAACGGTTCGGAAGTCTATTACTGCGGCGGTTTCTTACAGGTTGCAGACCATAAGATTTATTGTCACGGACGTAAAGCCGAAGGCAACTTAACGGTCAAGGAAGCCGTGGCTAAATCCTGTAACGTAGCGCTTATGCAGATGGCTTCTCAGATAGGTAAGGAAACTTTCCTTGAATATCAGAATATATTTAACCTTGGCCTTAAGACCAATATCGACCTTGCCGGTGAGAGCCGTACCGACGGACTTGTGTTTAATGAAAAGTCCATGAACGAGACGGAACTTGCAACCGCAAGCTTCGGTCAGGGCTTTAACGTCACCATGATTCAGATGGCGGCAGGCTATGCAGCACTTGTGAACGGCGGATATTATTACGAGCCTCACGTTGTGTCGAAAGTTCTTTCGCCCAGCGGCTCTGTTGTTAAGAATATCGAGCCCCGCCTTGTCAAGCAAATCGTTTCTTCTTCCACATCGGAGAAGATTATTGAATATTGTAATTCCGTAGTTACCGACGGTACCGGCTGGCGTGCCAAGCCTGCAGGATATTCCATAGGTGGTAAGACGGGTACGGCTGAGACCGTTCCGCGTGATAACGGCGAATATGTTGTTTCCTTTATGTGCCACGCACCTGCAGACGACCCCGAGATTATCTGCTATGTGGTGGTAGACCGTCCCAACGTACGCGAGCAGGATGATGCCAAGTACTCATCCATTATTTCAAGACAGATACTTACGGAGATTCTTCCCTACCTTAACATCCCTATGACCGAGGAAGTTTCGGACAAGGAACGTGAAGAACTTCTTGCACTTGAACTTTCTATCTACACCAACCGTGTTGAGAAAGAAGACGCAGAGGCAGACGCGTCTGCAAATAACCCTGAAGGAGAATAGCAGTCAATACCATGAAAAGTACGATTTTAATTGCGGCACTAAGCGCATTTTTATTAAGCATTATGTTAGGTCCGGTTGTATTACCTGTTTTAAGGCGTATTAAGGCCGGCCAGACAGTCAGAGACGACGGTCCGCAGACTCACCTTAAGAAGAACGGAACCCCTGTTATGGGTGCGTTTATATATCTTATTGCGTCTACGATTGTAATGCTGTTTTTTGTTAAAGATTGTCCGGAGATTCTTCCGATTTACTTTTTGACAATTGCTTTCGGCGTTATCGGTTTTATTGATGATTTTTTGAAGGTTGTTCTTAAACGCGCCGACGGATTGAGAGTATGGCAGAAGCTTGTATTACAGCTTATTGTATCAGGCGTGTTCTGCTATTATATGACGGTAAGCGAGTCATGGAGCTTCGATGCATTTGTTCCCTTTATGGGCGATAAGACCGTTAATTTCGGGGTTCTTGCAATCCCTGTAACCATATTTATTATTGTCGGAACGGTTAACGGGTCTAATTTTACCGACGGAGTCGACGGACTTGAGACAACGGTTACAAGTGCGATAATGACATTTTTCTTAGTAACCGCAATAGGTTTAAAGTCGGAAGTGGCTGTTTTGCCCGCAATTTTTCTGGGTGCGCTCCTCGGATTCTTAATGTTTAATGTCAACAAGGCCATGGTTTTCATGGGTGATACCGGTTCACTTGCGCTCGGCGGATTGGTGGCAGGACTTTCCATTAAGCTTCATTTACAGCTTTATCTGCCGATTTTTGCATTAATTTATTTTGTGGAAGTATTAAGCGTAATCATTCAGGTTACCTACTTTAAGCTTACTCACGGTAAGAGAATATTCAGAATGACTCCCATTCATCACCACTTTGAATTGGGAGGCTGGACAGAGGCCAAGGTTGTGGCTGTATTTGCAACTGTTACCGCAGTGCTTTGCGCGGTTTCGCTTTTGTGCATTCCTACGATTGCTTTTTAAACTTTTAGATACACGGGAGATTTTCGGAAAATGGGAGACAAGAGAAAGGTAAAAACAAGAAGATATTTTGATTATCTGCTTTTATTTATCCTGCTCTTTTTGCTTGGATTCGGGCTTGTAATGATTTTTTCCACAAGCTCTTATGTTTCCTCGGTCAATTATGACGGAGACGGACTGTATTTCTTAAGGAAACAGGCCATTGCGGTAGTAATAGGCCTTTTTGTCATGGGAATTGTCAGCTTTATTCCTACCGAGCTTTACAAGAAGCTTGCTCCCCTTATTTATTTTGTATCTCTGGCATCGCTTTTTCTTGTGCTTACGGGACTCGGACACGAATCTCACGGTGCGAGAAGATGGATATATATTTTCGGACTTTCCATTCAGCCTGCCGAAATTGCCAAGATAGGCGCGATTATTACCTCGGCTACAATCATTGACAAAATGACACCCCAAAGTCGCAAGTCATGGGGCGGCATTATAGTATCACTTGTACCTGCGGCAATACTCAGCCTTGCCATATACTGGCTTACGGATAACTTCAGTTCCGCATTTATCGTAGCCGGAATAGCCTTCATGATGATTGCTCTTTCGGAAAAGAAAAATTATAAGCCGTATATTCTTTTTATCGTATTCGCTGCTTTGGGCGGATTGGTTTTGTACCTTATTGCTTCGGAGAAGATTCATATCGGCTTCAGAGGTGAGCGTGTGCTTGCCTGGATTAATCCCGAGGCTTATGCGGACGGTAAGGGCTTCCAGCCTATTCAGTCTCTTTACGGAATCGGCTCCGGCGGTATCTGGGGTAAGGGACTTGGTAAGAGTATTCAGAAGCTTGGCTTCCTGCCCGAGGCTCACAACGATATGATTTTTTCGATTATCTGTGAGGAACTCGGACTTTTCGGCGGACTTGCCATCATTATTATGTTTATACTTATGCTTTGGCGTATCAGAGATATTTCATCGCATATTACCAATACATACGAAAACCTTCTTTTGTGCGGTGTGTTTACGCATATCGCCATGCAGGTAATTCTTAACATAGCGGTTGTCACCAACACTATACCCAATACGGGTATTTCACTTCCCTTTATCAGCTACGGCGGTTCCAGCGTAATCTTTCTTTTGGCTGAAATAGGTATTGTAATGCGCGTGGGAAGAGATTGTGACTTTAAGGAAGCGCCGCCGGTTAAGAAGAAAAGAAGAATAAAAGAGGAAGAGACTCATGAAGAAGACTAGTTACAAAAAGAGAGTCTCGCCGCTTTTGATAGTACCGATTGTTTTGATTGTTCTTTTTCTTGCAGGCTTAGGTGCTTACAAGTATCTTTTAAAGACTTACAAAGTGGTCAATGTATATGTGGAGGGCAACATCCACTATACGGATGATGAGATTAAAGAACTCATCATGACGGGAGATTACGGTGACAATTCCTTGTATCTTTCACACAAGTACAAGAACAGAGAGGTCACGGATATCCCCTTTGTCGAGACAATCAATGTTAAGATTCTGTCCAAAGATTCAGTCAAGATAACCGTATATGAGAAGGCTCTTGCGGGATATGTTGAGTATCTTGGCAAGTTCATATACTTTGACAAAGACGGTATTGTGGTGGAGGCTTCCGATGAGAGGACCGACGGTATCCCCGAGGTTGTCGGAATTGATTTTGACTACGTGATACTTCACGAGAAGCTTCCGGCCAAGGATGCGGATCTTTTCATGAAGGTACTAAATATCACAAAGCTGATGGAGAAGTATGATGTTCATGCCGAAAAACTTTATTTTTCGGGCTTTGATGAGGTTACGCTCTACAAAGACGACATCACCATCAAACTTGGCAAGGAAAAAGATCTCGACATAAAGATTATGAATTTAAATGCCATCCTTTCGAAACTTGAAGGGATGAAGGGAACGCTTCGCATGGAGAATTACGACGAGTCCACAAAGCGTACTTCTTTTGAAAAAGAAGGAGACGCACCGGTTGAGACACCTGAGTCGTCTGAGTCTTCTGAAGGTGAAGCACCGTAAGAAAGGCTGTTTTATATATGATGGATATTTTGAAGTCTCTCGTTGCTTCTAAGCGCGTGCTGGTGCTTGGCTACGGCAGAGAGGGACGTTCTTCTGTCAAAAGAATAATGGAAGCGGGAGGCTATAAGTCTCTTGCCGTAAGCGATATGAAAGATGTGTCCGCAGATGTTCCGGCAGGTGTATCTTGCGTGTCGGGCGACGGATATCTTGACTGCCTTGACGAATATGATGTTGTATTCAAGACTCCCGGTATCGTGCTTAAAAAGGATGTTTCGGAGTATAAGTGTGAGATTACATCTCAGACCGAAATCTTCATGCAGGCTTTCGGCGGGCGCGTTATAGGTATTACCGGTACAAAGGGCAAGAGCACCACTTCTTCACTTTTGTATCACGTGCTTAAAGAGGCAGGACTGGATGCGGTTTTTGCCGGCAATATAGGTATACCGGTATTTGATATAGCGGATGAAATAGGTGCGGAAACAATTGTTGTTATCGAGCTTTCCTGTCATCAGCTGGAGTTTATCAAGACTTCGCCTCATACAGCGATTTTGTTAAACGTATACGAAGACCATCTCGACCATTACGGAACCAGAGATAAGTACGGTCTTGCCAAGAAGAACATATACAAGTTTCAGAAGGCGGGAGACTTGCTTTTTACACTTCCGGAAGTTACTAAGGAGTGGGGAGAGGCTCCTTCGGAGACTGTGTATGTGGCAAGTGAAGACTGTCCTGTTAAGTCCTTTGAAGATTATCCTAAGATTAAGCTTAAGGGCGCGCACAACCTTTTAAACGCAGCTTTTGTGTACGATGTGGCTAAGAGATACGGTGTAAGCGATGAGGCTTTTATAAAGGCTTTAGAAAGCTTTGAGCCGCTTCCGCACAGACTTGAGTATGCGGGAAATGTGAAGGGAATAGATTTCTACGATGATTCCATCTCCACAACCGTTAAATCGGCAATCAGCGCGGTAGAGAGTATTAAGAACTCAGCTGTACTGCTGGCAGGCGGAATGGAGAGAGGAATTGAATACGAGGAACTGGTTGAATACGTGGCGAAGAGTCATTTAAAATACCTTATATGCATGTATGAATCGGGCAAGAGAATTTATGATATGTATGAGGCTTTAAGCAAGCCTGATAGTGCTCCGAAAGCTATACTTGTAAGCGATTTGGAGGGCGCCGTAGAGGCTTCTTTGGCCAATGCTAAAGCCGGAGATGCGGTACTTTTAAGCCCCGCGGCCGCAAGCTACGGATACTTTAAGAATTTCGAAGAACGCGGTGACGTGTTCAAAAAACTTATAAAAAAATAAGTTTTTCTGTTGTATTTTTTGTTGCGAAGTTGACAATTTAATTATATTATAGACTTGGTGAGTTTTTGTGAAGTGAAGGAGGAAGTACCTTGCTGGAGATTATTAGTAACGAAGCTGAATCTGCTGCAAAGATTGTGGTTATCGGTGTAGGTGGAGCAGGTAATAACGCTGTAAATAGAATGGTAGAAGAGGATATAGGGGGAGTCGAATTCATCGGTGTCAATACCGATAAGCAGGCACTTCAGCTTTGCAAAGCCCCCAAACTCATTCAGATAGGTGAGAAACTTACAAAAGGACTCGGCGCAGGCGCCAAGCCCGAAATCGGTGAGAAGGCTGCCGAGGAGAGTGCGGAAGTACTTGAGGCTTCCATTCGCGGTGCCGACATGGTATTCATTACCTGCGGTATGGGCGGCGGAACCGGTACCGGTGCAGCACCCGTAATTGCCAAGATTGCCAAGGACATGGGCATCCTTACCGTAGGCGTAGTTACAAAGCCTTTCAGATTTGAAGCCCGTCAGCGTATGGTTAACGCCATAAGCGGTATCGATCGTATTAAAGAGAATGTTGATACACTTGTTGTAATTCCCAATGACAAGTTACTTGAGATTATAGATAAGCGCACTCCTTTCCCGGATGCACTTAAGAAAGCCGACGAAGTACTGCAGCAGGCAGTATCCGGCATTACCGACCTTATCAATGCACCCGCACTCATTAACCTTGACTTTGCGGATGTGCAGACCGTTATGAAGGGTATGGGCGTTGCTCATATCGGTATCGGTAACGGTAAGGGTGATGACAAGGCTATGGACGCTGTTAAGATGGCAGTTGAGTCACCCCTTCTTGAGACCACCATTACAGGTGCCAAGAACGTTATCATTAACATTTCCGGTGACATTACCATGGCAGACGTTGCAGATGCAACCGACTACGTACGTGAACTTGCCGGTGATGACGTTAACGTTATCTTCGGTGCATTATATTCCAAGGAAGAGCAGGAGACCTGTAAGATTGCCGTTATCGCTACCGGACTTTCCGTTGTGGGTAACGACAGAATCGGTCTTACACCCAGACCCGCAACTGCTTCCACAACTCCTACAGTTAAGCCTGTATTGCCTCAGACTACACCTACTGTTCAGCCTGCGGCAACCTTTAGCAGTGATCTTTTCAAGAACACTCCTTCCAAGCTTAACAGCAAGGTTGATCCTACCACCCTTGTGGTTCCGGATTTCCTTAAGAAGAAATAATACGGCATTAATTAAGGGCATCGCTTAAGCGGTGCCCTTTTTGTGTGCTTGTTTTTTTATTTTTCAAAGATATAAGACTCCGCGGAAAAATCTTCAGAAGCGTTACCGTACTTTTTAAGTACTTTGTGAGAGAAGACGTCAATTCCGTGTCTCTTGGCAAAAGAATCGATATCCACAGAATCTGCAAACCGATGATAAACACACAACACTTTGTCATCATATACCCTCAGTACCAGCTGTGAGCCTGTAGGATTATTGTAGCTCTTGGTATCCGCGTAATTAAAGAAGGTATAACCGTCTTTAATAATCGGGGCGGCTTCGCGGTAGAAAGCCATTCCATCATCAAGAAGCGACCACTGCCTGTCGGATAAATCGTATACGTCACCGCTTAAACCCATGCGGCCGAGGAATGTAGCGCAGAGTGAGTAATATATGCGAGAGTCGCTGTCGGCGGCGCGCATAACAGCCCAAATCTGACTCTGCTCGGGACGAATAACTCTGTGAAGATTGGCTGCGATAAGCGGAAGAGAAGGAATCTCATGAGCGTCCGAGAAGCTTGCCTGCGATGCAAGTTCCATAAAGGAAGGCTCAAGTCTGTGACCGCCGCTTGAACAATTCTCAATAACCAAATCGGGAAGTTCGCGACGAAGCTTCTTAAAGTATTCCTGAGTCGCCAAAACTTTCCTGCGAAGATTCTCGCCGGGACCTTCGGGACCGTCACAACCCACTCCCATAGTGTCATTGTAATCGACTTTTATATAGCCAAAACCGTTATCGCGAAGGTTACCTAGAACGTATTTATCAAGGTAAGTCTCCACATAAGGATCTTCCATATTCCAAAACCTTGCTCCGCCGACAGTAAGCGGAACTCCGTCCTTTTTAACAAAATGCTCGGGATTGTCATAAAGACCTGACTTGGGAGCTGCTACCTCAAATTCAAACCAGATACCGGGGATCATGCCTTTATCACGAATATAATCGGCAAGTTCTTTAAGACCACCCGGGAATCGGTTACGATTAATGCTCCAGTCACCCCTGTATTCCCACCAGTTACCGCAGTCAGAGTACCAGCCCGAATCCATTACAAGAAACTGAATGCCCTTGCCGGCAATCTTATCCGCAAGCCTCTTAAGGTTATCAATCGTCGGATTGCCCCAGGTAGCGCAGTATTCGTTGAATGTAATGCCCATATTGTCATCAACGGGGCTGATGTCGGGGTGCTGAGCCTTTACAAGCTTGTCACATACCTCTTCGAGTGACGAACCGGTAGCAACAACCGCCTTGGGCGCCAAAAACACTTCGCCCGGCTTAACGGTCTTGGTCCACTGACCGAAATCTCTGTCCGCAATTCCGCCGGAAAGTCTTACTACATCGCCTGCGCGTACAGTTAACTCAATCTGCCACGAAGCGGGAGAATAGAGCTGAACAGCGGTAAAAGAATGAGTTTCACTGTCCTCAAGTGCCACAAAAGGAAAGTACTTACGCACCGGCATGGACCCCACCGTACCGAACTTCTCCACACGAAAGGCCATATTGTTCCAGGAATGCTCCATGTTAAGGTCCACAAGCTCATCAGTCTTAACGCGGCCCTCCGCGCTCCAGAAGGAGAGTATTCTATGCACCTTATCCGCCTTCACTTCAGGCAAAAGAAACGATGTGAGCATTTCAAGCGTTATAGGTTCACTCGAGCCGTTCTCAAAAGAAGTCAAAACCTCAGTGGCATCGCTGTAAGGGCTCTTCTCATAAGAAACCGTAAGCTTTAAACCGTCATCGGAAGTGAGTATGGTCTCCGAACCGCTTTCATATGTATTACCGAATCGTCTCATGGATGAATTATCAAGCATTGTAAGTCCAGCGGAATAGAAGCCACAGTATTCATCACCCATTAATTTACACTGTGCAAGACTCTTTATATTCATGGAATTTATTCCTTTCTTTTTCTTTTACTATACATCAAAAAGGCAAATTAGTAAAACGATTTATAAGGCATAAATACAACTTTTTTAAGCGTTTCCACGGTTTATTATGGAACAGAAGCTGTGCGTATGCTAAAATTGTTGTGACCCAAAGGGGTTAGAGGAGGTAAACATGTATTTTAATATTTTGCTTGATGTGGCTATGCCCGGACCGCCCGAGCCTGTTACTAAAGGCTTTAACTGGATTATCGTGTTTGTAATTATCGCTTTTGTTATTGCGATTGCTAGCGTAATCGTAATCAGGAAAGGTCTTAAAAAGGCTAAGCGAGAAGCCGAAGCAGCATCTAATTTAGAAACAACCGAGGCAATTGAAGATAAGAAGGAAGAGTAGGGGGAGCCTGTATGTATTTGCTTTATATATTCGTGGTGCCCTTTGTACTTCTTGCAGGCACCATACTACTTACCTTAGCCGTTGAGTATCCGATAATTTATAATACGGGCATTACGCGTAACAAGAAGTACATTGTGGCGGTTAATGCACTTACCAATGTGTGTCTCAATGTGGGAGTTGTGACCGTATTTACCGTTAACATGCTCGGAAACGGCAGAGACATTACAAACGGTATTAATATCTGGACTCTTTTTGCGGAGCTTGTGTTAATTCCCGTGACAGAAGCAATTTTATATTTCAAAATTTCCAAGGAATCTAGCACAAAGGTGTTGCTTGTGACTTATGCGGCCAACTTTGCTTCGTTTCTGATAGGGCTGTTTATCGTGGGGCTTTTTACAACAAAGAGTATTCACGGAATTAGCAGTTTCTTTGTTAGTTTATTCGGCGGAGGTGTCAAGTGGTAGAGTACGTAATTCTGGATGTCGGAATGGGCGGACTGGTGGTAGTCTTGGGAGGGGCCGTTATTGTAATATTTGCCGTTATGGCGGCTGTAATTCTAAGATTCAGTATTCGCGCCATCAAAAATGAATTAAAGAAAAAATCCGAGGCGGAAGAATTGAAGCCACAGGATGTTACAGAAACAGCAGAAGCAGAGCAGAAGAATGAAGAAGTCTAAAGGCAACATAACAGGAATTGAATATTTTATCGTTCACGCCTGCGTTGAGACCATATGCTTTTATCTGTTAAGACTTCATTATCCGCTGATGCTTGCCGGGGCGATTGCTTTTACATATGACTTCTTTGCATTTCTGCCGCAGGGTTTAATCGGTAAGTTTATAGAATCGCACAAAAAACTGCCATATGAGACTATCGGCAATGTGCTTATGATGGCGAGTATAGTCATGGTGGCGTCGCCTGTATATAAGCTTCATGTGGCGGGTTATATAGTGCTTGGAATCGGTAACGCCATAATGCACGAGTGCGGTGCTATCGCCACGGTTACGGAGAGTAAGGGTAAGATATTCCCGTCGGCGCTATTTGTATCGGGCGGCGGAGTCGGTATAGTAATAGGCCAGACAATGGGTGTGGCTCAGGTATCATGGCTATGGCTAATAATACCGGCTGTACTGTCAGAGGTATGTGCGCTTGCTGCAAGGAAATCCGTCAGAAAGGGAACCTATCCTGCATTTGATGTGGTTGAGAAGAAGTTTTCACCATGGACGATTCTTATTGTTGCATTTGTTGTGACGGCTGTAAGAAGTTATCTGGGTTACGCGATACCTATATCCTGGAACAAGGAGCTATGGCAGACCATATTTCTTTTCGGAATCATGGGACTCGGTAAGGCTTTGGGCGGATACTTTGTGGACAGAATAGGTGCAAGGAAGACTGCGATATTCAGTACGCTTGCGGCCATTCCTTTCTTGGTATTCGGCGATAAACTTATGGTGGTGTCGGTTATAGGCGTGTTCTTTTTCTCTATGACCATGAGTATCACATTTGCTATGTGTTTAAGCATACTTAAGTACAGTCCCGGGCTTGCTTTCGGTGTGACGACGGCAGCTTTGTTTATCGGATTGGTACCCGCTTTCTTTGTCAGGTTTAATCTCCTTACGAACGCAATTTTGATTGTGATTTTTTCAATAGTTTGTTGCCTTCTTTTGAGCAAAACGCTTAAAAAGTGATTGGTTACCATAACTTATTGACATAAGTTAACATAAGCCGTATAATATGTTATGTAACCAGTGTTTGTTTCTTTTCAAAAGAGGAGAGAACAATTATGAAATGTCCGTTTTGCGGTCATCCGGATACCAGTGTTATAGACTCAAGACCCGCCGATGACAACAGTTCCATAAGACGTCGCCGTGTGTGCAGCGCCTGCGACAAGAGGTTTACAACTTACGAGAAGGTTGAGACGATTCCTCTTATTATCGTTAAAAAGGACAAGAATCGCGAGACCTACGATCGCAGAAAGTTAGAGGGCGGCGTTTTAAGAGCATGTCATAAGCGTCCGGTTACTGCATCGGAGATCAGTCGTATCGTTGATGAAGTCGAGACCGAAATCTTTTCACGCGAAGAGAAGGAAATCGAGAGCCACGTAATAGGCGAGCTTGTAATGCAGAAGCTTAAAGATGTGGATGCGGTTGCATATGTAAGATTTGCATCTGTTTATAAGGATTTCAAGGATGTGGACACATTCATGGATGAACTTAAGAAGATGCTAAAGTAATATTGTATTTTTAAAGGTGCAAAGTAAGTTTGCACCTTTTTTATATTGACTTTTAGGTCTAAATAAGTTACAAATACATTGTCAAATTAATAACGAAGCTAAAGGAGATAAGAAATGAAAGCTTTTAAGAAATTATGGAGGCTGATTATCTTATCGGCCACACTTACTGTTGCACTTTGCGCATGCGGAGGCGACAAGGCGGGTGATGCTTCATCCCATATCACCATAGGAATTCCTCAGGATTTATCAGACAGTCTTGACCCCCATGAGGCTTTGGCGGCAGGAACAAGAGAGATTCTTTTTAACATTTATGAAGGCTTAGTAAAGCCCGATTCAAACGGTGATTTAAAACCCGCTGTGGCAGATGAATATTCAGTATCCGAAGACGGACTTACTTACACTTTCCATTTAAGAAAGGGTGTTAAGTTCCATAACGGCAAGGATGTAACGGCGGACGATGTTTTATACAGTATTAAACGTAACGCCGATCCCGATAGCACACTTGCTAACGCGTCGGCTTTTTCTAATGTCAAGGAATACAAGGCTGACGGCGAGAACATCGTTATCACTCTTAACAAGAAAGACGGCGATTTCTTACAGACCATGACAATCGCTATCGTACCCGAAGGTGTGAATGACCTTTCCACCAAGCCTTGCGGTACCGGCCCTTATACCTTTGTATCCCGTTCACCTCAGGAGAACATTATCTTAAAGAGATTTGCGGATTACTGGGGCGAGAAGGCTTACATTGAGGACGTAACCCTTAAGATTTGTGCGAACGCTGATTCCATCACAATGGACTTACTCGGCGGTTCCGTAGATTTCTTTGCACGTATTACCGCTTCACAGGCATTACAGCTTAAAGATTCCAACTTCAACATTGAAGAAGGTACCATGAACCTTGTTCAGGCTATGTACTTAAACAACGCTGTAGAGCCTTTCAACAACGAAAAGGTTCGTCAGGCACTTTGCTATGCGGTTGATCCCAAGGAAATCATTGATTTTGCTTTCGACGGTAAGGGTACCGAACTTGGTTCTTCAATGTTCCCCGCATTCGGTAAGTACTTCGTTAAGGAGATTAACGACGTATACAACACCGATATCGAAAAGGCCAAGGAATTACTTAAAGAAGCCGGCTACGAAAACGGATTTTCTTTTGCAATCAAGGTTCCTTCCAACTATCAGCCTCACATCGATACCGCACAGGTTATCGTAGAGCAGCTTAAGAAAATCGGCGTAACCGCTGAAATTAAGCTTGTTGAGTGGGATTCATGGCTTTCAGACGTTTATGTCGGAAGAGACTTCGAAGCTACGGTTGTAGGTGTAGATGCTTCCACCATGACCGCTAAGGCTATGCTTGAAAGATTTACATCAGACAGCAGCAAGAATTTTGTGAACTTTAAGAGCGACGCATACGATGCCGCATTCAAAAACGCAATCGATGCAACCGATGATGCCAAGGCAACAGAGTACTACAAGGAATGTGAATGGATTCTCGCAAGAGAAGCAGCCAATGTTTACATTCAGGACTTGGCCGAGATGGTAGCCATCAACAAGAATTACACAGGATATGAGTTCTATCCTATTTATGTACTTGATATCGCTAAGATTAAACCTGCGAAGTAATTAGGGGCTAACCCCTTAAATGTAGAAAGAAGGTGAGAGCATGAAATATGTTTTAAAGAAGATTGGTACACTGATACTGACTCTTTTGGCTGTTTCTGCTCTCGTTTTCTTTGCTTTTTCTTTTATACCCGCAAGTCCTGCATTATCAAAGCTTGGTACCGAGGCTACGGCAGAGAAGATTGCGGAACTTAATCACCAGATGGGCTTAGACCGCCCTGTACTTGTGCGTTTCGGCGAGTGGGTAGCGGGCATTGTGCACGGTGATTTCGGTATTTCATACAGTTACAATACACCGGTAACTCAGCTGTTATCGGAGAAGATTGCGGTTACCATGTTACTGTCGGTAATGGCAATTTTGATTACGGTTATTCTTTCATTTCCTCTGGGAATTTATGTGGCGCGTAAGAGCGATTCGAAGCTTGACGTGTTCTTTACCACGGTTAACCAGATGATAATGAGCATTCCGTCTTTCTTTTCGGGAATTCTCATAACCCTTATATTCGGACTGATACTTCATGTGTTCACTCCGGGGGCTTATGTTTCATATAAAAGGGATTTCTTTAAATGCATGGCATATTTGATATTCCCTGCTTTTTCCATTGCACTTCCCAAGATTTCAATGGTTGTTAAACTGCTTAAAGATACTGCGCTTAAGGAAGCCGACAAGGACTATGTCAGAACCGCTTACTCAAGAGGCAATCGTACCAAGGCTGTATTCTACAAGCATGTGCTTAAGAATGCGATTATTCCGGTTATTACGTTCCTGGGTATGACTTTTGCGGATATTATTGCGGGCAGTATTATTGTCGAGCAGGTATTCGGTGTGCCGGGACTCGGACGTATTTTGCTTACGTCGATTTCGGGAAGAGATTATCCCGTGGTCGAAGCAATCATTCTTTTGCTGGCTACGGCAGTTGTTGTAAGTAATCTTATCGTGGATTTGTTGTACAAGAAATTCGATCCGCGTATTCATGTATAGAGGCTTTTGAATGGACAACAGTAAGAACAAGAAGATTAAGTTCATAGTGGGCCTTACGCTCGTGGGCATCATTTTCCTTATGATGATTGCGGGTATTTTCTGCACGCCTTACGATCCGCTTGCGATGGATATGTCTGCCAAGTTTGCGGGCGTTTCCTTTAAGCATATTATGGGCTGCGACAATTTCGGGCGAGATATATTCTCAAGAGTGCTTGTGGGCGTAAGAGAGACCATGTTTGTGTCTGCAACCGTAGTGTTTATAGGTACTTTTGTGGGAATCATTATCGGAACCGTTACCGGTTATTTCGGCGGATGGGTGGATGAGATTCTTATGCGTATCAATGATGCAGTTCTTGCTTTTCCGTCGGTGCTTTTAGCACTTCTTGTAATCGGTGTACTGGGCGGCGGTACGCATTCGCTTATTATCGCTCTCGGTATTGCTTTCGTGCCGAGCTTTGCGCGTATTGTGCGCGGCGAAGTATTAAGGATTCGTAATCTTGACTATATTCAGTGTGTGCGCCTTTACGGTGCAAGTCATTTAAGGATAATTGTGGTACATATCTTGCCCAATCTTCGTACCGTTTTGCTTTCAAGCGTACTTATAGGCTTTAACAATGCGGTACTTGCTGAGGCAGGCATGAACTACCTCGGTATGGGCACACAGCCGCCGAATCCGAGCCTGGGTCTTATGTTATCGGAGGCTCAGTCGGTTATATTCACCAATCCATGGAACGCTATTTTCCCGGGACTTGTGATAGTTATGATGATACTTGGATTTTCCCTTCTTTCCGATGCATTGGAGAAAAAATCATGAGCATGTTAAAAGTAGAAGATCTGTGCATAAAAGTTCATGATAAGAAGACTACCGACACCCTCGTATATGATGTCGACCTTGAGATGGAGAAAGGTGACATCTTAGGCATCGTGGGAGAGTCAGGCTCCGGTAAGACTATGACTGCGCTTGCGATTGCGGGACTGCTTAGCCGTCACGACATGGAGAAGAGCGGTCATATTACCTTTGAGGGCATAAACCTTCTTGAAGTTGAGAGAAAGGTCTTAAGAAAGATTCAGGGTAACGAGATAAGTATGGTATTCCAGGAGCCTCTCAATTCACTTAACCCTCTTAAGAAGGTCGGCTGGCAGGTAGAAGAAAGCTTAAGAGTTCACACCGTTATGGACAAGGCCGAGATGAAGGAACGTGCCATTCAGGCTCTTCGCGACGTCGAACTTGACAACCCCGAGGCGGTATACAACAGCTATCCTCACGAGCTTTCGGGCGGTATGAGACAGCGTGCCATGATTGCGGCAGCCATGATTATTCAGCCGAGGCTCTTAATTGCGGATGAACCGACAACTGCGCTTGATGTTACCATTCAGGCGGAGATTGTGGAGCTTCTTAAACGTATCAACAAGGAACGCGGCACAGCGATTTTGTTTATATCCCACGACTTAAGTCTTGTTAACAGCCTTTGCGAGCGCGTGCTTGTAATGCAGAACGGGCTTGTGGTGGAGAGCGGTAACTGCGAGGAAATATTTAAAAATCCCAAGCAGGAATACACGAAAAAACTTATCAATGCAATTCCCAAGAACCCTTTTTTCAAAGAGGCATAGAATATGGGCAATATTTTAGAGGTTAAGAATTTAAGCGTAGAATTTAAGAAAGATAAAAAGCCTTTTTTTGCCGTAAGCGATGTTTCTTTTGACGTCAAAGAAGGTGAAATCTTAGGACTTGCGGGAGAATCGGGCTGCGGTAAGTCAAGTCTATCGCGCGCAATACTCGGTATTCAGAAGAAGGGTGTTACAGGCAGCGTTAAGCACTATGCCAAGCGCCCCCAGATGGTCTTTCAGGACCCGGCGGGAAGTCTCAATCCTTCGGAGAAGATTGGTTTTATCTTAGAAGAGCCTATTAAGGTTAAAGGTCATTTTGACAAGGAAGAAAGAAAGCGTCGTGTCCGCGACATGCTTAAAAAGGTGGATCTTGACGAGGAGATTCTCGACAGATACCCTAATGAATTATCGGGCGGACAGCGTCAGAGAGTGTGTATTGCGGCGGCACTTATGCAGGAGCCTAAATTCCTGATTGCGGATGAGCCCGTATCGGCGCTTGATGTTACGGTGCAGAGTCAGATACTTGATTTGCTTAGACGCCTTCATAAAGAACTTGGCATTGCTATACTGTTTATTTCGCATGATTTAAGAGTGGTATATAATCTTTGCGACCGTGTAATGGTGATGAAATCGGGCAAGATTGTGGAGATGGGTGAGCTTGACGACGTTTACTTTAATCCGCAGCATGAATATACCAAATCTTTAATGGATGCGGCCAAAACAAAATATTTAAAATAGGGGTTAAGTTATTTCGTAATCCCTCCGATATAATAGATGACAGCAAAGGAATGCTGGGGGTTGATTCCCGTTAATTTACGGGTTATAATCTAAGTGTATAGTGATTATGTAAACCCTTCTTATGGAGGAGATCGATATGGCAATTAACTTATTTTCCGATTACGGCGGATTTTACAATTCATATAAAGTAACCGACATCCCCAAGGTAGATGTTGAGGCGGTTAAGAAGCAGGATGAGCTTAAAGCACAGGAAGCTTTGGCACTTCCCAAGATTGAGACCGTTGCAGAGCCGGCTAAGCCCGACTTACGCACCAAGACCGCAGATCTTGACAATATCTCCCTTACCTTCAATACGGGCGATGATTATTCATATCTCGGAAGCGATTTCGAAATCGAGAAGCTTGATATCAACAGAGCGATTTCGGATATGCACAAGGATAAGATTTTAGAGGATTATCAGTACTTTGTAGGAACACAGAACGATGATAACAGCACATACTCCGGTGAAGACGGAAAGGTGTTTGTAAAGTTTTAATTGGTTATAAAGAGGTATTTATGATACAATAAGGGCGTCTTTTGAGACGCCCTTTTCCTTTGTGGGGAGAATACGCAGTAATGAGGATAATACATGTTTAAAAGATTCTATCCTTCGGAAATGAAGGACTCAACATACAGTATAGATTTTGATAAATTATATCGGGACGGATACCGAAATGTCTTATTTGATATCGATAACACTCTTGTGAAGCACGGCGCACCTCAGACCGAGGAGTCGCTTAAGCTTCTTAAGGGTCTTATGGATAAGGGCTTCGGTGTTCTTTTTTTGTCCAATAACAAGGAACCGAGGGTTAAGATGTTTAATGACCCCTTAGGTGCCAAGTATATATACAGGGCAGGTAAGCCTTCCACCAAGGGATACCTTAAAGCGGTTGAAATGCTTGGGGGAACGGTTGAGAATACCGTGTTTGTAGGTGACCAGCTGTTTACCGACATATGGGGTGCCAATAAAGCGGGCATGCATACCATTCTGGTTAAGCCTATAGACAAGCACGAGGAAATTCAGATTGTTATAAAGAGGTTCTTTGAGAAGCCCATTCTTGCTTCATACAAGCGTTATGCGCGTAAGAAAGCACAGTTCGGCCTTATAGGCAATCCCGTGGGGCATTCGAAGTCTCCGCTAATCCATAACACCTTTGCCGAGCTTAGAGGCGACAACCTTGAATACAAACTGTATCAGCTTGAAGAAGATGAGCTTAAAGGCGCACTTACACGCTTTAGAAAGCAGGGAGTCAAAGGCCTTAACGTTACCATTCCGTACAAGGAAAAAGTAATTCCTTTTCTCTGCGGAATAAGTGATACTGCAAGCAAAATCGGTGCTGTCAATACTCTTAAGCTTACCGATAAAGGGTACTTTGGCACCAATACGGATATTGTGGGTATTAAGCGAACTTTTAAGGTTAAGGATATATCCGTTAAGGGTAAGCAGGGCATAGTGCTAGGTGCCGGCGGCGCGGCCAAGGCTGCTGCATATGCGTTGTATGCAGAGGGTGCTTCGAAGGTTTTGGTCATCAACAGAACATTTGAAAAAGCACAGGCGCTTTGTTTAAGCCTTAATCAGGCATTTGAGACCAATGTATTTGAGGCAATGCCGCTTACCGGAAGCCCCGCAATCGAGCAGGGAAGCATTTGCATACAGACCACATCGCTTGGCTTAAAAGGCGAGAAAGCGCTTATAACGGAGGATTCTTTTTACGAAAGACTGAGTGCTGCTATAGAGACGGTTCCCATGAAGACTACAGACTTTCTTGACAGATGTAAGGCTGCGGGCATTAAGTGGTCAAATGGATTCTCAATGCTTTTGTATCAGGCTGTTGAGGCCTATGAGATATGGAACAAGTGCTCACTTACACCCGACCAGATTGAAACCGTAAGGAGAATGCTTGAAAATGAATAATATAATACTTATAGGCTTCATGGGTTCGGGCAAGACTACAATCGGCAAGATTCTTGCAAATGACCTTTCGCTTGAATACTTTGACATTGACGAATTTATAGAAGAAAATACTAAGATGAGCATCCCGGAAATCTTTAAGAAAGCGGGAGAGAGCTGGTTCAGAGACCAGGAATCCTTTGCTTTGTCATGTCTTACGGACGGTAGCAACCGTCTTATTGCCACAGGCGGCGGGATTGTAGAGAGAGAAGATAATCTTGAAGTTCTTAAAAACGGAGGAACCGTAGTATACTTAAAGGCATCTCCCGACAAGCTTTGGACCCGTGCGGGCAAGGACCCGAATCGTCCTTTGTCGACAGACCTTGCTTCCTTCAGAAAGCTTTTTGACAGGCGCAGGTCCCGCTACGAGGCGGCTGCGGACATTGTGATAGATACAGGCAGTCTTTCTGTCGAAAGAACGGTTGAGGCAGTCAAGAAAGCATTGGAAGAACTTAAATCCACGGAGGATTAACATATGAAAATACTTGTGGTTAACGGACCCAATCTCAATATGCTCGGCAAGAGAGATCCGGCTGTGTATTCAAGCCGCACATATGAAGATTTGCTTGATATGATAGGCGAGAAGGCCGGTAAGCTTAACATGACGGTTGAAGTATTTCAAAGCAATCATGAGGGAGCCATTATCGACAGACTTCAGGATGCTTTAAGCGACGGAACCGAAGGCCTTGTCATTAATCCCGGAGCATTTACGCATTACAGTTATGCTATTCATGATGCGCTCGAGATTCTTTCTTTTCCCAAGATAGAGGTTCATATTTCGGATATAAATACAAGAGAAGAGTTCAGACGCGTGTCTGTTACAAGACCTGCCTGTGACGGGCAGATTGTGGGTGAAGGGTTTGAGGGGTATCTTCATGCGATGGAAGAAGTCCTTAAGCTTATCAAAGAAAGGTAGGAAGGAGTTCTCCGTTTTATGAGAGAAAAAAAGTCATTAAACTTTGCTTTTTTTGCGGCTGTAATAATACACACAGTGCTTTCTTTTGTATGGGAGAGACTGGTCTTTGTAAATGTCGGAGTCAATCCATCGGGTACAAAGGCCTTTCAAGGCGCGATAAGTGACAGGGCGGAGGGACTGATAGTATTTGTCCTTACACATATTTTCGCAACAGTTATGATTGTATGCTTGTGGAAACTTATATTCCATATTGTTAAGCATTTCAAAAAAGAATATGTTCTCTTTCTTGTTCTTTTTGCACTGGGAGCGGTTTTCATATTGGTGTTGTGGCCCGAAGTGTTAACGGGTATTGCGGGATTTGATGACAATCTGGTGACTTATTCCTGCGGAGTAAGAATGACTCCCGATTACTGGCACAATGCATATTCCAGCATTATTTACGCGGCTATGTTGCTTGTGCTTCCTGTGAACTTCTCCATTACTCTTATTCAGTGGGCGATGTTTGTGTATGTGCTTGCGTATATGTTTATGAGACTAAACGCAGCGCGCCCCAAATCGGGTTATTTCGTATTCTTGTTATTCTTAATGCCGAGCGCTTTATACATTGCGTCCAACGGGCACAGAATGTATCATTTTACGATTCTTCTGGTGCTGTATACGGCTATTATCGCTATGGATATATATGAGCAGAGAGAAAGAACCTCTGCCGAATATGTTAAGATGGCGGTGCTTGGTGCTTTCTTAAGCGTATTCAGGAGCGAGGGAATCATAGCGGGCGTTTTACTGTATGGAATATACCTTTTGTTTACCCCTGACAGGAAGTTTGTTAAGGTAGTGACACGTATTGCCGTATTTATCGTTTTCTTTGCGGCTTTTTATCTTCCGAACTCTATAGGCGCAAGAAAGTATTATGGCAAAGATTATTCGATGATTAATACTTATGACGTACTTAGGTATGTGCTCAACGATAAAGATTGCTCGCTTGAGTATAAGGGTGCAGAAGATGATCTGGCGGCGCTTGATGCGGTAATCCCGCTTGAAGTAATAAAGAGTGCGGGTACGGAAGGATACAGACGTTACACTTATAACGTAAAGGGTAACAGCGACATTAACCAGTCGTATACAGACAAAGAATCCGGTGCACGATATATGAGTGCATATCATCATATTGTACGGCATAATATCAAGCCTTATCTTGAGGCGCAGGTCAATTCGGTTTCGGTTGCCATGGGATTTGGTAATGTCTTTGAACCCGGTGAATATACGGGTGAAGCGGTTTCTCTTGATAACTGGTATTATTGCGGTTGGGATAATGGTATTGAAGATTTCTATGCCGGAAAGTTTACAAAAGCCTGGTATGACAATGAATTAAGAAAGGATGTTGCGGCGACTGTAATAGGACTGCGCGACAGATACATTGATTTTTGTAAGCACAGAAAGCTTTATATCGGTGGTGTGGGACTCCTTCTTTTGGCCGGTGTCGTTCTTTTTATCAGAGGAATTGTTGCGTACTTTAAATCAAGGAATCGTGTCAAACTTGCCATAGGCTATATGGGACTTACGGGAGTAATAAGCTTTGCGGCTGTTTGCGTGGTAATGCCTACTTCGGCATCGATTTATTTTATCGGTTCGCTTTATTTATTAATTACGTTGATTCTTACACTTATAAGCTATGAATGTAAGAGTACCAAGAAATTAAAAAAAACAGTTGAAAATGAATAAAGAATAGTATAAACTATTTAGGAATTATTTGTGTTTCATATTTAGGAGGATTAAGATGATTTCTGCAGGCGATTTCAGAAATGGTGTTACCATTGATATCGATGGAGCTATTTTTCAGATTATTGAATTCCAGCATGTTAAACCCGGTAAGGGCGCTGCTTTCGTACGTACCAAGCTTAAAAACATCATCAACGGCGGTGTTGTAGAGCGTACTTTCAGACCTACCGAAAAGTTCCCTCAGGCGCGTATTGACAGATTTGATATGCAGTATTTGTACAATGACGGTGACTTATACACCTTCATGAACATGGAGAACTACGAACAGATCGGTCTTAACAGCGAGACCATCGGCGATGCACTTAAGTTCGTTAAGGAGAACGAAGTTTGTAAGGTATGTTCATACCAGGGATCCGTATTCATGGTTGAGCCCCCTCTCTTTGTAGAACTTGAGATTACCGATACTGAGCCCGGCTTCAAGGGTGATACCGCTACAGGCGCTACCAAGCCCGCTATTGTTGAGACAGGTGCGCAGGTTGCAGTTCCGCTTTTTGTTAACCAGGGCGACATTATCAAGATTGATACACGTACAGGCGAGTATTTATCCAGAGTTTAATCTGCTTAATCTATTCTATGATATGCCGAGAGACAACAGTTACTGTTGTCTCTTTTTTATTGCCATGAGACAACAGTCGTACCAATTCAAAATAGCCGACTATCGGCTGTCAACGCATTTCGCGATTAGAAAGGAATATCATGGATTTTAAAGAATTTGAAGAAAAAGTTATTGCGTATTTAAACGAATATTATGAGGAAAACGCGTCGGTTACCGTTAAAGACGTGGTTAAGAACAATGCCGTTATGTTAAGAGGAATTACGGTGTGCTTTAAAGGAGTCAATATTTCCCCCACAGTTTATTTAAATGATTTGTACAGAGACTATGAAAACGGCAAAAGCATAGGAGACATCTGCTCTAAACTTGCACAGATGATTGACGATGCACAGGTTAAGAATGATGTGGATGTTTCTTTTATCAGGGATTACGGCTGCATGAAGGACAGGGTCCTTTGCAAGCTTGTGAACAGAGCAAGAAACGAGGCATACCTTAATACGGTTCCGCATATTGACTTTCTCGACCTTGCGGTGGTGTTTTATACAATTATTTCAGACGGGTCTTTCGGAAGCGGCACCATTACGGTTACCAATGACCAGTTTAAGGAGTGGGGAGTTTCTGTAGAAGAAGTTTATAAAGATGCCAAAATCAATACCATAAAAATCCTCGGCGGAAACGTATCTTATATTGAGGATGTGATTATATCTCTTTTAAGAGAAAGAAGACATATGAGCATTGACGAAATAGAGGAGTTCATGAATGAGTGCGAGGGCGCATCGAAGCTTCCCATGTATGTGCTTACCAACGGCCCTAAAACGCTTGGAGCGGCCTGCATTCTTGATAATGACAGACTAAATGATTTCAGCAATGAGATGGAGTCGGATCTCTTTATTTTGCCCTGTTCTATTCATGAAACGATACTTCTTCCGGTATCATCGGGATACGACCCTGAAATCTTAGGCTCGATGGTAAGAGAAATAAATGATTCGGAAGTGGAAAAGACAGATTATCTTTCTGATTCCGTGTACAGATTCAGGCGCGATACAGGCCTTTTGGAGATTGCTTAAGAGTATCTTAAATTGACTTTTAAAGCCACGTTATGATATCATGTAGAAGTTGATTTCATGGAAATGATGTCATAACGACGCATCCGTAGTATAATGGATAGAACGGAGGCCTCCGACGCCTTTGATGCAGGTTCGATTCCTGTCGGATGCATTATGAGAAGTGTAAATATGAATAAAAAGCATAGAAAAGATCATGATTCTTTCAAAGAATCGTTAGCACAATTTAACACAGCCATGCAGGACAACCTCCTTCTTATCAAGGAGTGGATTACCGATATCGGAAAGGTTTTGCTTCCTCTGATTCTGGTAATACTCGTGTTTGTGACCGTTGCGATTTCACTTAATGCAAGAGATCGTGTGGAGCAGGCTACAGAAGAGGCCAAGAGCGTTTTGGAAGAGGCCAAGGCCGACGTTCAGGAAGTTAAGGAAACCGTATTTGAGGAAGACGCATATCCTGACATCAACAAGTTAATTTATCGCTATTATGAAGCCCTTGAGATGGCTGATATCGATATACTTATCGATATTCACAGCAATGTATCGCAGACCGAGCTTCTTCGTCTTCAGAAGATGTGTGAGTATATAGACAGATATGAGAATATTCACGTATATACCAAGCCCGGTCCCTATATTGATACCTATATCGCTTATGTAATGAGCGACGTATTTTTGGTAGGTCAGGAGGCAAGCGTTCCCGGATTGTCTGCCTTCTATATCTGCAAGAACGCTGACGGAGCATATTACATCAATACAAGCGAGCTATCCGAGGAAGAAGCGCTTTACATTAAGAACGTAACTCTTCAAAGCGACGTGGTTGACCTTAAGAACTCCGCAAGAGTATCTTATAATAAGGCAATGGAGAGTAACCCCGAGCTTAGTGAGTTCTGGGCTGACTTATCCGTTAGCTTGGACCTTGCGGTAAGTGAGGAAATGGCTCTTGAAGCCAAGCTTAAGACTCAGCTTGAAGATGAGATGAATGAAGACGTATCGGGTGACGATGAAAATCCCGAAGATGTACCTACAGAACCTGTAGTAAGACGTGTTAAGGTGCTTGACAGAGTTAATGTCAGAAAGTCCGCAAGCGCCACCGCGGACAAGATCGGAAGTGCCAACACCGGCGAGACATATGTACTTCTTGAGGAGATGACCAACGGCTGGAGTAAGATTAGCTACAACAGCGGCGAAGGATACATCAAGAGTGAGTATCTTTCCGAGGTTGAGGATGTCAGCAAGATTCAGGCCTCCGGTACCGTTACGGTTATAACGGCCAGCTTAAATGTCAGAAGCGAGCCGTCACAGACAGCTCAGCGTATCGGCGCTCTCACCAACGGACAGATAGTAGACCTTGTGGAATACGTCGAAGGCGGAGAGTGGTGCAAGATTAAATTTAACGATCAGATTGGCTATATCAAGTCTGAATTTGTTGAGTAATTTAAAGAGACTCGAAAGGGTCTCTTTTTTGTCACAAAACATGTAAAAACAGAAAAAATCAACGCATTTAGTGGGTTTCCAAGGGGTAGTGGATAATTGTATACAAGTATGATTGTACAAAGTGAACAAAAATAAATACAAAAATTTTACTAATTTAATGTAATAAAGTAGTTGTGTAAAACCCTTTTTTTGACATATAATCAGAAAAGTAAAAAAGAGAAAATCAGACGTTTTCTTTTTGAGGAGGATAATTTATGTCATACGTTGATGATGTGTACAAATTGGTGGTTGAGAAGAACCCCGCGCAGCCTGAATTCCATCAGGCAGTTAAGGAAGTTTTGGAGTCTTTGAGAGTAGTTATCGAAGCCAATGAAGAGAAGTTTAAAAAGGACGCTCTTCTTGAGAGACTTACCACTCCCGAGAGACAGATTCTTTTCAGAGTTCCGTGGGTAGATGACAAGGGACAGGTTCAGGTTAACAACGGTTTTCGTGTACAGTTTAACAGTGCAATCGGACCTTACAAGGGTGGTTTAAGACTTCATCCCAGTGTAAATCTTGGTATTATCAAGTTCTTAGGTTTTGAGCAGATTTTCAAGAACTCTCTTACAGGTCTTCCTATCGGCGGCGGTAAGGGTGGTTCCGACTTCGATCCCAAGGGCAAGTCAGACCGCGAGGTTATGGCATTCTGCCAGAGCTTTATCAACGAACTTTACAGACATATAGGCGCAGACACCGACGTTCCCGCAGGTGACATCGGAACAGGCGCTCGTGAAATAGGTTATATGTACGGTCAGTACAAGAAGCTTACAGGCCTTTACGAAGGCGTTCTTACAGGTAAGGGCTTAAGCTACGGCGGATCTCTTGCAAGAACCCAGGCTACAGGTTACGGACTTCTTTACATGACAGATGAAATGCTTAAGTGTAACGGCGTATCTCTTAAGGGTAAGACCGTTGCTGTATCAGGTTCCGGTAACGTAGCTATCTACGCAATCGAGAAGGCATGGCAGCTTGGCGCTAAGCCTGTTACATGTTCCGACTCTACCGGTTGGGTATACGATCCCGAAGGTATCGATGTTGCACTTCTTAAAGAAGTTAAGGAAGTTAACCGTGCCCGTCTTACAGAGTACGCTGCTAAGAGACCTTCAGCTCAGTACCACGACAAGGCTACTGAGAAGAACAATCAGTGGACTGTTAAGGTTGATGTTGCACTTCCTTGCGCAACTCAGAACGAACTTAACCTTGACGACGCTAAGACCCTCGTATCTAACGGCGTAATCGCTGTATGCGAAGGTGCTAACATGCCTACCACTCTTGAAGCTACAGAGTACTTCCAGAAGAACGGCGTATACTTCGTACCCGGTAAGGCAGCTAACGCAGGCGGTGTTGCTACATCAGCACTCGAGATGAGCCAGAACTCCGAGAGACTTTCATGGACCTTCGAAGAGGTTGACGCTAAGCTTAAGGACATCATGGTTAACATCTTCCACAACCTTGACGACGCTTCCAAGAAGTACGGCCTTGAAGGCAACTACGTAGCAGGCGCTAACATCGCAGGCTTCTTAAAGGTTGCAGATGCCATGAACGCTCAGGGTATCGTTTAATACATAACACACTCGACGACCATAAATGAATGTTTGAATCCCGCAGGTGCATTAGGCGCTTGCGGGATTTTTGTGGTACAATGAAGGCAAAAGAACTAACAAGCGGAGGCGCTCATGGGATTTAACAGACATGATATTTCTAGAGATGCGTGCATGCTTACTTTGGGGAAGTTTGTTAAAAAGGGTTACGACTGGTGGTGGCATTCTTTTACCGGAGTTAATGCTGTTACGGGGGAGAAGAAGGCTTTCTTTTTCGAGTTCTTCCTCTGTAATCCTGCGTTTGGTGCGGATAAGCCTGTATTCGGTCAGTTGCCGGAGAATAAGAGGACGAAGACGCGTCCGTCGTATCTTATGGTCAAGGCGGGAGCGTGGGGCGAGAATGCAGCGCAGCTTCATCGGTTCTATGGGTGGAAAGAGATTAAGATAAGAGAGAGGATTCCTTTTGCGGTGAGTGCGGAGGAGTGTTTCCTTGACGAGAATTATTCTTTTGGCACGATAAAGGTTACGGAAGAAGAGAGAGACAATCATCCGGAATACATGTGTGATGCGGGTGAGATTTCCTGGAATTTAAAGATAAATAAGAAGGTTGCTTTCAATGTGGGATATGGAGCCGGAAAGCTTTTTAGGAGTCTTCAGCTGTTTGAAATGTTTTGGCATGCGGAAGGCATGAAGACGGAGTACGACGGTGAAGTTATATTTAACGGTGATAAGTATCTGGTTACGCCGGGCGAGTGTTACGGATATGCAGATAAGAACTGGGGAAGCGATTTCACGTCGCCTTGGGTGTGGTTATCATCCTGCAATTTATTCAGTAATGTGACGGGCAAGAAGCTTGAAAACAGCGTGTTTGATATAGGCGGAGGCAGGCCGAAGGTGGGACCTGTGGCGCTTGATAGGAAGCTTCTTTCGGCGTTCTGGCATGAGGGAAAGTGCTATGAATTTAACTTTTCCAAGTTCTGGACCGGCGTTAAGACTAAGTTTGAGTGCAGGGAGACGGAAGACACCATCGTCTGGCATGTGGAGCAGGAGACTAAGCGTAACAGGATGGTTACTGATATAACCTGCCTTAAGAAAGACATGCTGCTCGTTAATTACGAGGCACCCGACGGTCGCAAGCGTCACAACAGACTGTGGAACGGCGGCAACGGTGAGGGAACCGTAAGACTGTATCATAAGGGTAAGCTTGTCGATGAAGTGATATGTAAGAACGTAGGCTGTGAGTACGGTGAGTATTGCGAGGGATAAATATGAGTGAAGATGTTAAGATGAGCGTTTCCGCCCCTGTAATGAAGGGTAATGACAAGATAGTTTATGTGGTATTCGAGGATATTGCCGTGAGTGCCGAGTTCGAAGCGCCGAGCGGAAATCTTGTGAAGAATTCAGGCTTTTCGGATGAAGATCTGACTGTGCTTTCCGACTATATTAAAAACGAATGGGAGACCATCCTTAACATGTCCAAAAACATCGATCCTATGAAAGCTTTTTTGGGAAGATAAGCCTTCTTTTGTGGTAAGCGGGAATCACTTGTGATAGAATGTTCTTTGTAAGAAAATTTATAGAAATGCAGGATTAATATGTCAGACAAAGTTTTGGTAATCGGTATCGCAGGAGGTACCGGAAGCGGAAAAACAACAATTACAAAAAAGATTATGGAGAAGTTTGGCGATGATGTGTCGGTTATCAGACATGATAACTATTACAAGGCTCATCACGACATGACTTACGAGGAGCGTTCGAAGCTTAATTACGACCATCCCGATTCACTTGATACGTGGATGCTCGCAGACGATATAAAGGCTTTAAAAGAAGGCAAGGAAGTAAGATGCCCTGTTTATGATTTCACAATTCATGACAGAAGCAACGAGACAGAACTTATTAAGCCTTCGAAGGTATTGATAGTTGAGGGTATTCTCATCTTTGCGGATAAGAGATTAAGAGATGAGATGGACATAAAGATTTACGTAGATACTGACGCGGATGTCAGAATCTTAAGACGTATACTAAGAGACGTTAAAAAGCGCGGCAGAAGCTTAGACAGCGTAGTGGAGCAGTATCTTGATACCGTTAAGCCCATGCACGAGCAATTTGTGGAACCGTCTAAGAAGAATGCAGACATTATCATTCCAGAGGGCGGACACAACATGGTGGCGCTCGACATGGTAATGGAGAGAGTCAAAGCACATATTAACAAAAAGGACATTTAAGAGTTATGGCTAAACTATATTTTAAATTTGGGGCAATGGGTTCGAGCAAGTCTGCTCAGGCTCTTATTACAAAATTCAACTACGAAGAACTCGGCATGAGCGTGTGGCTTATAAAGCCCAGCATCGATGACAGAGACGGCGCGGACGTTATTAAGTCGCGTATAGGGTTATCCGCAAGCGCCCAGGTTATCACGCCCGAGCAAAGCATTATAGAAGAATACAAGAAAGCCGGCAAGTATGACGTAATCATCTCCGACGAAGCTCAGTTTTTCACACCGGAGCAGATTGATGATTTAAGAAATCTTGTGGATGATGAAGATATTCCGGTATTGTGCTTTGGCTTAAGAACCGACTTCCAGACACATTTTTTCCCGGGTTCCAAGCGTCTTATGGAGCTTGCGGATTCCATGACAGAGATTAAGACGGTATGCGCCTGTGGTAAGAAAGCAACCGTCAATGCAAGAATTGATGAGAACGGCAACATCGTATACAGGGGTAATCAAGTAATGCTCGGAGGAAATGACAGTTATGTCGCAATGTGTCACAAATGTTGGAAAGAAGGACGAAAAATCCAGCGAGCCAAATGATAACAGAGGTTCCAAAATCCGCATTGTAAGGCGCATTCTCCTATGCCTTGGCGGGTTCTTAATCATAGTGGCTTTCGTTTTGTTTTTCTTTGACGTTAAGCCTAAGAGTGAATATGTGACAGTGGAATATGGGGAAAGCATAAGCCACGATCCTCTGGATTATATGTCCGGAATGAAGTGGGCTGTAAGGCTTGCCAAAATGGACTTTTCCGAAGTTAACGAGGAGCAGCTTGGAGTTTATCCTGTCAAGGTCAGACACGGCTTCTTTGATTATTTGATTACACTTTCGATTGAGGATACAACTGCGCCCAAGATTACGCTCAAGGGCTCAAAGTATGTGGCGGAGCTTAATACACCTTCTTTTGCAAAAGATTACGTGGCAACCTGCATGGATGCGGATGCGGACGTGACCTTTTCTTTTTTGAATACCGAAAGCGATAGTTCCATTGAAAAGAACGACGACGGAAGCGCTGTGTTTAACGATATGGGCGTGCATCCGATTACATTAATGGCAACCGATTCGTCTGGTAATTACAGTTCGTTTTATTTGTCGATGATTGTGGATACTCCGCCGGAGATTCATACGTATTCGGGAGAGCTTGAATACTACGTGGCGCTTGGCGAGTCCATAGATTTAAAAAAGGATGTCTATGCGGTTGATTATATCGACGGTTCCACGACCGAGAATATAAAGATTAAAGTTCCCGACTACAGCACAGCGGAAGGGGATTACACCGTAACATATTCCGTTACCGATTCTAACGGGCTTACGGCCGAGAGCGAGGGCGTTATTCATGCTTATTCGGCACTTAAGATTCAGGATATGTTCAATACGGACAGAATCGATTCCACCCCTTCAACCGTGGCGGGAATTATCAATCCGTATGATGCGGGCTATAATATCGATGAGGACATAGATTCGGCCATTGAGCGCATCAAGCACTGCGTGGTACATATTTATTACCGCAGTGATTACGCGACTCATTGGGGAAGCGGATTTATAGTTAAGATTAACGAGAAAGACATCATCATTTGTACCAATCAGCATGTGGTCGGCAGTGAGAGCAGCGTACAGGTGAATCTGTATGACGGAACCGAGGCTACAGGCTATGTGGTAGGTACGAGTGTGACACCGGATGTGGCATTTATACGTATACAAAGGTCTGACTTGGACCCTGCGTTTGTAGCTACGCTTAAGACCGTCCATATCAACTTGAATTATTACAAGACGATTTCTCTTAAGCCCCGTTTCGGCATGGGTATGTATGTAATCAATGCCAACGGCTCCGAGATGTTTAAAAGAACCGGCTACATCGTGCGTAAGACCGGCTACCTTGAGGAATACTTTGAGAACTTTGACTACCCCGTTATGGAGGTAAGCGTAAGACTTACGCCGGGAGTTTCGGGTTCGGCTATTATAGATGCGCATGCAAACCTTCTTTGTATGGCGGCTTTCTACTGGGACCATAACGGTAGCAGAGAGTATTACGGAGTGTCTTTGGAGGACATCCTCGATTTCTATGAGGCTGTGTTCGGAGAGAGACTCGAATATTATTAAGAATGTAAGAGACTGTAAGAATTTGGAAACAGACAAAGAGATTAGACTTAACAAATACATAGCAATGTGCGGCATATGTTCGCGCAGAGACGCCGACAAGCTCATTGAAGACGGCAAGGTTACCATTAACGGTAAGACTGCCGGGATGGGCGACAAAGTGTCAGCGGGCGACAGCGTCAAAGTGGGCAATAAGCTTATAAAGCCTGCCGATGAGACTGTTGTGCTGGCCTACTACAAGCCTGTCGGTGTTACATGTACGGAGCGTGATGCTCATGCGGCCATAACCGTTACCGAGGCTCTTAAGTTCAAAGAGCGCGTTACCTATGCGGGGCGCCTTGACAAAGACTCTGAGGGTCTTTTACTTATGACCAACGATGGAGACTTAATCCAGGACATGATGAAGGGTGAGAATGCCCATGAGAAAGAATACGTGGTGAAGATTAACCGACCCATTTATGCAGAAATGCTTGAAAAGATGGAGAAGGGCATTTACCTTAAAGAGCTTAAGACCACCACGCGCCCCTGCAAGGTTAAGAAAATATCACACGATACTTTTTCAATTGTGCTGACACAAGGCTTAAATCGCCAAATTCGCAGAATGTGTGAAGCCTGCGGAGCCAAAGTCATTACACTTAAGCGAATTCGTGTTGTAAACGTAACTTTATCCGGACTTAAGCCGGGTGAATACAGACAATTATCCAATGATGAAATCGACAGTTTGAAAAAAGCTGTTGCCAAATAATATTTATAAGGGAATTGGTACAAAAATGGCAGACGACAGATCAAGAATGACAGAACTCATTCAGATTTTGAATAAAGCAAGCGAAAGCTATTATGCGAAGGACGAGGAGATTATGAGTAACTTCGAGTACGACGCATTATATGACGAGCTTGTCACTTTGGAAGAGAAGACCGGTATTGTGCTTGCGGGTTCCCCCACTCAAAAGGTTGGTTATGCCGCAGTGGATTTCCTGCCCAAAGAAACACACGATAAGCCCATGCTTTCTCTAAGCAAGACCAAGTCCCGTGATGAGCTTGCCGACTGGCTTTCGGACAGAGAAGGTTTACTTAGCTGGAAGCTTGACGGTCTTACTGTAGTTCTTACTTACGAGAACGGAGAGCTTTCCAAGGCTGTTACCCGCGGTAACGGTGAAGTCGGAGAAGTTATCACACCCAATGCCAGAACTTTTACGAATGTCCCCCTTAAGATTTCTTTTAAGGAAAAGCTTGTAATCCGTGGCGAAGCGGTTATTTCATATCCTGATTTTGAGAAAGTCAACGCAGAGATTGAAGACGAAGAAGACAAGTACAAGAATCCGAGAAACTTATGCTCTGGTTCCGTAAGACAGCTTAACAGCGAGATTACGGCCAAGAGGCATGTAAGACTCATCGTATTCTCCCTTGTAAGCGCAGAGGGTAAGAGCTTTACATACAGAAGCGAGGAGTTTGATTTCCTGACAGGTCTCGGCTTTGAGGTGGTAGAGCATCACAAGGTTACCGGTGCCACGGTTAAGGACAGAATAGCTTATTACGCAGACAAGATTCAGACATATGAAATTCCCTCTGACGGTCTTGTACTGTGCTACGAAGATATCGCTTACGGAAAGAGCCTTGGCATGACTGCCAAGTTTCCCCGTGATGCCATAGCATTTAAGTGGCAGGACGAAACCGCCCGCACTATATTAAGAGAAATAGAATGGAGTCCGTCGAGAACCGGACTTATTAATCCTGTGGCTATTTTTGATTCGGTTGAGCTTGAAGGTACAAGTGTCAGCCGTGCAAGCGTCCACAATTTGTCAGTGCTTGATGATTTGAAACTTGGTATCGGCGACGAGATTTCAGTATATAAAGCCAACATGATTATTCCTCAGATTGCCGAGAATATCACTAAGAGTGGCAACCTCGAAATCCCTGCGACCTGTCCCTGCTGCGGCGGTCCCACAAGCGTAAGAGTGGTCAAGGAAGCAAGAAGCTTATACTGTGCCAATCCCGACTGCCCGGCCAAGCAGATTAAGAAGTTTTCTTTGTTCGTAAGCCGCGACGCATTTAATGTAGACGGCTTATCCGAAGCGACGCTTGAAAAGTTTGTGGACGAAGGCTTTATCAGAGAATACAGCGATTTGTTCGGGCTTGAAAGATATCATGACACGATTGTCACAATGGAAGGCTTCGGAGAGAAATCCTACAAAAATCTTATGGACAGCATAGAGAAAGCGAGAGACATTTCTCTTCCCAATTTCATATATTCTCTCGGAATTTTGAATATAGGTCTTGCAAATGCCAAAGTTATATGTAAAGCTTTTGGAAATGACCCGGATAAAGTTTTGAATTTAACCAAAGATGAACTTATGTCGGTTGACGGCATAGGTGAAGTTATTGCGGATTCATATGCGGCTTATTTTGCCGATAAAGGCAATAAGGAGCGCGTGGACAATCTGCTTAGGTGTGTGCGAATGCGTAAGGAGGATGCGGTAACCGAAGATTCGCTCCTCACAGGCAAGACGGTAGTTGTAACCGGCAGCCTTAACCTCTACGCAAGCAGGAAGGACTTACAGGAAGAAATCGAGAAACGCGGCGCGAAGCTTTCGGGAAGTGTGTCTAAGAACACATTTGTACTCGTCAACAACGATGTCAATTCCGCATCTTCCAAGAACAAAACAGCCAAGGAACTTGGCATCCCGATTATGAGTGAAGAAGATTTTGTGAATACATATTTAAAATAAAAAGAAAGCGAGATTTTATCATGCCGATTAAGATACAGGACCAACTGCCTGCCCAGGCCATACTGGAAAGCGAGAACATATTCGTGATGACGGAGAACAGGGCTATGCATCAGGACATTCGTCCCCTTAACGTTCTCATCATGAACCTTATGCCTAATAAGGAAATTACCGAAACTCAGATACTGAGAAAGCTATCAAACAGCCCTTTACAGGTTAACGTTGAACTCTTACAGACACAGAGCTACACCCCCACACACGTGGACGCAAGCCACCTGGATTCTTTTTACACTACATTTGACAAGGTTAAGGACAGAAAGTTCGACGGAATGATTATCACCGGTGCGCCTCTTGACTATGTTAAGTTCGAAGACGTGGCTTACTGGAAGGAAATGACGGAGATTTTCGACTGGTGCGAGACACATGTGCATTGTACATTTTTCTTGTGCTGGGCTTGCTTTGCGGCGCTTTATTACTACTACGGACTTGAGCGCTACGACCGCGAGAAGAAGTTATCGGGCGTATACAGCCATCATGTATTAAAGCCCACATCGCCTCTTTTCAGAGGCTTTGACGATGTGTTCTATGCTCCTCATTCAAGAGCTATGGGCATTGAACGCGAGAAGATTGAGAACACCCCCGGACTTGAGCTAATGGCTTATTCCGATGAGGCCGGCGTTGCTATAGTTAAGACAGAAGATTCGAGAAAGTTCTTTGTGGGACTTCACGCCGAATATGATGCCAACACCTTATCCGATGAGTATTTCAGAGATTTGGGCAAAGGAATGAATCCCGACATCCCCGTTAATTACTTCCCGGATGACGATCCGACCAAGAAGCCTGTTGTTAACTGGCGCTCCACGGGTCAGCTTTTATATACGAACTGGCTCAATTATTACGTATATCAGTCCACACCTTACGACGTTAATACGATAGGACAGTAACTTGCACCCTGAAGGGAGGCTTTATGAAGGTTCTGGTAATAGACGGGCAGGGCGGTAAGCTCGGCGCCCTCGTAGTGGAATCCATAATACGAGAAAAATTGGACTGCGAACTCTATGCAGTAGGCACCAATGTACTTGCAACATCTGCCATGCTTAAAGCGGGCGCGGACAATGGCGCGACAGGAGAGAATCCGGTTAAAGTGTTATCGGCTGACGCGGATGTCATAATTGGACCGATAGGCATTATTGCGGCGGATTCGCTTCTCGGAGAAGTGACACCCCTTATGGCGACATCGGTCGGAAGCAGTAAGGCAGTTAAGCTATTGATTCCCGTAAGCCATTGCAATAACAAGGTTATAGGTGTCAGAAACCTTTCCATGAACGACATGGTCAAAGAAACGGTTGAAACACTTAAAAATATTGTGCTAGAATAAATTTATAACAATTTATTAATGGCGTCATGAAGGCGCCGCAGTCGTTCAAGACGATGATATCAATGAGGAAATGAGGTTATTAAGATGTCATCGAGAAAAAACTTATACAGAATGGTATTAGCTGCCATGTTTTTGGCACTATGTCTGGTATTGCCTTTCCTTACGGGACAGATTCCGCAGATAGGTCAGGCGCTTTCACCTATGCACATTCCGGCATTACTGTGCGGCTTCTTTTGCGGTCCCTGGTATGGACTTGCGGTGGGCCTTATAGCTCCGGTACTCAGATCTTTACTGTTTGGAATGCCCAAGCTTGTTCCTACAGCAATTGCCATGAGCTTTGAGCTTGCAACATATGGATTGTTATGCGGATTGCTCTACAAGCTGTTCCCCAAGAAGATTCCGTTTATCTACGTTACACTGATTATTTCCATGATTGTCGGACGTGTTGTCAACGGTTGTGTGAATGCTATATTTGCAGGCATCAATAATACCCCGTACGGTCTTCAGGCTGCTTATACGGCAACGGTTGTAAAGACTATTCCCGGAATTATTCTTCATATTATTCTTGTTCCCGCTATTGTAATAGCATTAAGGAAATATACGGCCAAGGATTGAATAATCGAATAAAGGCGCAATGTATGGCGCATACAGTAAAAGAAGCCCGAAGGCTTCTTTTTTCTTGCGTTTTTTAAGCAATTCTTAAGCTTTCTAAATTTGCAAATGAAGGTCTTACATGGTAGAATAAACGAGTGTTAAATAGACATACGGAGTAATAAAATGGTATTTAGTTCACTGCTGTTTTTGCTCTGTTTCCTGCCGCTTTGTCTGGGCGCTTATTATTTATCGCCTTATCTGTTTAAGGACCTTGGAGACAGCCACAAGCTTCAGAACAGCATACTTCTTTTTTTCAGCTTCATATTTTATGCATTCGGCGGGGTTAAATATCTCGCCTTAATGATGTTCGTAATTTTCATAAACTGGGCAGGCGGATTCTCGGTTCTTAAGAGCCGCCACAAGGACGGCACGAGAATCTTTTTTCTTGTGCTTGTTTTGCTTGCCGATATAGGAGTTCTTTTTTTCTTTAAATATTTCAACCTTTTCACCGCAGTGCTTGAAAACCTTTTATTCCCGGAACTTGCAGAGGGCGGAAGACTTGTAAATATCTGGACCATTAACGGTAACGGAGCTCTTGGGTGGCCGCAGATTGTGCTTCCCATAGGTATTTCTTTCTACACTTTCCAGGCGATGTCTTATGTTGTGGATGTGTATAAGGGCGAGGCGGAGCTTCAGACGGATATTTTCAACTTTGCTTTGTACATTTCTTTTTTCCCGCAGCTTATCGCGGGCCCGATTGTTCAGTACAGAGATATTGAGAAGCAGATTTCGGGAAGACAGGAGAGCGTGGACCGCTTTACTTCGGGTATTATGAGATTCTGTTTCGGCCTTGCCAAAAAGGTGCTTATTGCCAATACTCTCGGCGAGATGGTAGATACCATCTGGGCTTTGGATATTACGAAGATAGGCGCTTCGACTGCGTGGCTTGCGGCCGTAGGATATTCTTTCCAGATTTACTATGATTTCTCGGGCTATTCGGATATGGCTATCGGCCTTGGAAAGATGTTTGGCTTTGAGATTAAAGATAACTTTAATTACCCCTACCAGGCAGAGGGTATAAGCGATTTCTGGCGCAGATGGCATATTTCTTTGTCCTCGTGGTTTAAGCAGTATGTTTATATTCCGCTTGGCGGCAACCGAGGCTCCAACCTTGCCACATACAGGAATCTGTTCATAGTATTTATGCTTACGGGCATCTGGCACGGCGCCAACTGGACTTTCTTTATCTGGGGCCTTTCATACGGAATACTGATTATTATCGAGAAGGCATGCTTTAAGACTTTCCTTGAGAAATTCAGGTTAAGGGGATTCATAAGGCTTTGTACATTTATTATTGTTACCATACTTTGGATAGTGTTCAGGGCCGACAATATTTTAACGGCGCGCACCTTTATTTCAAAGCTTTTTGTAAAGGGAAGCGATAACATCAACGCGCTTTCTTTCCTTACGGGTAAGAGACTTATAACACTTGTTGTGGCATTTATCTGCGCAGGAGTTATTCAGAAACTTCCCATCAGAAAGAGCAGCCGAATCGTTAAGTTTTTGGCAGGAATACTTACACTTATACTATTTGCGCTTAGCGTAATTTTCCTTGTTAACAGCACATACAATCCTTTCATCTACTTCCAGTTTTAGGAGACGTTTTTTTGAGCAAAAGAAACAGACGCATATTCAAAAAACTATATATCGCATTGTTTGTCGCAATGATTTTTCTCCCGTGGATTGTATGGGGAGGAGTACGCATTTTTGCGCCTGAATTCTACGCAGAACAGGCCGACATAAGTGATGAAAAGCGTAATAAGAATGAGCTTAAATTTAAAGACCTGTTAGACTCGGGCGAAAGCCTTTCTTCGTACGTTGATGACCGTGTGCCCTTCAGAAGCGGTATCATCAACATTTATCAAAACTATGAAGGAAAGACCGAGAAGGTATATCAGGACGCTATGAGATCGGTTATTTCTTTCTTCTCAGGTAAGGCCACCGAGCAGAAGGAAACCGTGGATTTATCTACCATGTTAGGCGGCGATGGTGAGGGTAAGGAAAGCGTTTCCGACAATACATTACCTGTTGAAGAGACACAGGGTCTCGACCACGAGCATTCGCTGGCAGTCATAGATAAAGTTGATTCCACCTGCGACAGCCCCGGATATGTCAGATACAAATGTGTTTACTGTGACTACAGCAAGAAAGAAATCATAGAGCCCAAACCCCATGACCTTATGCTGATTAAGGAATCTGCGGTTTCATACGAAACCTACGGATACAAGGAATATATGTGCAGAGCCTGCGGCAAGCTTGAGCTTAAGGATTTCATATCCAAATATGTGGATAATACCTACATGGCACCTCAGACGGTAGGAGGTACTTTGATAGGTCGCTACGACTGGCTGTTTTATGCGGACAACTCGGCTTTAGATTATTATACGGGCTCCAATGTTTTATCTGAGGAAGAAATGAAGAACTATGCGGACAAGGTCAACCGACTCTATGACCTGTGCTCGCAAAGAGGCATGTCCGTTCTTATAATGTTTATGCCTAACAAAGAGCAGGTCTACCCCGAGTACCTGCCCACAATGGAAGTAGTCAACCGTTATAAACGTGAGCAACAGCTTATTGACTATCTTGGCGCCAATACATATGTGCCTTGCCTGTATCCGCTTGAGGAACTTAAGGCTGCAGAAGTATTCTGGCCCGTATATTACAAATATGATTCACACTGGAACCACATGGGCGCATTTGTGGCATTACAATCCATATACAAAGTCATCGGTATAGAGACCACCAATCCAATGCTTATCGGCGCTCCGGCTTGCACTTCGGAGAGAAATGACCTTATATTGCTCGGCGGACTCAGCAGAGAGAATTATCCTGCGGAAATCGAATATAAGCCTGAATATAAGAACGATGTTATCGTAAACGGACTTGACCCGCTTGCGGATATCTGTCATACGTATTCAACATCGCCCAACAATCGTAAGCTTGTATTGCTTGCCGATTCGTTCCGTGAGTTGATAACACCGTATATTACCAAGGATTTTTCAGAGTGTGTTATTGCACATCGTAAGTATACAGATAACATGGCTGAAGACATTAAGAATTGCAATGTGCTTATACTTGCCGCAGTTGAGAGAGAAGACAAGGATCTCTTTAACTGTATAGATAAAGTAATAGCAATACTCGAATCGCAATAGATTACCATCAAGGGAGAATTATTATGGGAAAGTTGAGTAAAAGAATAACGGCAGTTCTGTCGGTCGTTATGATTATGGCGGTAGCTTTGGCCGGATGCAGTAAGTATAGCATAACATCCAAGGAAACTACGACCGAGAAGGCAGTAGTGATTTCGGAAATGCCTCTTGTGGAGCCGGAACCGGAGCCTGAACCCGAACCGGAGCCTGAACCGCAGGTTTTCACCGTTAAGCTCTGCGCGGTAGGCGATGACCTTATTCACGACAATCTGATTAAATCCGGTAAGCAGGAAGACGGCACCTACAATTACGACCATTTCTACGAGCATGTACTCGACCAGCTGGCTCAGTATGATATCAGAGTTATTAACCAGGAAACTGTTCTTGTTAACGACCCTGACAGTTACTCAGGATATCCGCGCTTCGGAAGCCCTTATGAGGTCGGTGAAGCGGTTATCAAGGCAGGCTTTAACGTAGTTACTCATGCGACCAACCACTCTTACGATAAGGGTGTAAACGGTGTCCTTTCATCCGTAGCTTTCTGGAGAGAGCATCCCGAAATCCTTATGGTGGGCATGTATGACAATGAAGAAGATTTCAATACCATACCCGTTAAAGAGTTTAACGGTATTAAGATTGCGTTCCTTAACTACACTTATGGATTAAACGGACTTGCGCTTCCCGATGACAAGCAATATCTTGTTAACACTTTGTATGATGATGACAAGATTGTGTCAGATATTACAAAGGCCCGCAAGCTTGCAGACTTCGTAATAGTATTCCCTCACTGGGGAACAGAGTATGTGTATGAAGCTACTACATATCAGCGTAACGAGGCCAAGATTTTCGTGGATGCAGGCGCAGACTTAATTATCGGTGCGCATCCCCACGTAGTAGAGCCTTTGGAGATTCTCGTGGCTGAAGATGGTAGAGAGGTTCCCTGTTACTGGTCACTTGGTAACTTTATTTCTTCCCAGAGCGAAGTTCCGAGAATGTTAGGCGCTATGGCTGAGGTTGAAATTGAAATGACCGAAGGCGACGAACGAGCTCACATCGTATCAGCCGAAATGGAGCCGATAATGACCTTTATAAGCAAAGATACGAAGTTTATTACTTCCTACATGCTTAAGGACGTTACAGAGGAAATCGCATCCGAACACTGGCTTACCAAGAAAGGCTTAACCGTAGAGAAGATTCAGAAGCTGTATGATGATATAACAGGAGCTGAAGAAGAATAGTAATTAAATAATTGAGGGGTTTGGGGAATTTTATGAAGAGATATAGGTTAATACTGTTTATGATTATTTGTAGTCTGCTCACTGCTTGTGGGCAGACTATTTCTGCATCTGAAACAGTTATCGATGGTGAAACCGCCAGCGTTATTTCGGAAATAGTCAGTGAAAAAGAAGTATTGCCGAACAGCGATAAAGATGCTGAAACGGTTACAGCCGGGTTGCCTTCGATTAGGGAGTCTTATTCGGACTGGCAGGAAGCTTATCTTGACTATATGGATTATCTTATTTGGATTGACTGCAAGGAAATAGCTGAGAATCGCGGAAAGAATGCGGAAGAGGTATATATTCAATATCCAAAAGAAGATTTCGGCTTTGACCTGATTTATGTTGATGATAATACCATTCCGGAATTGTTTGTTACGACGAAGTCTTTCGTAGGAGGTTGCTGGATTGTAACATTTTTTAACGGTCAGGCTGAATATAATCGTTTTGACGATGAATCGGTATGGTATAGTCCACGGAGCGGATATGTATCTTCGTGTGATAAGATTAGTGAAACGATTACGAAACTTGAAAACGGAACGTTTGAAGTTGTCTTTAACGAGGAAATCTCGGATGATAATAACGCTAAAATGTCCCAATATATTGAAACGGACCGAAGATTAAGCCCCGAATGGGGTTCATACAATGATATCCAAAGAAGATTAAACGATTCCCTGTCGATTGATATTAATGTGAATGAAGGCTGCACAGACTGGGCATGTGCGTATCTTGGTTATATCAAATCTATACCTGCGACCTGGTACTCAGAGTGGGAAGAGAAGGCAGTTGATTGGTTTTATACATCCAGCTTTTCGCTTATTTATCTCGACGATGATGACATTCCTGAACTGTATATATCTTCCAATACCATTCCGTTTGGAGAAGTTGTGGCAACTTTTTCTGAGGGAAGGGTTGAAGCATGGCACCTTCGCAGAGATGCATCCTACTATATTCCTCGTGAAGGATATATAGAAGAAAACATAAGAGAAGGAGTTTACATTTCCAGACTCGAGAATGGCCATTTTGTTGTAAAAGCATACGGTACCCGATATGAACATTTCGACGAAGACGAAAAAGAATATGACTGGTATGACTGGATGGATGAAAGTGTTACACGTGAGGAATTCTATTCCAATATGGCAAAGCATTATGACAAGGAAAAACTGGTTTATTTGCATGAACAGACATATCCGTTTTGGGAGATGGTTTCAATTCTTTCCACAGGCCATACCACTTCTGAAAATCATCGCTATCAAGCGGTTTTGGCCGATGTAACATGGGAAGAAGCTTTTGATCTTGCGAAGGCCGACGGCGGATATCTTGCGGTTATTACAAGCGATGAAGAATATGAAGTCATAGCAGAAGTAATAAAAGCACAGATGCTGCCTTCTAACATTTTTTATGTCGCGGGGCAAGATTATATGAATTACTCTATAAAATGGATTTTTCCTGACGGGAGAGAAGAAATAGGTTATAAGCCGGATAAACACTATTATTGGGATGAATGGGATGATGATTGGAATTCCTTTAAGAAAGGCCATGATGACTGGTACAACCGATGGGGGAAAGATTATAGTGATGTATGTGAATATGGTGTGCTTAAATACAATAAAGAATTGTCATCTGTTTATTTAAATTTTGCTCCCTCAGATGTTCTCCAATATGTTCCTGATTACAGCGGAAAAATCGGTTATATCGTAGAATACGATGAGTAAGTGGGCCTATTAGAAGAGGACCGATAATAAAACACTTAAACGATTTGCTTTTGTAGATAGATATAAATCAGGTATGTTGACCCAAATACGTCTTAATCTCGCTCAGGGTCACAAATTTGTTCTCATTTTTGCGCTATATTTATTACGATGATGACTCAAAGTAGCTATATTCTTTGTTTGGGTCAACAAAACTGCTCGGAAAAAGAAGATTTGAGCAAAATTGGATGACCTAAATGATACTTTTTGCTCCGTAGGGTCAACAAGGGGTTAAAAAAGACGAATGAAGCAATCCGGGAGGGCGCCGGAAAGGATGATTTAGATTAGAAAAGGCCATTTTAAGCCAAACACATAAACAACAAGAGAGCTACCGAGTATCGGTAGCTCTCCTGTTATTGAGAATGGTACATTGGGGTTATGGGGTATGCTTAAAATATACAGATGGCTCATTAACACAGAATTAACAAGAACTAAAAATTTTAAATTTCTTTAAAAATTTTTACTTATTCATGTTTTTGTAGGCTGATGCAAGCATAAGTTTAATACGATTAAGCTGGTTAACCTCGCTGGCGCCGGGATCGTAATCGATGGCGACGATGTTGGCACCGGGGAAGTTCTTACGAAGCTGCTTGATAACGCCTTTACCTACTACGTGGTTAGGTAAGCATCCGAAGGGCTGTGCACAGACGATGTTCTTGGCTCCGTTATGGATAAGCTCTATCATTTCGCCTGTTAAAAACCAGCCTTCACCGGTCTGGTTGCCGATGGATACGATGTCCTTGGCCATGCGGGCGGTCTCGTGGATGTCTGCAGGGGGTACGAAGTGTACGCTCTTCTTGCAGGCACGGGAGTAGCTCTTTCTTGCAAATTCTATAGCTTTGATACCGAGAGCTGCGTTACGAGCAGATTTCTTGGAAGTGCCTAAGTAATCGGCCTTAAATTCCTGATTCTTAAAGCAGTAAAGCATAAAGTCCATAAGGTCCGGAACGACTGCCTCGGCACCTTCTTTTTCCAGAAGTTCTACAACGTGGTTGTTGGCGGTGGGAGAGTATTTAACAAGAATCTCACCTACGACGCCTACGCGGGGCTTCTTGATGTCTTTAATCGGTATGTTATCGAATTCTTCAACCATCTTGCGGCACATCTTCTTGAAGGTAAAGAAGCTTACGTGCTTGCGGGATAAGAAGTCGTTGCATTTCTTAACCCATTTCTCGTGAAGTCTGTCGGTGTCACCTGCATTAACTTCATAAGGGCGCATACGATATACGCAACGCTGGAATATATCGCCGAAGAATACTGCATATACGCCACGGATAGCTAGCGCGGGAGTAATCTTGAAGCCGGGCTGCTTCTCTAAGCCGGATAAGTTAAGGGAAATTACCGGAATATGCTCCATGCCGGCTTTTTTAAGTGCACGACGGATAAAACCGATATAGTTGGTCGCACGGCAACCGCCACCGGTCTGGGTCATAATGAGAGCGACCTTGTTAAGGTCGTATTTGCCGGACTCAAGAGCCGACATCATCTGACCTACTACCAAAAGCGAAGGGTAGCAAGCGTCGTTGTTAACGTATTTGAGACCTGTATCAATAGAGGTTCTGTTATCGTTGTCAAGGACCACAAGATTGTAACCGGCCATTCTGAATACAGGCTCCAAAAGGTCAAAGTGGATAGGTGACATCTGAGGACACAAAATTGTGTAGTTGTCACGCATTTCCTCGGTGAAGGGCTCGCGCACAATAGCACTTGAACGAACCGTTCTCTCATAATGACGCATTTCACGTACACGTATGGCAGAGAGTAAGCTTCTGATACGGATACGCGCGGCACCAAGGTTGTTAACCTCATCAATCTTTAAGCATGTATAAATCTTGTCAGAACCTGACAAAATATCGTTAACCTGGTCGGTGGTAACGGCATCAAGACCGCAACCGAAGGAGTTAAGCTGTACAAGGTCGAGATTGTCGACTGTTCTTACATAAGCAGCCGCAGCATACAAACGTGAGTGGTACATCCACTGGTCGCTTACGATAAGCGGGCGCTCGGGGGTGCCGAGGTGAGAAATTGAATCCTCGGTAAGAACGGCCACACCGTAAGAGGTAATAAGCTCGGGAATACCGTGGTTAATTTCGGGGTCGATGTGGTAAGGGCGACCTGCAAGAACAATACCCTTGCGACCTGTAGCGTCGAGGTAATTAAGTACCTCTTCACCCTTTTTCTTCATGTCATCGCGGGCACGACCGAGTTCGTCAAAAGCATCCGATACGGCTGCTTCAATTTCAGCCGCAGGAATATCGCTAAACTCAAGCTTTAGTGCGTGAGCAATAGTCTCCTTGGACTTAAAAGACATGAAAGGATTTCTGAACTTAACCTGACCGCCGCTTATGGACTCAACGTTATTCTTAATGTTCTCGGAGTAAGAAGTAACGATGGGGCAGTTGTAGTGGTTGTTGGTATTACGAACTTCATCACGCTCATAGAAAATAGCGGGATAAAAGATAAAATCGGGCTTCTGGGCTATAAGCCACTCAATGTGACCGTGCGCAAGCTTGGCGGGATAACACTCGGACTCACTGGGAATCGATTCGATACCAAGCTGATAAATATTATGACTCGATACCGGCGAAAGAATGACACTGTAACCAAGCTTAGTAAAGAATGTATGCCAGAAAGGATAGTTCTCATACATGTTAAGTACGCGGGGAAGACCCACAGTACCGCGGGGAGCTGTCTCACGTGCCAAAGGCTCGTAGTTAAAATATCTCTTAAGCTTATATTCAAAAAGGTTCGGAACGTTGTCTTTGTTCTTCTGCTTACCAATACCGCGCTCGCAACGATTGCCGGAGATGTACTGGCGGCCGCCGGAGAAACGGTTAATGGTAAGACGGCAGGCATTGGTACAGCCTTTACACTTGGTCATGCTGGTCTCGAACTTAAGGTCGCAGATGTCCTCGTAAGAGAGCATTGCGGTTTCGCGGTCCTCAGAATAACGTTCGCGGGCGATTAATGCCGCGCCGAAAGCACCCATGATACCTGCGATATCGGGGCGAACAGCCTCGCAGTCCGCAACCTTTTCAAAGCTTCGAAGAACTGCATCATTGTAGAAGGTACCACCCTGCACAACGACCTTCTTACCAAGGCTTGAAGCATCGGAAACCTTAATAACCTTGAACAAAGCGTTCTTAATAACGGAATAAGCAAGACCTGCGGAAATGTCGGCAACACTTGCACCTTCCTTCTGAGCCTGCTTAACCTTGGAGTTCATAAATACGGTACAACGGGTACCAAGGTCGATAGGGTGAGCGGCAAAAAGCGCACACTTCGCAAAGTCCTCAACCGAGTAGTTAAGGGACTTGGCAAAGGTCTCTATAAACGAACCGCAACCCGAAGAGCATGCCTCGTTAAGGAGCACGCTGTCGACGGTTTTATTCTTAATCTTGATGCATTTCATGTCCTGACCGCCGATGTCAAGGATACAGTCAACATCCGGGGAGAAGAACGCGGCAGCGTAGTAGTGAGCAACCGTCTCAACCTCGCCGTAATCAAGCATGAAAGCAGACTTCATAAGCTCCTCGCCGTAACCGGTGGAGCAGGAGCATACAATCTTACAATCTGCGGGAAGCGCCTTGTAAATATCTTTAAGCGCTTCGATAGCGGTTTTAAGCGGAGAACCGTTATTATTGGAATAAAAAGAATGAAGCAGAGTTCCGTCTTCACTTACTACAGCAATCTTGGTGGTGGTGGAACCTGCATCTATACCGAGGAAGCATCTGCCGTGATAATCGGACAGGCTTCCTTTCTTAACCATAGCCTTGTCGTGACGAGCCTTGAAAGCATCGTAAGCCGCCTGATCCTTAAAGAGGGGCTCCATACGCTCAACTTCAAAGTCCATCTTAATGTCGGAAGATAACTTCGCAACCATTTCGTCCATGCTGTAATATACGTCATCTCGAGCCGTTAAAGCACAGCCCATGGCCGCAAATAGATGGGATAAATCCGTATTAACAATATGCTCATCATCAAGTTTTAAAGTCCTGACAAAAGCGACCTTTAACTCGCTTAAGAAGTGAAGAGGACCGCCGAGGAACGCTACGCGGCCGCGAATAGGCTTACCGCAGGCAAGACCGGAAATGGTCTGATTGACAACCGCCTGGAAAATTGATGCCGCAAGGTCTTCCTTGGTAGCACCGTCGTTGATAAGGGGCTGAATGTCGGACTTGGCAAATACACCGCATCGTGCGGCAATTGTATACAAAGAATTGTAAGACTTGGCATACTCGTTAAGTCCCGCCGCGTCGGTCTGTAATAAGCTTGCCATCTGGTCGATAAAAGAACCTGTACCGCCGGCACAGATACCGTTCATACGCTGTTCAACGTTACCGTCCTCGAAATATATAATCTTCGCATCCTCACCGCCAAGCTCGATAGCAACATCGCAGCCTGAAGTCATCTCCTGAAGAGAAGTGGATACGGCTATAACTTCCTGAGTAAAAGGAACGCCTAAATGATTGGCCAGAGTAAGACCGCCGGAACCTGTAATCATAGGATGAACCGTGATATTGCCGGTTACCGCTTCGGCCTTAACCAAAAGTGAATGAAGCGTTTCCTTTATATTGGCAAAGTGTCTTTCATAATCAGAAAAAAGAAGGTTCTTATCCGAGTCCATAACTGCAACTTTGACGGTGGTGGAACCGATATCTATACCCAATGAATAAAACTTATCGCTCATAAATCTCCCCGATTTTAAATATTTTGTCACAGTAACACATTAAAACGTATTATAAAGCAAGTTAAAGCAAAAAGCATTTGACAAATAAGAGGTATTTGTAACACTTTCTATTAAAATTTTCTAAAGATGTGCCTGGTAAGACACAAAACTTTAACATTTGCCTAAGTGGACTTTTGCGGGCTCATTTGATAGAATTATGTTGACTTTGATAAAGGAGCAATGTGCTTTTATGGGCAAATTTGAGAGAAAATTCGGAAGATATGCCATTAAGAATCTTTCGATGATATTAATAATATGCTATGCAATCGGATACCTTATTTCCATGCTTTTTCCGGAAGCGCTCAATTACCTAACACTTAACCCTTATGCAATTGCGCACGGGCAGGTATGGCGCGTGGTAAGCTGGATACTGGTTCCGCCGTCTACTTTTGATATCTTTACGCTTATCATGTTGTTTTTCTATTTTTCAATCGGACGGACGCTTGAACGCACCTGGGGAGACTTTCTTTTTAACATATATGTATTCTCGGGTATGTTATTTACAATTGTCGGAAGCTTTTTGATATACGTATACTTCCTGCTTAATCCCTCGAGCGTTTATATTATGGCGGCGGGAGGACTTGAATCGCTTATGCAGCTTGTGAGCCTGTTCTTCTCGACGTACTATATTAACATGTCCATCTTCCTGGCATTTGCTTTTACCTTCCCGGATACGATGGTACTTCTTATGTTCATCTTCCCGATTAAGATTAAGTGGCTGGGATACATTGATGCGGCGTACCTTGTTTATGAATTTATAAAGGGAAGCGCATTTACAAGAGTTGCGATAGGAGCATCGTTACTTAACTTTATTATTTTCTTTTGCTTACAGCGTATGGGAAGATACGGCTCGCCGCGTACAAGAATTCACAATGCACAGCGCAGGCGTGAGTTTAACAACGACGTAAGGCGGGAACAGAAGGCTGCAGGCATTTCCAAGCACAAATGCGCAATCTGCGGCAGAACCGAAATTTCCAATCCGGAGCTGCAGTTCAGATTCTGCTCGAAGTGTAACGGCAATTACGAGTACTGCAATGAGCATTTATTTAATCACAAACATGTAGAATGAAGCCGGAATAAGTCCAAGGGACTTATTCGAAGGCGCTCGATAATAAAGCACGGAGTGGTTTATTATAGACCCGAAATATCCCCAAGGGAGATTATATGAACGATAAACAGGATTTTATAAGAAGAATTAACGAACTTACCGAGATAGCCCTCGATCAGGAGAATGTTATATTTGAGGATCAGCTATATGCAATCTTCCCGGAGATTAAGGAAGACAAGGCTAAGTTCGACGTAATCAAGGAATACTTAACTGCCAAGAAAATCGGCCTTAACGACAAGCTCCCGGTAGATGTGCTTCTTACCAAAGAAGAGAAGAACTACCTTGATTTCTACTTAGAAGAGCTTAACGAGAAGACTCCTCTTACCAAGGGCGAGCGCGAGGCTTATATGCTTTCTGCCATGGCCGGTGAGGAGAGCGCCAAGGCGCTCATAATGGAGGATACTCTTAAGAACGTTGTAGAGATTGCGAAGCTCTATGTCGGACAGGGAGTGCTCCTTGAAGACCTTATAGGAGAGGGTAATTTAACCCTTGTGACAGCAATTGCCACCCTCGGTGCATGTGAGGATGCGGCTGAGGCGGAAGGTGTGCTTGCAAGCGCCATTATGGATTCCATGCAGGATTTGATTGCGGAAGCAGGCGATGAAAGCGGACAGGAAGAGAAGCTTTTAAAGAGAGTCAACAAAGTTTCGAAGGCTGCGGCGGAACTTGCCGAAGCGCTCGGAAGAAAAGTAACTATAGAAGAACTTATGGAAGAATCGGGCATGACACGCTCATATATCGAGGCGGCACTTAAGCTTACGGGTAACGCAATCGAGGATATCGAGATTCCCGAAGAATTAAAGTGATTGATACAGGAGTCAGATTTATGAAAGAATTTAAAGGCTGTAAGAATTACACCCTGATAGCTACAGAGAAATTACCCGACATATCATCGGTTGCGTACACCCTTAAACATGATAAGACCGGTGCAAGAGTAGTATGTATTTTAAACGACGATGAGAACAAAGGCTTTATGATAGGCTTTAAGACACCTCAGTCGGATTCAACGGGTGTGCCCCACATTTTGGAACATTCGGTGTTATGCGGTTCTGACAGATACCCCGTTAAGGATGCCCTGACCGAAGTCAGCAAGGGTTCTCTTAACACATTTTTAAATGCATTTACCTATCCCGATAAGACCGTTTATCCTTTTGCAACTTGCAACGACAAGGATTTTAGGAATCTTATGGGAGTTTATCTTGATGCTGTTTTTGCCCCTCAGGTGCTTAAAGAGCCTAAGATTTTCATGCAGGAAGGCTGGCATTATGAGATGGAGGATATTAACTCACCCATCACATATAACGGCGTAGTCTACAATGAAATGAAGGGTGATTATTCATCTCCCGAGAGCGTTTTCAGCTCCAATATTATGTTCTCGCTCTTCCCCGATACCCAGTATGGCGTTGAATCGGGCGGAGATCCGGATGTGATTCCCAATCTTACCTACGAAAATTTCTGTGCTTTTTATAAGAGACTTTATCATCCCTCCAATTCCAGAATCTTACTCTACGGAGATATGGATTTTGAAGAGAAACTTGCCTACATAGACGCAGAATACCTTTCCAAATACGAGAAGATTAATCCCGACTCCGAGATTAAGATGCAGGCTTCTTTTGCCAAGCCCAAACGTATTGAGAAGGAATATTCAATTGCCGATGACGGAGATACCAAGGATGCGACATATCTTTCCTATAACGTGGTGTGTTCGGACTATAACGACGTTAAGACTACTGAGGCTATGAATACCATTAACTACGCCCTCTGCTCGGTTCCGGGTGCCAAGCTTAAGGTGCGCCTTATCGATGCGGGCATAGGTAAGGATGTGTATTCCGAAATGACCAATGATACCTGTCAGAAGGTATTCTCAATCATTGCTCAGGGTGCCAACCCCGAAGACGAAGACCGCTTTGTAGAGATAATTGAAAATACCATCAAGGAAATTATCGAAGAGGGCTTTGACAAGAAGACTCTCGAAGCATCGATTACAAGGTCGGAATTTACCTACAGAGAAGGTGATTACGGCTATTATCCCAAGGCTATAGCATACGGCGGAGCTGTATTTGAAAGATGGCTCTATACCGATGATGATATTTTCACCAACTTAAAACAGAGCAGTATTTTTAATGAGCTGCGCGAGGGCATCGACAAGGGTCTGTTTGAGCAGGTTCTTAAGACAGCCGTTCTTGATAATAACCACAAGACCATTCTTACCATGAAGCCCGTCAAGGGTCTTACCGGCAAGAAAGACGCTGCTTTGGCAAAGCGCCTTGAAGAGTTTAAGAACAGCTTATCCGATGCCGAGAAACAAAAGATTGTGGATGAGACCAAGGCTCTTAAAAAATATCAGGAAGAGCCCGACAGCGAGGAAGCGCTTAATACCATTCCCTCACTTTCCCTTAGCGATATTAAGAAAGACAGTGCCAGATATGAATTTGAGACAAGGACAGTAGGCGGAGTCAGGGAAATCTACTACGATATTACGTCAAACGGAATCGTTTATTATACATTTGCGTTTAATGCGGATAAGCTTCCTTTACGACTTATTCCGGCGCTGAGTGTTTTAAAGACATTCCTCGGATACCTTAACACCAAGAATTATTCGTATGGTGAGTTAGTCAATGAATCTAATATCAGAACCGGCAGCTTAACCTACGGAACCGCAGTATACAAGGAGAAGAGCGACACCGACAAATACACCTACAGTCTCGAAGTTAAGAGTAAGGTTTTGATTGACAGAATCGCAGATGCTTTGGACTTAATCGAGGAGACTTTGCTTAAGTCGGATTTTGCAGACAAGAAGCGTATCAAAGAAAATCTTGAAATGTCCAAGGTGCGCATACAAGGCTACATGATGTCTTCAGGCCATGCCGTTGCCATCGGCCGCGCTTCGTCGAACATGTCCGACGCATCAGCCCTTACGGATGCTTTGACGGGTATGGCGGAGTACAGATTCATCGAGGATTTATTGAAGAATTTTGATGCAGGCTTTGACTCTTTGGTTGAAGACATGCGAGAAGTTCTTAAGCTTCTTCTTACCAGAAACAACCTCGAAGTATTTGTGGCTTCCGATAAGAAAGGCCTTGCCGCTTTTGAATCAGAACTTGAGAAATTTGTAATGAAGTTCCCGGAAGGTGAGGAGAATCTTCCTAAGGTTCACTTTGAAAAGATTACAGGCCATGAAGCTTACTCAGCTGCTTCAAGCGTGCAATATTCGGCACTTGTAGGTAACTATAAGAAGAGCGGACTTGAATATAAGGGAAGTCTACAGGTATTAAGAAGCATGCTTAATACCGATTACCTGTGGAATCAGGTGAGAGTTCTTGGCGGAGCGTACGGATGCTTCTGCAGCTTCGGAATGACGGGTGACTCTTTCTTTGTATCCTACAGAGATCCTAATTTAAAGAATACATTTAAGACTTTTGAAAATGTTGAGGAATATGTAAGAACCTTTGACGGTGATAAGGAGGATGTGGAAAGATTTATTGTTTCCACGCTTTCCGACCTTGATGCACCGCTTACGCCTTCACTTAAGGCTGCCAAGGCATACTCTTACTACAAGACCGGCGTTACCAACGAGGATAAGCAGAAAGAGCGTGATGAGATTCTTAACACCACACCCGAGGAAATCAGAAGTCTTGCGGATTATATCGTTAAAATCTTAGAATCCAGACAGTTAAGCTGTGTGGGAAGCGAGGAAATGCTTAAGAAGGAAGGAGACGTATTTGACAAGGTTACGCCTCTTATAACACCTTAACTTGTTAAGCCTTAGGGCAATGGAGGGATAAGTATGAAAAAGTTTTTGAGGGTACTTGTATCGGTAATGTTAGTGTTGACACTTGTTGCCTGCGGTTCTTCATCATCTCGCGGTAAGAGTGAAAGCGCGGCATCGGTAGTGTCTTTTGCCACAGAGAGTAAGAATGCGGCATATGAGGACATGGCAAATTCGGACTATGATTACGGCTACGACGAGGAATATGCACCTGAGAGCCCCACAAGCTACGAAGACAATAAGACCTATAATGATTCCGCAAGAAAGCTTATAAAGACGTACAACGTTAATGCAGAAACTGAAGCTTTCGATGAGTTTGTGCAGGCTACGGAAGACAGGATAAGTGCACTTCACGGATATATCCAGGATATGGATACATTTAACGGAAGCAGTTACAACGGCAAGACCGGGCAGAGATACTGCAATCTGACGGTAAGAGTTCCTGCCGGCAATGTAGATGAATTCGTTAATTTCGTGGGCAATGCGGCCAATGTTACCAACAAGAGCTTAAACGTTGAAGATATCACACTTCAGTACGTAGACAGCGAAAGCCGCAAGGAAACCTATGAAATCGAGCAGGAAAGACTTCTTGCGCTGCTTGAAAAATGCGACAATGTTGAAGACATGATAACTATTGAGTCGCGTCTTTCGGAAGTAAGATACAAGCTTGAAAGTCAGGCTTCACAGCTTCGTACGTATGACAATTTGGTAGATTATGCAACGGTTTATTTAAGAATATCCGAAGTTACCAAGTATACGCCTCCGGAACCCGAAGGATACTGGGAGCGCGTCGGCCGTTCTTTCTCCGAAGGAATCGAGAATGTGGTTGAAGGCTTCAAGGAATTCTTCGTAGGATTTGTGGGAGCGCTTCCCGGACTTACGATACTTGCTGTAGTAATCGTTGTTGTTATTTTGGTAGTAAAAGCAATTATCAAAGCGGGCGATAAGAAGAGACTTAAAAAGCAGGAAGCCCGTGCTGAAGAATTAATGAATCAGGCTAAGGAAACGGCTAGGAAAAATGCAGAAAACGGACAGTAAATTCAAAGCAGGCTTTGCGGCAATAGTGGGACGCCCCAATGTGGGCAAGTCGACTCTTATGAATAAGATAATCGGCCAGAAGATTGCCATTACATCCAACAAGCCTCAGACTACCAGAAACCGTATCATGACGGTATATACTTCGGAAGAAGGACAGATAGTCTTTCTTGATACTCCCGGACTTCATAAAGCCAAGAACAAGCTTGGCAATTATATGATGTCGGCAGCCAAGTCTACATATAAGGACGCTGATGTGCTTTTAATCATGCTTGAGGCGGGTAAGTCTGCCGGCAATGCTGAGAAGGACATTCTCGAAGAATTAAAGGCGGTTAAGCTTCCGAAGATTTTGGTTATCAATAAGATTGATTCCGTAAAGAGAGAAGAGATTCCCGCGATTATTGCTGAGTTTTCAAAGCTTTCGGAGTTTGACGAGGTTGTTCCCGTAAGCGCCACCGCAGGTACCAACTGCGATGAGCTTGTGAAGGTTATCATGAAGTATCTTCCTTACGGCGAGCCTTTCTACGATGAGGATACGGTTACTGACCAGCCGGTTCGCCAGATTGCGGCGGAGATGATACGTGAGAAGGCTTTACATGCTCTCGGCGATGAAATCCCTCACGGAATAGCGGTCATGATAGAGAAGATGGATTTCTCCGGAAGAGTAGTACAGATTGAAGCAACCATCGTCTGCGAGAGAGATTCTCATAAGGGTATCATCATCGGCAAAGGCGGCGAGATGCTTAAGAAAATCGGCACCAACGCTCGCTTTGAAATTGAGAAGATGCTTGAGCAGCAGGTTAATCTTAAGCTGTTTGTCAAGGTCAAAAAGGATTGGAGAGACTCCGAGTTCTTACTTAAGAACTTTGGCTACAACGCGGGAGACTTTAAGATTCAGAAGTAGGGGTATCGGCTTAATATGCAGGAGTTTTTGAAGGTTACCGGAATGGTAATCGGGGTATTCCCACAAGGTGAATATGACAGACGCATAACGCTTCTTACAAGAGAACGCGGCAAGATTACCGCTTTTGTAAAGAGCGCACGCAGGCAGGGAAGCAGGTTCCTTGGCACCACCGATATGTTTGCTTTCGGAAACTTTGATTTGTATGTGGGAAGAACTTCCTATAATGTGCAGAATGCCGAGATTAGTAACTACTTCGATAATTTCCGCATGGATATGGTGGGCGCGTATTACGGAATGTATTTTGCGGAGCTTGCCGAGTTCTATGCTCTTGAGAATAATGATGAGTCAGAGCTTCTTTTGCTGCTATATAGGGCGCTTCAGGGGCTTAAGTCTGAGAAGCTTGAGAATGACTTTGTAAGAAGGGTGTTTGAGATTAAGCTTTTCATGCTGGAAGGTGAGTTCATTCCGGCGGATAAGGCGGGAGAGTTTTCGGCGGCGCTTTTTAAGACGCTTGAGTATATAAACGCAAGTTCCATCGAGAAGCTTTTTAATTTCGGACTGTCGGAAAGCTTATTTAAAGAGCTTGCCGAGGTGGCCGATTACGAGCGCAGGCACCTGGTGGATAAGAAACTTTCAAGTCTTGAAATACTTGAAACGATGACAAGTTAATGAGTATATGGGAGGATTCTTTGATTAAAGAGTCCTCTTTTTTTGATTTTTAGTTGAAAAAGAAAAGATTTCTGTCTATAATTAATCGGATAATATTCTAAGTTAAGGAGATAAACTTATGGAAAAGACAATGGACAAAATTGTTGCCCTTGCCAAGGCAAGAGGCTTTGTATATCCGGGCTCCGAGATTTACGGCGGCCTTGCGAACACTTGGGATTACGGCAATCTCGGTGTTGAACTTAAGAATAACGTTAAGCGTGCATGGTGGCAGAAATTCGTGCAGGAGAATCCCTACAACGTAGGTGTGGACTGCGCAATCTTAATGAATCCCCAGACTTGGGTGGCCTCAGGACACCTCGGAAGCTTTTCAGATCCTCTTATGGACTGTAAGGAATGTCACGAGAGATTCCGTGCCGACAAGAT
>JAFYDI010000002.1 GCA_017544835.1 Lachnospiraceae bacterium | reverse complement strand
GCTCAGTGCACCAGAAACGCTGACGGCATCCTTGTTCCCCCTCCCCTTCGTTTCGACGTACTCGAAGAGGTTTCCAAGCGTCTTCCCGGCTTCCCCATCGTACTTCACGGTTCATCTTCCGTTCCTCAGGAATTCGTTAAGATGGTTAACCAGTACGGCGGCAACATGCCCGACGCTGTAGGTATTCCGGAAGAACAGCTTCGTAAGGCTGCTACCCTTTCCGTATGTAAGATTAACATCGACTCCGATATACGTCTTGCAATGACCGGTAACATCCGTAAGTACTTTGCTGAGCATCCCGATCACTTCGATCCCAGACAGTACTTAAAGCCCGCTCGTCAGGCTGTTAAGGACATGGTTGCTCACAAGATCGTTAACGTTCTTGGTTCCAACGGCAAGGCTTAATAAAAAAACTATAAATTTCGCCCTGAAGTGTTTCTTCAGGGCGATTTCTATGTTAACATATGTGTTGCGTGAGATTTTAACGCATTAAATTAACAGAGAGGTTACGGGTAAATATTTTTATGATGAAGTTTTCAGAGATGCCCTATGAAAGGGCTGATTACGCTAAGCTTAAAGAAGAAATTATCAAGCTTACCGAAGACTTGAAAAATGCCAAGAGCGGTGAAGAAGCTTTTGAAATTAACCGCAAGGCTACCAAGGCATATGAGCACGCAAGCACCATGCGTACCCTTTGCCATATCAGACATGACATTGACACTGCGGACAAGTTTTATGAGGACGAGCAGGCATACTACGATGAAATGGGCCCTACAATGGCTGAAGTGAGTGTTGCATTCAAGAAGGCATTGTATGATTGTCCCTTCAGAGATTATCTTGTAGAGAAGCTCGGTCCTGTTACTTTTAAGAACATGGAACTTGAGATGCGTTCTTTTGTACCCGACATGGTACCCCTTATGCAGGAGGAGAACGCTCTTGTTACAGAATACGGAAAGCTCATTGCTTCCGCCAAGATTGACTGGGAAGGCGAGGTATTGAACCTTTCCCTTATGGCCAAGTACACCACAGACAAGGACCGTGAAGTTCGTAAGAAAGCATACGCTAAGACTACAGGCTTCCTTCTTTCTGTTCAGGATAAGCTTGATGATATATACGATAAGCTCGTTAAGAATCGTACCGCTCAGGCTAAGCTCCTTGGATACGACAATTACCTTCCGCTCGGCTATGACCGCATGGGACGTAACGACTACGGCCCCAAGGAAGTCGAAGTATTCAGAGAAGAAGTTAAGAAGAAAATTGTTCCCCTTGCTACCAAGATTAACGAGAGACGTCGCGAGAGACTCGGTCTTGACCACTTGTACTACTACGACCCCGTTAACTTTAAGGACGGCGATCCCAGACCTACAGGAACTCCCGAAGAAATCTTGGCTGAAGGCAAGAAGATGTATGCAGAGCTTTCTCCCGAGACCAAGGAATTCTTTGATTTCATGACCGAGAATGAGCTCTTTGACGTACTCGGACGTAAGACCAAGCGCGCCGGCGGCTACATGACTTCCCTTCCCGATTATGACTATGCACCCTTTATTTTTGCTAACTTCAACGGCACACAGCATGACGTAGAGGTTATCACTCACGAAGCAGGTCATGCGTTCCAGGGATATGTAACACGTCATAATTACCCCGAACTCAACGAAATCGGTATGGAGACTGCCGAGATTCACTCCATGTCCATGGAATTCTTTACAGAGCCCTGGATGGATAAGTTCTTTGGCGAAAAGGGCGATGATTTCAGACTTTCTCATCTTGAAGGCACCATTACATTTATCCCTTACGGATGTATGGTAGATGAGTTCCAGCATATCATTTACGCCAACCCCGAGATGACTCCTCAGGAAAGACGCGAAGTATGGCTTAAATTGGAAAAAGAATACAGACCCGATATGGACTATGCGGACAACGCCTTCTATACAAGCGGCGGATGGTGGCAGAGACAGCCTCACATCTATAACTATCCTTTCTACTACATTGATTACTGTCTTGCTCAGACAGTTGCTCTTGAGTACAAGGCTAAGATGGATGAGGATTACAAGGCTGCATGGGCCAGCTACTTAAAGCTTTGCAAGCTTTCCGCGAGCGACTTCTATTCAAAGATGCTTCCTCAGGCAGGCTTAAGAGTTCCTTTTGAAGCAGGATGCCTTGATAAGACTGTTGAAGTAATCTCCAAGAAGCTTGGATTTTAGTTGTTAATTGCTTAATAATAATCCTTAAGTATAATTGCTATACTCACCTGATTAAGGAGGTTTAAGCATGAACATTCAAGGATTGTCGATGGCAATTTCACAGATAAACACTAAATCCGAAGTAGGTACTGCACTTTTAAGTAAGACTATGGAGACCAATGAAACTATCGGTGAAGGACTCGTTAAGATGATTGACAAGTCTGCCATGGAAAGAAGTGTTAATCCTAACGTTGGATCCAACGTAGACTATTACGCATAACAAGACATAGAAGAACCCCGGACGATGATTCGCCCGGGGTTTTATTTTGCTTAATGGAATATTTCGTTTAGATTCTTTATCTTATTCTTGCTTGCGGATACGATGAATACCTTGTCACCTACCTGAAGCGTTGAGGAACCGCCGGGAATCTTCATTTCGCCGTTACGGATAATGGCGGCCACAAGAGTGTCCTTTTTAAGCTTGAACGCTTTATCTCTGAAGGGGATATTCAGATGACTGCAGTTTTCGGTTATATCAAATTCCATGAGTTCGGCAAGGGAGTCACAGATGGTATTGAAACGAAGAATTTCGTTCTCCGCATCTTTCATCTGGGAGTTTCGCACATAGCGATATAGCTTATTGGCTGCGACTTCACAGGGAGATACGGTGATATCCATGTTAACCTTGTGAAGCATCTTGGCATGCGCAACGGTTTCAATTCTGGTAATAATCGAAGGAACCCCTTCGGACCAGGCATACATACTTACCACAAGGTTGGCTTCGTCACGGTCGGTTATGGATACAACAACGTCTTTCTTGGCTATGCCTTCTGCATCAAGAATTTCGACGGACTCGGCGTTGCCGTAGGAAATCTTGGCCTTGGGGTACTTCTCCATAAGCTTTTTGCAGTTCTGGATATTTTCCTCGATGATGGTTACGTCCTTGCCTTTTTTAAGCAGTTTCTCTGCGAGGTAATCACCTGTAAAGCCTCCGCCTACCACCAGCACTTTTTTGGATCCGGTAGTGATGATACCCATTTTCTTAAATGTCTCGGCCACACCTTCCTGGTCGGAAGTAAGATAAACGTTGTCACCTTCCTCACATACGAAGCTGCCATCGGGAATAAAGAGCTTGCCGTCGCGCACAACAGCGACCACGAGGAAGCTTCCGTTAAGTTCCTTGTGTAAGTCGAGAAGACTCTTTCCGCAGAAAGGAGAATCCTTTAATGCGACTATCGAAAGCATCTGTATGGCACCGTCAAAGAAAGAATCGAGACGAACATGTCCCGGGAGACCGATATTATTATAAATAATCTCCGCCACATCAATTTTCGGACGCACAATATAGTCTATATGATATTCTTTGATAAGTGATTCTTTCTCAAGAGAAAGGTCCGAAAGCACCAGTCTTGCGGCGGTATAGCGGGTGCCGAGGTTTTTGGCCTGAAGGCAGGAGAGAAGGTTAATCTCGTCAACCGCAGTAAGGGCTATAAGCATATCGGCAGTTTCCGCGCCGGCTTTTTTAAGAGTCTCACGGGAGGCGCCGCTTCCTTCAACACCGGAAACGTTGTATTTGTCGGTAACGGAGTCGATTATTCTTTTGGAGCAATCGATGACGGTAACGTCGATACCTTCTTTGGTAAGCATTTCAATGAGCGTAAGACCGGTCTTACCCATTCCCACAACTATAACTTTCATCTGTCGTTCTCCCTTTTAAGTCTTTCTGTTTTGTGCTTCTCAAGTGAGAAGTACACTTTTTTAATAGTTAATCCCTGGACCAAAACGGTGAAGAAAATGGTCACATAAGTCACATTCAAGAATATAAGATATACATCCTGAGGAAGGAATTCCTTGGTACCGAGAGCAAGTGCAAGCGAAAGGCCGCCTTTAAGGGCCGACCAGGTCATAAGTGCCACAAACTCGTAGAGGCTGTAATTGCCGGGCATCTTGCGTCCCGTAAGAAGACTGCTTATGAATACGCCGAAGCCTCTCGAAAATACAATAATGATAATTGCCACAGGCACCAGCAAAAGAACATACTTGCTAAGCTCGATATTAAGCACCAGAAGCGCAATCATTACAAACAGTACGGCATTAAGTATCGATTCGAGTATCTCCCAGAAATCCTTATACAAATCTTTCTCATCGATGACAACAACACGATTCTCGATTTTGGAGAACGCATATGAGAAATACATTCCGCATACAACCGAAGCGATAACGCCCGAGAAACCGAGGTGCTCACAGATTATATATACAAGCGAAACATTAAGGAGTGATATCAGGATATATTTAATCGGGTCTCGTGTCAGCTTAATAAGTGAAAAGAAAATGAACGACATAACAAGCGCAACTGCAATGGCACCGAGTATTTCTTTTAAGAAAAGAACAAAGAAATTGGCTCCTTCGCTCTTGGTGATAAGCCCGCGCACGAAGATGAAAAGCGTTACGCCGGTGCCGTCGTTAAACAGCGATTCGTTCTCTATTATGGAGCAGACATTCTTGGAAAGACCGATTTTGTTAAGAATACCGGTCGCCGCAATCGGGTCTGTGGGTGATACCACACAACCGAGAAGGATGCACGAAGTTAAGTCTAAAGGCAGCTTAAACAGCATACTTACAAGATAGAATAACACTCCGTAGAATACGGAAGATATAACCGTGGTAAGAAGCGCAAGCAGTGATATCGGGCGGATATTCTGCCTGAACTTGCGCATATTGACCTTGCTGGCTCCGGCAAAGAGCATAAAGCACAATACTCCGTCCATAAGGTACTCTTCGAATCCGAAGTCGCCGAGCTGATCGATAAAAGTATTAAGTGAATCGAGACTCGAGAACTTTCTTGCAAATAAAAGTCCCAAAGAAACAATAAGAGAAAAGAGAATCAGCGCTATATCACTCTGAAGCTTAAATATGCGCTCGTTTAGTAACCCGATTCCCACAATGAATACTAATACGATAATCAAAAATAACAGAATATTCATACGACCCCTCAGAATAAAAAAAGAATATCTAAATCCATCATACATTCAGATATCCTTTTATTGTCTCTATTATTCTATATCAGTTTTATTTTGCCGTCAAAAGTAATTTCTATCTTACGATTCTTGTAAAGATGGCCGACGGCTTTCTTAAACTCGTTCTTGCTCATGCCGGTCTCGCGGGTGATAACCTCGGGAGAAGCCTTCTCGGTAAAAGGAAGAACTCCGTCGTAAGATTTAATCAGCTCAATAATCTTCTCGGCATCGGCTTCTGCCTGAACGTGGGCTTTCTCGCGGATGCTTAAATCAATCTTGCCGTCGCTTCTTACGTTAATGACGCGGGCTTCGATTGTACTGCCGATTTCGCATTTGCCGTAAAGTTCACGCTTGGGAATGAGTCCCTGATATTTATCGTCAATCGCTACGAATACGCCGAAATTGTCGCTGGTCTGGTAGACGGTACCGGTTACCTTATCGTCTTTCTTGTATTGGTCGGTGGTCGTAAGATAAGGGTAAACGTTCATGGTAGAACAGATACGGCTTGATTTATCAAGGTATACGGCTACGAGAACTTCATCACCTTCCTTAACCTGCCTGGTCTGCTCGCGGAAGGGAAGTAACAAATCCTTCTCAAGTCCCCAGTCAAGGAATGCACCGATTTTGGTAAGCTGCTTAACCGTAAGTCTTCCCACTTCTCCGAGGGTAAGCTTCGGAACAGCGGTAGTGGCTATAAGTCTGTCCGCGGAATCAAGATACAGGAATACATCTACCGCATCGCCGCGCCTGAGCCCTTCAGCTACCTGCTTCTTGGGGAGCAAAACGTGTTCATTGGCAGAGGGAACTTTCTTGTCCTTTAATTCTTCGGGTACGAGATATGCACCGAATTCAACTAATTTCTCAACGTATAAAGTTTGTTTTCTTGCAAGATTAAACATATTAAGGCCTTTCCGTAACAGTCCGAACCGCTCAAGCGGCTCCTTAAATTATATCACAACAGTATTATAGGAATAAAGAAATGCCGATTCACGTCAAATGAATCGGCACTGATAAGCTGGGGTACAAGGATTCGAACCTTGAAATGACGGAGTCAGAGTCCGTTGCCTTACCGTTTGGCGATACCCCAAAGGTATTTATTCATCGCTCTCGCGATTGCACTACGTTATTATAGGGGATAGTTTTTCAAAAATCAAGTATTTTTTTAAAAAGTTTTTTGGCACCCTGCATTTGGTAATTTTTTAGGTGCTTTTTGGCACCCGAGAAGGCCAAAAAACAAAAAAATGCATAAAAAATACACATTTAGGGGTTGGCTTTTTAAGTAAAAGATAATAAAATGGTAACGTAAATATGTATTTTTCACGATTCGGGACTCAATTTTCGTTGTGAAAATTGTCTAATCAGAAACATTCTTTGGAGGAAATCATGATATCTAATCAGATATTGCAGACTACCATCGACGGACTTAAGGGAATTTCCAGAGTAGAGCTTAGCGTCGTAGATACTGAAGGAAAGGATGTTGTATCCACAACCGGTCATGTCGGCACGGTTTCGAAGGCTGCAAGAGAATTTGCGTTAGGTCCTGCGGACTCACAGGAGATTCAGGGATACCAGTACTTTAAGATTTATGACGAGCAGCAGGTTGAGTACATTCTTATCGCATGCGGTACGGGTGAAGACGTATACATGATCGGTAAGATGGTTGCCTTCCAGATTCAGAGCCTGATAGTTGCCTACAAGGAGCGTTTCGATAAGGACAACTTTATCAAGAACCTTCTTCTTGACAACCTTCTTTTGGTGGACATTTACAGCCGTGCCAAGAAGCTTCATATCGCTACCGATGTTAAGCGTGTGGCTATGATTATCGAAGCGGGCGAGAGAAAGGACAATAATGTTCTTGAATGCATCCGCACTCACTTTGGTTCCAACAATCAGGACTTTATCACTGCCGTTGACGAGAACAACGTTATCGTGGTTAAGGAGCTTGAGGACACAGACTTCTCCAAGGAAGTGGACCGTGCTGCCCGCGCCATTATCGGCGTTCTGGCCAAGGAAGGCATTGAAGGCGTACACGTATCTTACGGTACCGCTGTAGGAGAGATTAAGGAAGTCAGCCGTTCGTACAAGGAAGCCAAGATGGCTCTCGATGTAGGAAAGATTTTCTTTGGCGACAGAGACGTTGTTGCATATTCCGAGCTTGGAATCGGACGTTTGATTTATCAGCTTCCCATTCCGCTTTGCAAGATGTTCATTAAGGAAATCTTCGGTGGTAAAAGCCCCGATGAGTTCGATGAGGAAACTCTCACCACAATTATGAAGTTCTTTGAAAACAGCCTTAACGTTTCCGAGACTTCAAGACAGTTGTTTATTCACCGTAATACTCTCGTATATCGTCTTGATAAGCTTCAGAAGCTTACAGGTCTTGATTTGAGAGTGTTTGAGGATGCAATTACATTCAAGATTGCCCTTATGGTAGTCAAGTACATGAAGTACATGGAGAGCATTGAATACTGATTCTAAGGAGCAGAGGTTATGGCTTTACCTAACAGAAAGAAAAAGCTGATGGAAGATGATGAAGTCATTGTAATGGAGAATGTCTCCAAGTCCTATCAGGCAGGAATTCCCGCACTCAGCAATGTGTCCCTTAAGATTAAAAAGGGCGAGTTCGTGTTCGTGGTAGGCGACAGTGGCTCGGGTAAGTCTACTTTCATCAAGCTGTTATTAAGAGAAATCGTTCCCACAGAGGGAAATCTTTATGTGCTTAATTATAATCTTAACAAGATTAAGCACCGCAAAATCCCCAAATTCAGAAGAAATCTCGGAGTCGTGTTCCAGGACTTCAGATTGCTTAAAGACAGAAACGTTTACGAGAACGTTGCTTTTGCGCAACGTATTATTCAGGTGCCCGGCAAGCAGATTCGTAAGAATGTGCCCAAGGTACTCGCAACCGTAGGCCTTGCCGGTAAGTATAAGGCCAAGCCCGGCAAGTTATCCGGCGGTGAGCAGCAGAGAGTTGCCATTGCAAGAGCACTTGTAAACCGTCCGAGTGTACTTCTTGCGGACGAGCCCACAGGTAACCTTGACCCCAACAACTCAATGGAAATCATGAGACTCCTTGAGGAAATCAACAATGCGGGCACTACAGTCATCATGGTTACCCACAACAAAGATATCGTTAATGCCATGCAGAAGCGAGTTATCACTCTCCGCAAGGGCGTGATAGTAAGCGATCATGAGAGGGGAGGATATGACGATGAAGATTAGTTCGTTTTTCTACACCCTCTGGCAGGGCATCAAGAATATATTCCGCAACAAATTGTTTTCTCTTGCATCTGTTGCGACCATCAGCGCATGCTTATTCTTATTCGGTTTGTTTTATTCGGTACTGGCCAATTTCCAGCATATCGTTAAGACTGCCGAGGAAGGTGTGTGTATAGTCGTTTTCTTTGACGAAGACATTACAGATGCCCGCGTCGAGGAAATAGGCGACATGATTAAGAGAAGAGCCGAAGTTTCCAAGGTTAACTTTGTATCCGCGGATGAAGCTTGGGAAGGATTCAAGACCGAGTACCTCGCCGATTACAGCGACGGCTTCCTTGAGAATCCGCTTGAAGACCTCTCCAACTACGAGGTATACCTTAACGACGTTTCCATGCAGGGTGCATTGGTTACCTACCTTGAGTCGGTTCCCGGCGTCATGGAAGTTAAGCGTTCGGAACTTACCGCACTTACCTTAAGCAATGCCAATAAGCTTATCGGATACATTTCAATCGGTATTATCGCGATACTGCTTGCCGTATCCATTTTCCTTATCAGCAATACAGTTACCATAGGTATCACCGTCCGTAAGGAAGAGATTTCGATTATGAAGTACATCGGTGCGACAGATTTCTTTGTACGCGCGCCTTTCGTAATCGAAGGCATCATCATAGGCCTTGTCGGTGCGGCGATTCCTCTGGCATTCATATATTTCGTATACAACAGAACACTTAACTTCTTAAAAGAGCAATTCTCCGTTCTTTCGTCATTACTTAATTTCCTGACGATTGAGGAAATCTTTAAGAACCTTCTTCCCGTTTCGCTTGCAATCGGTGTAGGTATCGGTTTCCTCGGAAGCTTCATTACGGTGAGAAAGCATTTAAGAGTTTAGACCGGCCGAACAGGAGGGCGTTTTGAAGAGAATAAGACGCATTTTATGTGTGGCTGTCGCCTGTTTGATACTCGCCCACACAGCCATGCCTGCCACCTACGCCGGGACATCGATTTCTTCGATTACCAATGAAAGCATTAAGCGGAAGAAAGACCAGATATCCCAGTCGGAAGAGGCCAAGAAACAATTAAAACAAAATATTGCCAATGCCCAGGCTCTTAAGAAAGAACTTGAGGGTCTTAAAAATGATGTCGCCGCTTATATCAAGAAGATTGATGCGGAGATAGTGGCTATCGATGCCAAGATTGAGGAATACAAAGGTCTTATAGCCGAGAAGGAACAGGAAATCGAGGTTATAACAGGCGAGCTCAACGAAGCCATCGAGCGCGAGAACACTCAGTATGAGGCCATGAAGCAGCGTATTCGCTTCATGTACCTTAAGGGCGATTCTTTCTACCTCGAGATTATGCTCAACGCCAAGAGCTTCGCGGACTTTCTTACCAAAGCCGATTACATTGAGAAGCTTGAGGCGTATGACCGCAGGATGCTTGATGAATACACTGCCGCAAGAGAGTGGACCGAGCTTTGTAAGCAGGCTCTCGAAGCGGAGAAGGAATACCTCGACCAGTGTAAAGCCAATGAAGAAGCCGAGCGTCAGGCTCAGCAGGAACTTCTTGCCGAGAAGGAACAGCAGCTTGCCAAGTACACAAGCGACATTCAGGCCAAGGCCAATCAGATAGCCGATTACGAGGCCGAATACGAAGAGCAGACACGCGTCATCGAGACTCTGGAAGCGGCCATCCTTGCGGAGCAGAAAGCAATTGCGGCAGCCAACGGTATTGTACTTAGTTACGACGGCGGTAAGTTTACCTGGCCGGCGCCCGCATATACACGTATCAGCGACGATTTTGGCTACAGAACCGACCCCATCAACGGCTCCACATCATACCACTCCGGTATCGATATGGCAGCTCCGGCGGGTTCCAAGATTCTTGCGGCTTACGACGGTGTGGTAGTTGCTGCAGACTATAACTGGTCCATGGGTAATTACATCATGATCAGTCACGGCGACAATCTCTACACCATATACATGCACGCCTCCAAGCTCTTTGTTAAGAAAGACGACATTGTTGCACGAGGCGACCATATTGCGGCGGTAGGTACCACGGGACGTTCCACCGGTAACCACCTCCACTTCGGAGTACGACTTAACGGAGCGTATGTAAGCCCCTGGCCGTATCTCGGCTATTAAGTAAAGATAGGATTTAACGAACATGGAAGAAATAACCAGAGAGAAAAAACGCTCCTTCTGGGGCGGTATTTTGGCAGGTGTTTTGATTACCGGAACACTTTTAACCATACTTTTTATCGTACTTTTGGAAAAAGAAAACGCACTTGTTGAGCAGCGCCTCGGCGAGGTTGCAGCTTCTGCTCAGAATTCCTCTTCTTCCAAGAACAGTTCTTCGAACTCTTCAAAGGGAAGCGTGACTGTCAAAGACGGAAGCCTGATAGACAATGATTTCGTCACTAAGGCCGATTTGATATATGACAATGTTGTCAAAAGATTTTATTTTGAAGATGACATCGATATCTCCGCTATGCATGAGAACATGTATAAGGCCATCATTGATTCTTTGGGTGATAAGTATGCGGAATACTATACCGCCGAGGAACTTGACGAAATGTTTATGTCGAGCGAAGGCATATACTACGGTATAGGCTCTTACGTAATGCTTGATGAAGAAACCGGATATCCCATTCTTACCAAGATATTTAAGGATTCTCCCGCTTCGAGAGCAGGTCTTCAGGACAATGACATTATATATGCTGTTGATGGAGAGAACCTTTTCGGATACAAACTTGACGAAGCGGTAGCGCTTATCAAAGGTCCCGAAAATACCAATGTTACGCTTACCATTTACAGAGAAGGCACTCCCGATACTTTCGATGTTGTCGTTACGAGAGCCAAGGTTGAGTCTCCTACGGTAGAGTCGGAGATGAAGGAAAGCGGTATCGGATACCTTCAGATTACCGAGTTTGATGAAGTTACAACGGATCAGTTTATCAAAGCTTACAATAGTCTTTACGATCAGGGCATGAAAGCGATGATTCTTGACCTTAGAAGCAACGGCGGCGGCAACCTCGACACAGTGCTTAACATCGGCGAACAGATGCTTCCCAAGGGAATCATCACTTATACCGAGGACAAGGAAGGCAAGCGTGATGAGTACAAGTGTAAGGGCAAGAATGTTATAAAGATTCCTCTTGTAGTTCTTACCAACGGCTACACCGCAAGCGCTTCCGAACTTTTGACCGGTGCACTTCACGACTACGGCCTTGCAACCGTAATCGGTACCAATACTTACGGAAAGGGTATCGTTCAGACCATCTATCCGTTAAGCGACGGCAGCGGTATCAAGATTACCACAAGCCGCTATTACACACCCAATGGTGTATGCATTCACGGAGAGGGTATTGCTCCCGATATTGAACTTGAGTACGATTCGGAGCTTTATTCAACCGAGAAGATTGATAATCAGCTTGAATACGCAATTGATTTCTTAAAAGAAAAACTTAAATAAGCCTACAGAAAATGCTTTCCACCGAAAGCATTTTTTGTCATATATTAAGCATTAGGAATGCTTTATGTAAGAAACTCAAAATGATAGTATAGTCAAGTATAAGAAGGATAATCATGTATCGAAACACATATGTTGAAGTAAGTAACAGTGCAATTGAACACAATGCGAGGCTCTTAAGCGAGACTTTCCCGCACGCATACAACATTGCGGTTGTTAAGGGTAACGCTTACGGACACGGTTACGGTATTATCCCCGCACTTGCAAGAGGCGGTATGAATGCTTTTGCCGTATCGAATTTATCGGAAGCTTTGGAAGTGCGTAAGTATGATACAGAGCATCCGGTAATCATGCTCCAGCCGGTGCCCGCGGAATTTTTAAGAGAATGCGCCGCCTACAATATTTCCGTATGTGTCAATGACAGAGAGACCTTTGAAGATATTATTAACAGCGGACTTAACTTAAAGCTTCAGTTTAAAGTTAACTGTGGCATGAACCGCCTGGGGTACAGAAGCGGTGCCGCCCTTAGTGAAGATATAGAGCGGGCGAAAGATTCCGTACATCTTACGGTTGAAGGTATCTTCTCCCACTTCCATACATCCGGACTTACAGATACCGAGTATGCGGACAACAGAAGACGCTTTGAGGAGATAACCGCCGGAATTGACTTATCAAAGATTCCCATGGTTCACCTTGATAAGACGCAGACCATTCTTTTGCATGATACGCCATCGTATTGTAACGGCGCACGTTTCGGAATATCGCTTTACGGATTCACTTCGGTTTATCCTTATGACAATTCCTTTAAGGGGCGTCTGCTTCAGAAGAGAAGAGATCTTCGTAATAAGCTTAATCATGTGGAACCGTCCAGAGCACTTAAGAGGTATGACTTAAAGCCTGCTTTTGCTTTGTACAGCGAGGTTATTCAGGTGAGTAAGGTTTCCGCAGGCGAATATGTAGGTTACGGGCTTCTTCACAAGGCTGACAAGCCCGAATACGTTGCGGTAATCGATACCGGATACAGTGACGGAATCGGACGCAAGAGAAGCGGTACCAATGTTTGCATCAACGGTAAGAAATACCCGATAATCGGCGAGGTAGGCATGGGAATGTGCCAGGTGCTTGTCGATGAAACCGTTAAGAAGCATGATAAGGTAACGGTGCTTGGCGCAGAGATTTCAATAAGGGGCATCGCCCATGCTCTCGGCACCACCACTTATGAAACAATGACATCAATTAAATCAGAGATAGAGAGAAAGTATATTTAGGTTATGAATCACAACATAGTACTTATAGGATCGGACATTAATGCATATTACATGGCTCGCTGCGTGCATGAGCGTTACGGAGAGGTACCGGACCTTATTGCTGCCGAGCGCATTCGCTTTACTGAGTTTTCATCGATTGTGAATGTAATTTACTACCCTGAGTTAAGAACCTCGGAAGGGTTCCTTCAGGCGCTTCTCGACTACGGCAAGACTCACTTTGATAAGGGCAGAAGCCTGATTATTCCCTGCCATGACATTTATGTGAGACTTCTTCTTGAGAATGCGGAGGCACTTACTTCTTACTACGTGTTTAACTGCCCGAGCTTAAGCATTGCAGACAGCTTTTTAGACAAAGAAATATTTTATAAGTCATACGCCGATTCGGGACTTGACTTTGCCCGCACGATTTACTATGACTGTTCGGTAAGCTATACAGAGCCCATTCCGGTGGATATGGTATATCCGCTTATTATTAAGCCGGGTGACGGTATTGAGTACAACAAGCATCACTTCGAGGGTCAGCCCAAGGTATTCAAGGCTACTACACCCGACAATGCCGTTAATTTCATAGATAAGGTTAAGGCATCCGGTTACAGAGGAACACTTATAGTTCAGGAGTTCATACTGGGTGATGATTCCAATCTTTTTGACTGTGTATTCTATTGCAATACCAAGGGTAAGGCCGAGCTTGCTTCTTTTGCCCAGATAGGACTTCAGGAGCATGCACCTACAGCCATCGGCAACTGCACGGTGCTTATCAACGGGTACAATCAGTACGGCGGCACCGAAGAAGTGGTTATGAAGCTTAAGGCGTTTCTTGAGAAAATCGGCTATACCGGATTTTGCGAGTTCGATCTTAAGTATGACAGCCGTGACGGCAAGTTCAAGGTTATGGAGATTAATCCGAGACAGGCGCGTTCAAGCTACTATCTTGCGGCACTTGGCTATAACCTTATCGATATACTTACAGAGGATGTATTTGAGCACAAGGAGAACACGTTCGCACTCGTAGACAGAGAATATCTGTTGAGCATGGTTCCCAAGAGTGTTATCAAGGAATACATCGACAACGATGCATACCGCGCAGAGGCTCTTAAGCTTTGGCGTAAGGGTAAGAAGTGCGATCCCCTTAAGTACAGCGGCGAGAGATCGCTCAAGCACAAGTTCTACCTGATTTTACGGGCAATCAATTACAAGAAGAAATATAAGATATATACCAATACGATTTAGAGGTTAAGATATGTGTGGATTTGCAGGCTTTATAGACAACCTGAGCATTGACAGAAAGAACATAATTATCAAGAGAATGAGCGACACCATAGCTCACCGCGGACCGGACGGAGAGGGATTCTACACCGACGATACCATCGCTATGGGCTTCAGACGTTTGAGTATCATCGACTTAAGTACCGGTGACCAGCCTCTTTACAACGAAGACCGTTCTCTTGTCATCAACTTTAACGGTGAGATTTACAACTACAAGGAGCTTCGCGAGGAACTGATTGCGAAGGGTCATGTATTCGCATGTCATGCCGATACCGAGGTAATTATCCACGGTTACGAAGAATACGGCGAGGCGATTGTGGATAAGTTACGCGGAATGTTTGCTTTTGTCATCTGGGACAATCAGAAAAAAGAACTTTTCGGCGCCAGAGACCCCTTCGGCATTAAGCCTTTTTACTACTACGATACTCCCGAACTTTTTGAGTACGGCTCCGAGATTAAGACTTTTCTTAAGCATCCTTTGTTCAAGAAAGAACTTAATAAGGATGCACTTAAGACATACCTTATGTACCAGTACTCGGTTCCGACGGATTCTTTCTTTGTAAATGTTCACAAGTTAAATCCCGGACATTGCTTTAAGTACAAGGATGGCAAGATGAACATCCGTCAGTACTTTAAGATTGAATACAGAAATAACGACGACGATCTTGACACAGCTGTCGACAAGATTAATTCCATCATGAAAGAAAGCATCGAGTACCACAAGATTTCCGACGTTGAGGTTGGTGCATTCCTTTCAAGCGGTGTTGACTCAAGCTATATTGTTGCCAATGCCAATGTAGATAAGGCATTCACGGTTGGCTTTAAGAGCGACCACTTCGACGAGACCGAGGATGCTCACGCACTTTGCGAAATCTTAGGCATGAAGCATTCAAGAAAGCATATTACGGCAGACATGTTCTTTGACATTCTTCCGACGGTTCAGTATCACTCAGACGAGCCTCATGCGAACCTTTCGGCGGTACCGCTTTATTTCCTGGCCAATATGGCTTCCAAGGAAGTTAAGGTAGTGCTTTCGGGCGAAGGCGCCGATGAACTTTTCGGCGGTTACTATGAGTACGAGACGCCTCCGGAATATGCAAGATACAATAAGCTTCCTTTCGGTTTCAGACGTTTCATGAAGGGCGTTGCCGAGAAGCTCCCCAACATGAAGGGCCGTCACTTCCTTATCCGTGCGGGCTCTACACTTGAAGAGTCATACATCGGTCAGGCTTTTATCATGAACAATGAAGAAGCCGATGCGCTTCTTAAGCCTGCTTACAGAAACGGTAAGCTTTATCAGGAAGTTACCCGCCCTATCTTCGAGGAGATTAAGGACAAGCCCGATTTGCTTAAGAAGATGTACCTTGATATGCACTTATGGTTGCCTTACGACATTTTGCTTAAGGCAGATAAGATGACCATGGCGAACTCCCTTGAACTTCGTGTTCCTTTCCTGGACAAAGAAGTCTTCAAGGTAAGCGAAGAGATTCCTTCTAAGTACATCATTCACGATTACATTACCAAGTACGCCTTCAGAAAGGCTGCCAATAAGACTATTCCCGAGGAGT
>JAFYDI010000044.1 GCA_017544835.1 Lachnospiraceae bacterium | reverse complement strand
CGTATCCCCCCGTTAATTCTTGAATGATATAGTAGAAGGTAACGTTCGATTAATGAAATACCCAATCGACGGCGGAATGTTCCGCATGGAAAACATATTGACTTAAACCGGTTAACAAGGAGGAATCCATAATATGCACACACACAAACTTATCAAATTATCACTTATAACACTCACACTTCTCTCTCTTACCGCTTGCGGTAATAAGGAAGTTGTATCTGTTTCCGTGCCTACTACTACTACTGAAACAGTAGAAACAGTAAAACCCGCAGAACCCATCGTGGTATCGGTTGAACCCATAAATGAAGTAAAGGAAGAAACGGAAGTTGAAGTAAATCTTCCCGACCCCGACTTGGATTACTATGGTAAGGTTGAAACCGAAAAGACCACATATACTGCGGGGCTTCCTACTGTAAAGGAAGATGATACTACTGCTTCTGCTACACCTTCGGCATTTCCCGAAGACCGTCTTACGCCCGAAGCCGAAGCACTTTTTGGAAAACTTGAACACATCGACTCTTTTCCCGAAGGTGGCGATTGGTAAATCATTAAAACTGAATAGCATTGTGGTTAGGTGGGATAGTCTTCTTAGGCTATCCTTATCTTTTTTTAAGGGGAAATAAAACTTTGGGGCTAAAAAAGAAAGGATTGAAAATGAAAAAACTAAAGAAATTTCTCTTGTGCTTACTCATGTGTTCACTTCTGATAAGCCAAGGAATATCCTCTTATGCTTGGGAGTCTGCCGAGGGTGAAAGTGGAAAAGGTTTATCCTTTGAAGGTAGGTATCGAATAAGGATAAAGTACCAAGCATGGCTGATTTATTGGATTGATGATACCCAACACGTTAGGTCTGATGTCAAGTTAGTTGGAAATTCGGGCGTAATTAATGAGTTTGCAACCGCCGACTATATATGTATTAAAACTCGTTGGGAAAACAAATCGCCAATTTCGTCTATTTCCATCAATGACATGGACGGTATGCCCTTACCCTATAACGGAGAAGATGAATCGTCTAACTCTCACATCATGAAAGCGTGGATGGCAAACCATAGGGACTCTCTGATTAGAGTTTTAAACGCCCCCGAAGATATTAAGACAACCACGGAAGAAGATAAATACTTCTTTATAGCCGAGCCAGTATATATGTTTGCGCTGTTTTCGCCAGTAGAGGGTGTATCGAGAAGACAGATAGTGGGAACGACATATCAGTATTCAAACTACATCATAAATAACCTACTTGGAACACACGACTATCCAAACGTAGATAAGAGTAAAGGCTTGTCCATGTATGGTTGGTATGGAAACTGCCGATTTACCAATGGAGCATACGGAACGTTTGAGTGCGTGGGAAAAAACGAGTTACCGCACATGACAAAGATAGGGATAACGGTATCGGGGGAGCAATTTTTTAATAGGAACACAGATACAAGCCCTTATTCATTTGCGGAGTTTGCGGATAGAAAGAACGGATTGGGAATAGTAATAAAATCTAATAGTGATAAAGAGATAGCCCCGCCCGAGAACCCCGACCCAAAAGATGAATTATTAACAACACCATACGTAGGGGAAGCGAGACCCGACACATACACGTATCACTATTCAGAGAACTATAACCTTGACAAGAATAATAACCCAAAGGGAAGAATCCCCAGTGGGGAAATGCTAACAAACGGAATAGATGTAGACACATGGTTCTGTAACTACACACTCACCAAGCACTCATCTTTCAGAAGTAATATCTAAATATATTTAATTCTTTAATTCAGTTAATCTTTCTTAACTTCAAAAGTTTTTCAATAAACGAATGATTCTTAGTTACGATTTCTTTGGCCGAATGCTTACCGCAGGCATAGTCGTATAAGTTTATATCCATCATATACATAAACACTTCATATAGCGTCGCCAGAGACTTGATAAATAAAGTCTCGGAAACCTCAAGCGCTTCGTTTTCACCGGCATTCACACGATGGTTCCATCGATTACAAGATATACATTGTCATGCATGCAAAATTCAGCCGACCAAAAGGCGGTAAAAGCACTTCGGTCGGCCTCATTATTAATTCTTTCTGCAATTCGTGCAAGGACTGCCTCTAAGGCATCAGCTTCTATGGCAGACTTAGACTTTATTTTGCCAAGCTTACCGCTCATTCTCCGCTTGCTCCCAGTATCGCCTCAGCTTCCGCTTCAAGCTCTGTCATACGGGTTTTGACTTCTTTGTACTTATTGTATTCGGACTTGGAGAGTTCCACGAGACCCTTTGACGCCAAGTCTCTTAAGTATGTGTAGAGTTCGGCATATTCTTCGCTGTTATAAAGAAGGTAGTTCGTAAGCTTGGACTTTTCTATGCCCTTGGTGATGGCGGCGCGCTGAGTATCCGTCAGGGCATTCCACGCTTCTTCCTGAGCCTTCTCCTTAGCTTCGCTCTCTTCCTTGGCCGCTACTCGCTCTGCATTGACCTTATCTATAGCCTCTTTGTATGCTTGCAGGTCCGCCTCAAGCTGCGCAATCTGCTGCTTGGCTTCGTTTAATTCACCCGAGTTACCGTCCATGGACTTACCGGCCTTATCAAGGGCGCTTACATACTCGGCAAGCTGTGCTTCGTAATACTTAACATCGTTCTGCCATAAAAAGAAAACCACTACTGCCGCCGCAAGAAATGCGACACCGAAAACTCCTGTTATGATGGCTCCTGCTTTTTTATTCATAATCCTTCTCCGTTTCAGATATAATAGTTTCTCCCACAAACCCACATGCCATTATATCATCCGGGTATTAGCACAGGATTTATACACCCGCGTAAGCCTATATGCAATAAAAAGCGGCGACAGATAACTGCCGCCGCGGATAATAGAAAGAATTACTTGATGTTTGCTTTAAGTTCCGCAAGAACCGGATCCATTAAGTATGCCCAGCTGTCGAGCCAAGCCTTCCATTCGGTCTCTACGTCGCCCTTATTTACTACGATGTTGGCAAAGTCTTTGTCGTACTCGAAGCTGAGTGCTGCCGTTGCATCGGAGCTGTATAAGTAGATGTCGTAGTCGATGGGAGGACATCCGCCGTTCTTACCGAGTTCTTCTTTTAACTTGTACATCTTAATGGTTAAGTCTCTGTACTCCTTAGGGTAGTTGGGGTTAATGAGTACGAAGTCGTCACTAAGCATGCAAAGCTGGTGATATACAGGGTAGATTGAAGGGTATTTGCTTCTTGCATCCTTGCCGGCTTCAAGAAGGGATACCATTTCGCCGTCCTTCATTTCCCAGTCTACGCCTTCAAAGCCCATACGGATAAGGATCTGACCTTCTTCTGAACAGGACTCATCGAGCATGTCCATGTAACGCTCCCACTTTTCAATCGGGATGTCGGGATTGAACATGATTACGCCCCAGAAGTTTCCGCGGGGGGCTGAGTGATATGTACCGTCGTTGGCGGTAATGAAAATCTGCTTAACAACATCGTCATAGTTAAGGCCGAGGTTGTCTTTCATACGGTTAGCAACGTCCTGCTGATAACGAGCGCCGCCCTGATACCACATAAGACCTGATACGCCGCGTACGTAGAAGTCTTCTACGTCTTCGGAACCTGAGTATGAGTAGAATTCCTTGTTAAGAAGGCCTTCGTCGAATGCCTGTCTCCAAAGCTTTAAGCCTTCAAGTGTCTCAGGATCTGCAAGGCCCCACTTAAAGTCGCTTCCATCTCTGTAGAGATAATAGTTGTTGGAAGTGTAGGTGCTGCAGGTTGATACGAATACGTTGTAGCAGTTGCCTGATGAAAGACCCATGGGAACGAGGTCCTTGCCTACATGGCCGGGATCCTGCTCTTTAACACGACGAGCATATTCCATGATTTCATCGATGGTGTAGTAATCTTTAATCTCGATACCTACTGCTTCAGCCCAGTCCTTACGGATGTATACCATCATGTTGGTAGGGTTGATGCCGGGGGTACAAGGTAAGTTGTTGGCATAGTTGGGACGAGCAAGGAAATAGGTGTCGCCGGTGATGTCTTCAAAAGCAAGCTGCAATCCGCCGTATTCCTGAACTCTTGCTACGTTGGGCCATCTCTCCTGCCAGCCCTTGGGGAATTTGAATACAAGGCCCTGGTCTACCCAGTCCATCATCTGAGGATGCTTGTAGTCAAAGATTGTTACGTCGGGAAGGTCTTCCGCATATGCCCAGGTGTTAACGGTGGAGTCCCACTTATCACTGGATATGGAGATGATGTCCCAGTCGAAATTATACTTCTGCTCCCAATACTGTGTCATAGCGTCGTCCGGAGAGTTGTAGTCGGTAGACTCTGTAATCTGGATACTTGCGTAGCTGTAGGTATAGTGCTCGCTGTAATCCTTCTCTTCGGCTACGGGTTCGGGTGTGGTCTCTTCACCGCCTGCAGTAGTCTCAACCTTAGTCTCGGTTGAGCCGCCGCCGGTAGATTCTTCTGTATCCTTGGCACACGCGCCGAGGGAGAGAACCATAACCATTGCCAAAGAAAGCGCCAATGACTTCTTCAATAGTTTCTTCATAATTACCTCCTCTTCACCTTTATATTAATACTGTCACCGCGACAGTACTATATAACTTTTTATTTAACCGCTCCGAGCATAATTCCCTTCGTAAAGTACTTCTGAAGGAAGGGATAAATGCACATTACGGGGATGACCGTTACCACAACCGCACCCATCTTGATGCCGGCGCTGAAGGTGAAAAGTTCCACCGACTCGGTCATGATATTATCAAGATTCTGCGAATCAAGCACGATGTTACGAAGTACCAACTGAAGCGGTGTATTCTGGGTATCGCGCACCATAATCATCGCGTTGTACCACTCGTTCCATCTGTCTACAAGGTAGTATAAGAACACCGTCGCAATAACCGGCTTTGAAAGCGGAAGCACTATCTTCCACAGAATCTTATATTCTCCCGCACCGTCAAGCTTGGCCGATTCCACCAGAGATTCCGGAAGAGACTGAAAGAAATTCAACATTATAATCATGTAAAATGTATTGATTCCTTCACTAAGTGCCACACCCCACATGTTTCCGATGAGCCCATAGGACTTAATTGTAAGGTAAAGCGGTACTATACCCCCCGAAAATAACATCGTAAACACAACGAACTTAAGTATAAGGCCTCTCCCGGGATATCCGGTTCTGGACAAACCGTACGCAACGGTAGTCGTCAAAAACATATTCATGGGCATCGCCATGAGCAAGAACTTACCCGAGGTTCTGAATCCTATGCCTATTCTTCCGTCCTGGAACAGCGTCTCGTAATTCTCCCACGTAAACACCTTCGGAAAAAGAAGTAACGGCGTATCGGCGTAAGCCTTCGGAGTGGTAAGTGAAATCGCTACCACGTTTATAAAGGGAAGTATGATTAATAATGCAAAAGCAACCAGTACCGCAAGGATTACTCCGTCGGCTACCTGAAAGCGCATCTTGTAGTTCTTAGGCTTCTTACTCATCAGTCGCCACCTCCCATCAGTCCATTACCGCCAAGCTTCTTGGTAATTGTGTTGGCAATAACGAGGAATGTAAGGTTAACAACCGAACGGAACATGCTTATTGCGGTTGAATAACCGAAATCGGTCTTCTTGGCATTAAACGTTACGTTGTAGATATACATGTCCAAAGTCTGGGAAACCTTGTGAACTGCTGCGTTGTCCATGTTGAAGACCTGGTCGAAACCTTTGGTCATCACATTGCCGGCTGCAAGGATAAACATAATGGTAATGGTGGGGAGAATAGAGGGAAGTGTAATTCTCCACATCTTGTCCCATCTTGACGCGCCGTCTATATCCGCCGCCTCAAACTGCTCCTGGTCGATACCCGCGATGGCCGCCATGTATATAATCGAGCTCCATCCGGCTCCCTTCCAGACTTCGGTAATGTATACCAACGGTACGAACAGTTTCGAGTTACCGATAAAGTTAACGTACTCGCCTCCCATAAGTTCAATCGCCGAGTTTACAAGACCGTCGTAGCTAAGTACGTTAGTGATGATACTTGCGATAATTACCCATGATAAGAAATGCGGGAAGGTGAAGGTCACCTGAAGAACCTTCTTAAACTTACCCATACGCAATTCATTGAGTAGCAGCGCGAGGATTATCGCGAAAGGGAAAGTAAGAATCAGGCGACCTCCATTGATTTTAAGCGTTCGTAACACCGCATCAAAGAACCTTGGATCCTTAAACAACTTCTCAAAATGTTTAAGCCCCGTAAAAGGACTTCCCCATATACCTAACTTCGCCTTATAGGTCTTAAATGCGAGTGATAGTCCCGCCATTGGGACGTAAGAAAAAAGAATATACCAAACGATTGCGGGAAGCATGATGAAATACACGCCTCTGAACCGCACGATTTCTTTGAGTGTTTTTTTGAACGTCGGCTTAGGCTTGCCGGCCTTGTCTTTTGCCATACCTGTGCACCTCTCTACTGATTACCATATCATAGTGCTTCTTTTGGCAAAAGAAACAAAACTATGCTTGAATTGGAAAAAAATATGGTAAATGTAGACAAGACATGTTTTGTAAAATTTACCTAAGTGTTATAATTGGTTGTACGTACCAATTGGGGGAAGGATTCATGGATTCAGTTAAGAAGCTTTATAAAGCGATTTTCATAGATGACGAAATCTGGGCGCTTCGCGGCCTTCAGGGGATTGTGGACTGGAAGGAGTTCGGATTTGACAATATAGGTGCCTTCACCGATTCGATAGAAGCCCTTGAGGCTCTGCCTGCACTTAAGCCCGATGTGGTATTTACCGACATCCGCATGCCGGAAATCGACGGCATGACTCTTATAGAACGGGCCCGCGAAATCGTGCCCGATGCGGTCTTTGTAATCGTAAGCGCATACCGCGACTTTGAAATTGCCAAGAAAGCGCTTAAGAATCAGGTGTCCGACTATCTTATAAAGCCCCTCGATAAGACTGAGGTAAGACAGTCTCTTTCCGCTTTATATGAGAAATTACAGGAGGGTGACAAGGATTCTTCGGATGTTTCAAGTGTAGACTTATTGAATGATGATGTCCTTAATAACGCCGATGTTACAAGGTTTGTAAGCAATCTTCTTAAACAGGGGCCGATACGGATTCTTACTTCCGAAGCAGATTTATCGGGGTGCGGTCTCAACATCATTCCCGTGCGCATCCGCGGAATGCTGTACTCATACATCATAACAGGCAGGGCCAATGCTTTTTACCTCGAAGACAGGGTTAAAGGCTTACGTATAGGTGTAAGCACCGAGATGACCGATTGCGGTGAGCTTTGTGTCAAGGCTCGTGAGGCGGTTAAGTCCTTTAACGGCTGTTTCTTTTACTCGGATAATGAACAGACGGCCAAGATTCAGGATTATCTTTATGACAATCTCAGTCAGAAGATTACCGTCGAGGACGTATGCAGCAAGTTCTTTCTATCCAAGTCCTACGTGTTCGAGCTCTTCCGCGAGAATGCCGAGGTCTCTGCCATGGGCTTTCTTAAGAAGGTGCGCCTATGCCACGCAGCCGATTTACTAAAGCTTCAGAAGACTTCCGTAAGTCAGGTGGCCACCGCCGTAGGATTCGACGATGTAGGCTATTTCATCAAGACCTTCAAGTCCAAATACGGTTGTACTCCCGAGCAGTACGCTTCTACAAGGTAAGATAAAAGGGTGTGGACATAATCCACACCCTTTTCTGATTGCTCAAGCTCATTTATCCCTTAATGAATCTGAATACGTTCCAAGAAAGCGGCTTGAGCTCCGCTTTTACACTCATACCTGTGCATACGGTGTTTTGGGCGGGAGTAGGTGCCCAACTTGGATCTTTCTCACTCTTAGTCTCGCCGTTTGAGAACATTTCGGTATGCTCTGCGAATTTAAAGCCCTCAAGGCCTGTTATATCAAGCGTAAAGTCTGCTGTTTCTTCCCAGTCTCTGTTGATAACAAATACTGTAAGTTCACCGGACTCTTCATCGTAAGCGGCCGCCGAATCGATGTAGTCTACGCCTTCCTGCTCGTGGTACTTATGAACGTCGTCGATTGCGAAGCTTTCGATATCGTACTTCTCACATTCAACAGCAGTCTGAAGCGATACGCCGTGACCGTACTTCATAAGGTCTGCGTAAGGGTAATATGCCGCAACGGTAAATATGCTGTCGTGGTCGCAGCCTGCCGCAACACCGAGGCCCGATGTCATGCAGCCAATCTTAATGCGGTCGGCATGACGAAGCATTTCAAGAATGACTGCAGCGTTGCCAAGCGCCATAAGCATCGGATCCATAGGAGGATATGAACGCGAAGGCATATTGTCAGGGTCGTGACGAATATACTCACGCTTCGGGTCGAAGTTATAGTGAGTGCCGGGCTCAACATAGACTTCGCGTCCATAGTGGAGAGGTTGCTTTTCTCTCGGGAATACGCCGTATTCGTCAAGAGAGAGCTTCATAACCTTTGGCGAGCGTACCAATTGCTGCACATAATCGCACAGCCCGATTTCGGTACGGATATAATCTTCAAAATATCGGGATGCCGCCATAAACTGAGCGTAGTTACCGATTTCCGAATTCTGATAATGGTGCATAGAGATGTAGTCGACGGAATTATAGCATTCCTGCAACACTTTTAAATCCCAGTCGGGATAGTGCATGAGATCGGGGGAACTCGAAACGCATACTGCAGTCTCTATACTTCCGTCAACCCATTTCATCGCTTTGGATGTTTCATTTACAAGCACGCCGTAAGCCTTGGGGTCCTTCTCCCAGGAAGCCACCTGCCAGGGGCCGTCCATTTCGTTGCCAAGGTACCACACCTTAACACCGTAGGGCTTGTCGTGCCCGTTCTTTTTACGAAGATCGGACCAGTAGGTGCCGCCTTCGTGATTGGTATATTCTACGTTGTATATTGCATCGTTGATGTCGCCGGTGCCAAGATTAATGGTGTACATCGGTTCAACGCCGACTTTCTCGGCCCACTGAAGGTACTCGTCGTGTCCGACATCATTGGGATAATACTGGTGCCATGCGATATCAAGATGTTCTTTTCGCTGCTCTCTCGGGCCTATTGAATCCTTCCAGTCCCAGCCCGATACGAAGTTACCGCCGGGAAGACGAACTGCCGGAAGGTCTGTTTTCTTAAGTGCTTCAATCCAGTCTTTTCTAAAGCCCTGTTCATCGGCTGTAGGGTGCTTGGGATTGTACATGTTACCGTTTACTATAGTTCCTATAGGCTCCATAAATGCACCGTAGATGCGCTTTGAAATGTCGCCTATTTTAAAATCCGGATTAACGGATACTCTTGCTTTTTTGGCCATTCTCTCATACCTCTCTTTAATGTTAATTTGATTTCTTATTTGCCCCCGTAATTGCCTACGTACCAGACGTCGAACTGCCTCTGCTTCTCTGCGATATATCTGTTAAGACCTGCTTTCTTGAGCTTGTCATTAAATTCCTGAGTTCCCGAAACGGGGTCAAGGAAGCCGTAGAGCAGCTGGTTGGCGTATTCGTCATATATGTTTTGAAGTGCCGCGTACTCTGCACTGTAAGCGCTGTTATCGAATGTGAAGCCCAGAGCTATCGATGTTTCTGCCTGTGCATTGAATTCCATAATCATGGAGCCTAAGTCGGGCGAATCGCCGACCCACACGGGGCAGATATACTGATTGGGCATCTCCCAGTTCATCGTGTGATACCACTCGGCATTTCGCGTATCGACTCCATCAGGGAAATGAATGTGACCATCGGGATCGGTGACATAGTCAGTGCCTTCTTCACCCCAGACTAAGAGGGTGGAAAGCTCCGGGTCCGTGTAGAGCTCGTTCATAAGCTGAACTGCTGCAACGGGGTCCGCGGTTGCCCTATTAAGGCAAGTGATTACGGATGTAATACCTGAAGACTTGATAATGGTCCTGCCAAGCGTAAATACAATCATTTCTCTTCCGCATTCGCCGGAAATCTGGGTTTTGTAACCGGGCTTAGACTGAGCTAACATTGACATGTAGGTTCCCGATTTAATCTTGGCAGAGCTTGAAGTTTTATCAGTCAGCGCATCCGCCGGTATGAAGCCCATCTTATTCCACCTGTTCATGCGCGTGACCATATCCATCCATTCGTCGCTCTCCATAAGGTTTACGACTTTCCTGTCTTTGGTGGGGTCAAGCAATACGCCGAACCAGTCGTTGCCAAGATTGTCTATAACAGAACCCTGACCGAAATGATTATCGGCCACCGCAAATACATATTTGTCGGGGAATTTCTCATGAAGCTGTTTGTATATCGCTTCAATCTCTTCCCAGGACGAGGGAACCTCTTGCTTTTCGTTTTCTTTGTACTCATAACCGATTGCATCAAGGTATTCCTTGCCGATTACTATAGCCGTCGCTGTGATGGCGTAATCCTTGATGGGAGGGATGCCATACAGATGCCCGGCGTATTTGCAGGCTTCCTGATACTTTGCGGGGACAAGTTCTTCTATGCCGGGGCCGTAAGTGCTTAAAAGATTGTTTTCGTCAAGGTCGTAGCAGAACCCGTTGTTGACACAGCTTGTGTATCCGAGAACGTTTCCGCCATACCAGTCAATCTGCTTGTTATTGTTGGTAAGATACAGTTGAATATCCTGCCTGTAGGAAGCAAAATCCAGTGCCAGAAGTTCAATTTCAAGGCAGAGCTTCTCACGCAGAATCTTGTTCATCGCTTCCTGTATTCTCTCAATGCCCGCAGGTCTGCCGGTCCATGTATATATGGCATAAGTTATCTTCTTATATTCGCCGGTCTTCTCATGCGCCGCTCTTCGCTCTTCTATCGCCTGCCTGTATTCATCAGACATACCGGTTTCTTCCACCTCGGAAATTGTGGCAGATGTATCTCTTTCGGATGTGGTCTTGCCGCATGCCGTAAGATTAAGCATCATAGACATGAGGAGCAAGAAAACCGTCATTCTTTTTACTAATTTCATCCGAAACCCTCCTTATCCGGGCTACATAGTCAAGTATACCCACTTGCTATTTTAACAGATAGTCAGTATTATGTTAACAGGAATCAAAAGGAGTACGTATGTCTGATTTTGGGGGATTATTTCATTTTTCTCATAACGCTTCGAAGCAGAAGAAACAAAGGCGTTCACTGCTTCGCCGTTTCGATGTCTTGTTTTTTTCGACCATGCTTATTTTTACTGCGCTCCTTGCCGTGGTTGCGATGTTTATCAACATGAGGCTGCGCAATTTCGCATATAACGCTATCCAGGATTCTCTGCGCTTTTATGACAACAGACTGGATGTCGAGCTCGATCAGGATATTATGTTCCTAATCGACAGCTGCTCTTCAGACCCTGATATCATCAGGCTTCGTACCACCGCCAATAAAAACGAGGAAGTCGGCTGTATCGTTCGTATTCAGAACCGATTGACATCTCAGGTTACTACTCATTCCGTAATCAGAGGTTTTTACCTCTATTATCCCGACAAAGACATCTTTCTTCCTGCCTACAGTACCTCCAACGACGGTACCGCCGGCGGATATCCTTATCCATCATTTATCAGAGAACTTATAAAATCACATCTTGAATCCGGCTCCGTAGACGAAGACCTTCTTAGAAACTGGTTCTTTGTCGAAGACCAGGACTGTCTTCTCAGGCTGTTACGCGTGGGCGGAACATACATAGGCGCCTGGATTGACTTAAACAATCTTCCGGGATTCGAAGAATTCTCCGGAAATGACGCTATATGGTTAATCACCGACAATTTCGGGCGTGTACTTTATGCCGACTCTTCTCTTACCAAAGAAGGCTATGAGAAAGACTACCGTAAAGAGCTGTGGCTTCCGGTTTCCAAATCACTCACAAAGCCGGTTTACGCAAGCATTCCGGGCGTCGGTAAGAAAATCGTAATCTCTTTCAAGCAAAGCTTTTCGGATTACTGCTTTACCGTGTTACTGCCGCAGGAACAGTTTTTGCAGACCTTTCATTCTTTATATTTCCTTCTTTTGCTCCTTGTACTGTGGGCAGTTATGTTCTTTATATCCTACAACTACATGGGTAGAAGGATTATCGAAATTCCCGTAAGATCGCTGATGGCTGTTACCAAGAACATCCACGAAGGCAACCTTGACAACAGAATCACGCCTCCCAATGATTACGAAGAAACCATCCAGATTACGGATGCTTTCAATAAACTTTTGTCCGAGATAGGCGATTTAAGGATCAGCATCTACGAAGAACAGCTCCAGGCTCGCGAATTTGAATTAAAGTCACTTAAGAACCAGGTTGCTCCTCACTTTCTGATTAACTGCCTTAATACGGTATTTATGTCGGCTCAGGATCAATCAAAGCTTGATGTGACGAACAATATTATCTCTACACTGTCCTCGCACCTTAGATATACCTTGTCTGACAGGACTACGGTTTCTTTGGCCGAGGAACTTGAATATCTTGAAAATTACATATCTCTGACTCAGTCCCGTTTTCCCGACACTCTGCAATTTGTCAAAGAAACCGATCCGGCTGTCCTGGATGCTGAGGTGTTCCCGATGATTCTCCTTACACTTACCGAGAATTCCATCAAAACCGGCCTTATTATGGGCGAGCCTTTCCTGATACGTGTCAAAGTATCCAAAAAGGTTGAAAACGGCGAAACCTTTGTATGTCTGGAGCATACGGATTCCGGAGTCGGCCTTTCAGAGGAAAAACTCGAAAAATACAATAATATACTGGAGCAGCCCGATGTTCCCGAAAAAGGAACCGGCATAGGCCTTTATAACACGGCAATGCGATTGAAACTCATTATGGGGCAAAAGGCAACGCTTAAATTTGCCAACGCCGAAGGAATGGGGCTGTGTGTAACAATTTGCTTCCCTTATAAGAAATTTGGCGGAGAACAGGAGGAATCACATGAATATTCTGATAACTGATGACGAATACTATATTGTTCAGGGTTTGGTAGGAATGATAGACAAGGAAGAACTGGGTATTGACAGTATCTTCACAGCCTACAGTGCAGAGCAGGCGTATAACATCCTACGTAAAGAGCATGTGGACCTTCTTTTGCTGGACATCGAGATGCCCAAGGAAACAGGGCTTGAACTCCTTGAGCAGCTTAACAATGAAGGACTTCGAATAATTACTATTATCCTGTCCGGCCACCAGAGGTTTGACTATGCCAGAGAGGCTATCAATTACCACTGCTTTAATTATCTGCTCAAACCTATCGGAAAGCAGAGCCTGAACCGGGAGTTGTCACGCGCAATTTCTTTCCTCAAGTCATTGCGGGAAAATTCTGCGCCTTCCGACGAAGAGGATACCAAAGTAGCCGGAAACGATACCAAAGTCACCGACAGTGGATTCGTACACGCAGTACGAAGTTATATCCGCGACCATTTGTCGGACGCGGATATAAATCGTGACCAAATCGCCGAATTCATGCACCTGAATCCCGATTATCTGTCATATTGTTTCCACAAGGAATTTAATACAACACTGACCGCTTATATCGCTTCGAAGCGAATGGATCAGGCCAAGTATCTGCTTAAAAATACTAACTTAAGCATCAATGAAATAGCCGAGCAGGTGGGAATCCCCAACGTCTCGTATTTCTACAGACAGTTTAAGAAAGTAACGGGTAAAACGCCCCAGCAGTACCGAAAGTAGTGGGGCGATACCGTTTTAACCCTTTACCGCGCCGATTGTGATACCTTTCACGAAATATCTCTGTAAGAAAGGATAAATAATCATAACGGGAAGGATACCCATAACCGTCAGTGCCATTCGAACCGAAGTCGACGGCAGTTCTGCCATGTTGACATTTCCGCTTCCGTTTTGGGCCTGTTGCCTTAGCTGATCCAGATTACGCTGAATCTTCATAAGCAATACCTGAATACTGTAGAGCTTATCGTCATTGATATAATACAGACCGTTCATCCAGTCATTCCAGTATGCAAGTCCTACCAAAAGGGCGATTGTTGCGGTAATCGGAACAGCCATAGGGAAGACTACTCTAAAAAGAATTTTGAACTCTCCTGCTCCGTCAACTCTTGCGGCATCGATAACTTCATCCGGAATATTGGTGGTGAAGTATGTACGCATCATAATTACGTTAAACGGACTCATAAGTAAGCCCGGAACAAGCAACGCAATAACGGTATTGCGGATATGGAATGTCTGTGTCCACATCAAGTATGCGGGAACCAATCCACCCGAAAAGAGCATCGTAAAGAAGAGATAAAATGCGAATGCATATCTTCCGGGAAGTTCTTTTCTTGAAAGCGGGTAGGCATACAACATCGTAATAAACAGATTGCAGAAAGTTCCTATCACTGTGATTGTTACCGAAATAAAATAACCACGTGCCACAGAGCCTGATTGAACCAGCAGGTACCTATAGGCATATGTGCTGAATTTTTCAGGAAAAAAACTGTATCCGTTTGCAATCAATGTCTGTTCGTCAGTAAACGATGACATGAGCATAAGGAAAAAGGGTGCAAGCACACAGATAACCAGAAAGATCATCAGTGCATTTGCAAAGATTTGAAATCCTCTGTCTTTTTGTACCATCTTTTATACTCCTTCTCTAAAACAGCGAACTCTCGTTGTCAATCTTTCTGACTATACCATTGGCTACACTTACCAAAACAAATCCCACAACCGACTGATAAAGGCCTGCTGCCGAAGACATACCTACATTGTTATTCTGGATAAGTCCGCGGTATACATAGGTGTCGATAGTCTGCGTTACGTTAATAAGCGGTCCTGAGTTCATGGGAACCTGATAGAAAAGACCGAAATCCGATCTGAAGATTCCGCCAAGTGCCATAAGTGTCAGTATAATGATGGTAGGTCTTAAGCTGGGCAGTGTGACATGAACCACTTTCTGCCAGCGGGTAGCTCCATCCACAACCGCAGCTTCATAAAGCGTACTGTCGATACCGCAGATGGTAGCGTAATAAAGGATCATATTATAACCGAGACCCTTCCAGATATTGATGATTACAAGGATAAACGGCCAGTATTTCGGCGTGTTATACCAGTCAATTTTATTTATACCAAACACTTTTGCCAACGTGTTGTTGATAAATCCGTCACTTGTGCTTAAAAAAGCATAAGCAAGGTAGCTGACTATTACCATCGAAATCAGGAAAGGAATCAGAATTATTGTCTGATATGCCTGCTTGGCCATTTTGCTACGAATTTCATTAAGAATAATGGCGGTAGCTACAGCCAGAACAGTTCCTAGTATTATGAACACGAGGTTATATAACACCGTGTTTCTTATCATTATCCATGCATCTTTTGTTTTTGTAAGGAACTCAAAATTCTTAAAGCCGCACCATGGGCTTCCATATACGCCGTCACGAGCATTGTACTTTCTGAAGGCTATCTGTATTCCGAACATCGGAATGTAAGAATTGATAAAAAGATATACCACACCCGGTAAAAACATCAAATACATCGGCCAGAAGTGCTTTACCGTTTTCTTGAATTTTTTCACTCCAGTGCCCTCCTCATTAACCTGACATCATCATGCAGGCGCCAAAAGAATATTTGGCACCTGCACTTTTGTGTTAATGATTGTCAAGCTTAATTAATTATTTTTTATTCTTAAGGAATTCATCGAGCTGTCTCTGCTTCTCAGCGATGATATCGTCGATACCTGCAGCCTTAAGTTCGTCGATAAACTTAGGAATGTTCACATCGGGATCGATGGAACCCCACATAAGAGCGGTTCTGTAAGCAGATACTACGTTGTTACATGCAGTTACTTCGTTCATAACGGAGCTGCTGTCCCAGATGAAGCCCATAGCGGGACTTGCTACGCCACTGTTGTTGAACTCGTTAAGTTTAGCCCAAAGGTTGGGATCTTCAGCACCCTGCCATACAGGAGTAATCTGCTGGTTAGGCCATGCCCAGTCCATTGATGAATAACCGGAAGCGTTAGGGTCAACGCCTTCAGGTGTAGTAATCATAGTGTGAGAATCATCAGTGTATACCCAGTGCTTGCCTTCGATACCGTTGATGAACAAGTTGGATACATCGGGATCTGTGTACATGAGGTTCCAAAGCTTCATAGCTTCTTCGGGATGCTTAGCGCAGTAAGGAATCATCCAGGAGTTACCGTTAGGAATAGCTGTGTGCTTGATGGGTCCATGTATCTTCATGAAGTAAACTTCACGGCCGTTGCCCTTGTAAACTTCAAGTTCTTTACCGGGCTTCCAGTTTTCAAACATTGCAAAACCGTTGTTGGTTAAAAGAGCGTTCTCTGTAGTAGTTGTTGCATCAGGCATAATTAAACCTTCCTGATTCCACTGCCACATCATCTTACAGAAATCCTGGAAAGACTTTGTTTCAGCCTGGTTAACAACCTTTGTGCTGGATTCACGTGCATCTTCAAGGATACCAAGGCTGTCGCCGAGGGGATCTGCAGGTAATGTTGTCTGCATACCGCCCTGTGCCCATGTAGGAACAAGGGGATACATTTCGGGATGAGCATTGTGAACCTTTACAAGAATGTCATGCATCTCTTCGTAGGTGCCGTACTCGGGAACGGTGATACCAAGCTCGTCACAGATATCCTTACGCATAGCAAAACCTGCTGCACGGGAAGTATCCTTCTGGTTAGGAAGAGCATAAAGTACGCCGTTATACTTGCAGGCTTCAAGGTCGTAAGGGTTGATTACGTCCTTGGCACCCTGACCGAACTTCTCAAGTAAGTCGTCAAGGGGATAAGCCCAGTTGTTGTTAACTACAGTATTGAACTGACCGCTGATGTTGTTGTAGCACATAAGGTCGATAGGTTCGCCTGAGGTAAGAGCCAGGTTAATCTGCTCTGCATCCTGACCACGAACAAGTTCAATTTCTACACCGATCTTTTCACGTGTAATCTTGTTGATAGCTTCTGCTACTTCGTTGCAGTCTTCGGTATCTGCACTACCATTGCCCCATACTATAAGCTTGACATAGTCGCCGGACTTGGTTGAAGTGTCTTTGCTGGCCGGAGTACCGGAGCCTCCGTCTCCGCTTCCGCCGCCGTTACCGCTTTTACCGCAAGCAGCAAGGCCAAATGCCATCGTTGCAGCAAGCAATAAAGCTACCAGTTTTTTTGCCTTTTTCATTTGTAACATCCTCCTCTTTTCTTTTTATGGTTTATATTTTCAACATCCCACTCGGGATGTTCACCATCTTACGTTAAATTGCACAAACAATACTTTGTTTCGACTATTTTCGTTGTGCTAATTGTCCTTATGCTATTTATAACGTATATAGAGGATGTATATAATGCACTATTGTTTGCTTTTTATGTACTTTTCTTATAGCATTTTTACACTATGGCAGTCGAAAACGATTTAGTAAATTATTTACAAAAAACCTCCGCAATACTCAGTTTTTTGCGAAGGTTTTTAATCTGTTTATTTGTTTATAAATGCCGAATGCAATACCAGTTCAACCTTCGTATACTCACCCGGGCTTGAGTAGAATCGCATCTCATTCATCTTGTCGAAGAGCTTCACTCGTTCGTAGATGTTCTTAACTCCTATGCTGTCCTTGTGTGTCTCAACATCGTCTTCTGAAAATACGGACTCACGGAGGTGTTCCATGGCTTCTTCGCTCATACCGCAGCCGTTGTCTGAAACGGAGAGTTTCAGTAGGCCTTCCTCAGTAAAACGTGCCTTGACCGTTATCTCGTTCTTGCGGCCGGCGGGCATGTTGACAAAAGCATGCTTGATGCAGTTCTCTACAAGCGGCTGAAGAATCATGGACGGAACGCGGTAAGACAGCGTATTCTCGTCAATTTCTTCTTTCAAAACGTACTTATCGGGGAAGCGATAACAGGTAATGAGGAAATACTGACGGAGCATATCTATCTCGGAGGACAGCGTCACTATCATGTCCGAATACAGGGAATACCTGAACATCTTGGACATGGCGGTGATGATGTCTTCTATCATGTCGGCGTTGTAGTACTGAGCCATGGAGCGCACACACTCTAGAGTGTTAAAGAAAAAGTGCGGGTTGATCTGGCTTCGGTACGCCGTCATCTCGGCTTCCTGCTGCGCAACCGTGGCGCTTAGCAGCTTCTCTCTTGCTTCCTGCTCACGGCGAGCCGACTCCTCAAGGCGGTCTAACATCGAGTTTACTTCCGTTGCAACTTCTTTAAGTTCCGAGAACTTTGGAACCGTAACGCGCTTGTTGTCGCCCGCAAGCTTCATGCTGTTAAGCTCGGCCACCATTTTCTCGGTCTTCTTAAGGTACTCACGATTCAGGAAAAACAAAAGTACCGCCAGCACCAGAATCGATGCGGCAATCAACCCATAGAAGTTTCTGTCGGGTGTTACGTTCTTAAAGCTTACAAGAGCCTTGGGCGCCAGGCATACAAACTTTCCGTTATCAATCTTAACCGTGTGGGTAAAGTAAGTCTCCCCGCCTATCTCCCGCTCACTGTCTCCGTTTGAAAACTTCGTAAGAGTCTCCACATTAAGCCCCTCTATAGGCCTTATGGAACTTAGTACCTCACCGTTATAGACAAAGTAGCAGGAATTGTTCTCCCCGATAATGTCCGCGGAATTCTTAAGTATGGGCGCGAAATTGCACAAAATCGCGCAGATTCCGCTCTCTCTCGTACGATGGGCTATACCCGCAGTCGTACAGTGTATGGGGATGTATAGGAAGTAAAAAGAAGCCTCCTTGTCATGCACGGGGCGCTTCGACACGAATTCAGACTCAAGCTTGATACGCCTGTCGTACTCGTAGAAACGCATGTTGTCGCGAAACTGCTCCGTATATTCGGAAACCGTATAAAGGTGACCCGTGGAGGCATAATAGAACAAATCCACTATGTAATCGCTTTGGTCTCTTGCTGAGGCAATGAGCTCGCGGGCAGTGGAAATATTGGCAATCTTTCCGGTCGGGTCGTCCGAAAAAATTGCTTTTTGAAGGGCCGTGGTATACCCCGGCCCTTTAGCTGCATCAATAAGCTGCGAAACCGTCTCGTCAAAGCGCTGATTTAAGTAGGTTGCGTCTCGTTTAAGCGAGTCGTAGACCTCCGTTTCAAGCGTCTTCTTCATATTCACGTAGTAGAGAGATACCATTCCCACTAAGAATATCGTGGTAAGGAAGAGGTACATGAATAATCTGAAATTGACGGTTCGCTTTTTGATAGTCATGATTTATTTTTTTCTTTTACCCTTTCTGGGCTTTTCTATGATAGGGTCCGCATCCGGGTCCCACTTATCCGCAAGTGAAATTATCTGACTGGTAAATTTCGCAAGGTCCTTATTGGCATGACCCTGGTTCTTATGAATAACGGAAAGAAGGCGCTGACCTGCGGCAAGGAGTCTTGCAAAGGCGTCGGATACAGCGGTAATCTTCTTTTTCTTCTTCTCGGGCTCGGCTTCGTACTTAATCTCGCCTGTGATGATGTCAAATACAGTGCCGGAGAAAGGCGCATACGCGGGAATCTTCATTTCCCTGTTAACGTACTCTGCAAGGGCTTCGCAGGACATATCGTCGCCGTGCACCATGAAGACCTTCTCGGGCTTCTTCTTGAAGTTACCAAGCCATTCCACAAGGCCGTCTCTGTCGGCGTGGCCGGACATGCCGGGAAGCTGCATAATCTCCGCACGAACGCTGATAGGCTCGCCGAATAACTTAACCTCGTCCACACCTTCAAGAAGCGCACGGCCGAGGGTACCCTGAGCCTGGTAACCTACGAAAAGAATCGTACATTCGGGGCGCCACAGATTATGCTTAAGATGGTGTCTGATACGGCCGGCTTCACACATACCGGAAGCGGAAATAATTACCTTCGGCTCTTCGTCGAAGTTAATCGCCTTAGATTCTTCGCTTGTAATCGCAAGGCAGAGCCCGGGGAAAGTAAGCGGGTTAATGCCGCTCTTAACTATTGCCATCGCCTCTTCATCGAAGCAGTCGTAGATGTTCTTTTGGAATATTTCCGTTGCGTCCACGGCAAGAGGCGAGTCCATATATACGGGGAAATCATGGTACTTGACCATTTCTTTCTCTTTAATCTGTCTTATGAAGTACAAAAGCTCCTGGGTACGACCCACGGCAAAAGAAGGAATTACGAGGTTACCGCCGCGGTCCAGAGTCTCCTGAATAATCTTAGCAAGATCTTCCACCGGATTACTCTCGGACTTCTCGTGAAGGCGGTCGCCGTAGGTGGATTCCATAACAACGTAGTCAGCTTCGTCTGTGTACTCGGGGTCCTTGATAAGAGGCTGGTCCTTGTTGCCGATATCACCGGAGAATACCATCTTTCTGTGCACTCCGTCTTCGGATAAGAATACCTCAACGCTCGCGGAACCAAGAAGGTGTCCGATGTCGGTGAATCTAATCTCTACGCCTTCCGCAACCTTAACGAGCTCATTATATTTAATCGGCACGAGGTACTTAATCGCGCCGTCTGCATCAGCCATGGTGTAAATAGGGTTGATGTCTTCGTCGGAGCTGTCGGTTCTCTTCTTTTTCCTTGCTTTCCACTCTGCTTCCTGTGTCTGAATGTGGGCACAGTCGCGAAGCATTATCGCACAGAGGTCAACGGTCGCCACAGTCGCAAATATGCTGCCCCTGAAGCCCTTGGCATAGAGTAACGGAAGCATACCCGAATGGTCGACGTGGGCATGAGTAAGGATTACAAAATCAATGTCCGCTTCATTGCAGGGAAGGCCCTTGCTCTCATAAGCAATGTTGCCCTGCTCCATACCATAGTCGATTAAGAATCTCTTGCCGTTACACTCAAGATAATGAGCGCTTCCCGTAACCTGATGATCGGCTCCTACAAACTGAAGTATCATACTGAGTTGATTCCCCCTTTATTTAAGTTGGTTGGCCATTTCATAGAACTTGCAGTACAGGCCCTTCTTCTCTATAAGCGTATCGTGATTGCCTTCTTCCACGATTCCGTCCTCGGTAAGTACCATAATGCGGTCCGCATTACGGATGGTTGAAAGTCTGTGTGCAACCGTAAGTGTCGTACGGCCTTCGGACAGTCTTTCAAGAGACTTGGCTACAAGGTACTCGCTTTCATTGTCGAGAGCGCTTGTGGCTTCGTCGAGTATAATAATCGGCGGGTTTTTAAGGAATACGCGCGCTATGGAAATACGCTGCTTCTGTCCGCCCGATAACTTAACGCCGCGCTCGCCGATGTAGGTGTCGTAGCCGTCTTTAAGTTCGGATACAAACTCGTGCGCGCCGGCCTTCCGCGCCGCTTCGATAACCTCTTCGCGGGTTGCATTGGGGCGGCCGTACACAATATTTTCATATACCGTGCCGCTGAAAAGATATACGTCCTGCTGCACTATGCCTATGCCCGCGCGAAGGCTCTTAAGTGTGTATGACTTAATGTCCTTGCCGTCAAGAGTAATCGTGCCGCCGTTAATATCGTAGAATCTCGGAATCAGGTTGCAAAGAGTGGTCTTTCCGCCGCCCGAAGGACCCACAAAAGCAACCCTTTCGCCCGGATGTATCGTAAGATTAAGATTTTTAAACACTTCATTGTGGTCGTCAGGATACTCAAAGCTTACGTTATTAAACACTATCTCGCCCTTGATATCCTTAAGTTCAGTGGCATCCGGCTCATCAAATATCTCAATCTCGGCATCCATAAGCTGTAAGAACCTGTCGATACCCGTGATACCCATCTGGAACTGTTCCATGAAGTCCACAATCCTGCGTACCGTCGCAAGAAGCGTCGTCACATAAAGCAGGAACGCCACCAGATCCGCCGCCTGTATCATTCCGTAATGAATAAACAAGCTGCCTGCTACCAGCGTCACCAGATAAATAATCGCATCAAACATCTTAATGCTCGTATGAAACCACGCCATCACCACGTAGTAACTTTTCTTAAGGGCAAAGAAAAGTTCGTTGCCCTTGGCGAATTTTCTTTCTTCCAGTTCCTCATTGGTGAAGGCCTTAACAACTTTCTGACCAAGAAGCGAGTCCTCTATGGATGCATTAAGTTCACCTATCTGTGCTCTCTGAAGCCTCCGTAGCCTTCTAAACCTCATATTGATCCTGCCGCATACGAACATCATGACAGGTATGATGGCAAAGATAATAAGTGTAAGATAAATGTTAATACCTGCTAAAATCACAAAAGAAACCGTACACTTGATTACGGCTATCAAAAGTTCTTCCGGACAGTGATGAGCAAATTCGGTAACGTCAAAGAGGTCGTTGGTGATACGACCCATTATCTGACCTATCTTAGTGTTGTTGTAATAAGTGTCGGAAAGTCTCTGAAGATGGGCGTATGCGTCGGTACGCATATCCGTCTCAACCTTGGCACCCATAACGTGTCCCGTATTGGACATATAGAAATTGGCCAGGCACTCGATAACTCGTAATACCAGATACAACAGGCCAAGCTTTAAGATCATAATAAGCGACAAAGAAGTCGCATCGGACAACCCAACGCTTGTGATATAGCGCATGATAAGCGGAAGCACCAGATCGCACACCGTCGTAAGCGATGCACACATAAGATCCAGTACCAGTACCCCCTTATACTTCCATAGATACGGAGCGAATCGCTTTAAAAGCTCGCCGGTCTCATACTCTCTTATCCTCGTCGGGTCGTAAGCCTTCATAATCCCCAATAACCTTTTTCTTTTTATATTATAATATCAGAAAAAGGATACCATTGCCATATAGGCGGTATCCTTTTAACATCAAATTTTCGCAACCCCCGTACCAAGGAGATTGTTAATAACTTCATGAAGTTGTCGCTTGCTGTAGGGCTTAGTGATAAAGGCTGTAACGCCGTTCTCAAAAGAAGCTTCCTTGTCTTCAGGGAAGGCATTGGCTGTGATGGCAACTATGGGAACGGTGGCCGCGTCGTCCTTGTCAAGGCGGCGTATTATGCGGGTGGCTTCAAGTCCGTCCATAACAGGCATCATGATGTCCATAATGACAAGGCTGTAATAGCCCGACGGCATCTCTCCGAAACGCTCTACGGCTCTGGCGCCGTTGGCTACCCACTCGACTTCAAATCCCAATTCCTTAATCTGCATCATTGCGATTTCGGCATTGATTTCATTGTCTTCAACTAGTAATGCTATACCCTTGGTATCCGCATCCTGCTTGATATCCCTTAGATCTTCCATGATTATGACTTTCCCCTCGTGAATCAATTGGAGCATAACTTCAAGCTAACTTACTTCTCTGTATACTATTCTACCCTTTATTTTGTGCTTCGACAAGACTTACGCCACAATAAATTTTGCGAAGTTTCGGTTTTTCAATTTTACCCGTGGGATTTCTCGGAATGTCCGCAAAAATAATCTTGTGAGGTCTCTTGTATCTGGGAAGAGCCTTGCAGAACTCCATAAGTTCTTCCTCAGTCACTATCATATTGGGCTTTAACTCAACGATTGCCGCAGCAATTTCACCGAGTCGCTTGTCGGGAAGGCCGATAACCGCAACATCGTGAACGGCATCGTTGGTACGAATAAAGTCTTCTATCTGAACGGGGTATAAGTTCTCACCGCCGCTTATGATAACGTCTTTCTTACGGTCTACAAGCATTATGAAGCCGTCTTCGTCCTCAACCGCCATATCGCCGGTGTAGAGCCAGTCACCGTGAAGTACTTCCTCGGTAGCTTTTTTGTCGTGATAGTAGCATTTCATGACGCCGGGTCCCTTAATGGCCAGTTCTCCGACTTCGCCGCGCTTTACAGGCTCGCCCTTTTCGTCTATAATCTTGGTCTCCCAACCGTATCCTGCCTTACCGATGGCGCCGACCTTGTGGATGTTCTCAACACCAAGGTGAACCGCGCCCGGTCCGATGGATTCGGAAAGACCGTAGTTGGTATCGTATTCGTGATTCGGGAAGATTTCCTTCCACTTCTTGATCAAGCTCGGAGGAACGGGCTGCGCACCGATGTGCATAAGTCTCCACTGCTTTAAGTTGTAGTCGGAAAGCTTAATCTCGCCGCGCTCGATTGCTTCCAGAATATCCTGAGCCCACGGAACAAGGAGCCATACGATGGTACATTTCTCTTCCGAAACGGCCTTAAATATTGCATCGGGCTTGGTACCCTTAAGAAGGACTGCCTTGCTGCCTGATAATAAGCTTCCGAACCAGTGCATCTTGGCACCCGTATGATAAAGGGGCGGAATGCATAAGAACACGTCGCTTCTCTGCTGGCCGTGATGGGCCTGCTCTACCTTACAGGAATGCATCAGCGCTCTGTGGCCGTGAAGAATAGCCTTCGGGAAGCCTGTGGTACCCGAGGAAAAATAAATTGCCGCGTCGTCATCATCCGTTAAGACAATGCCGGGGTTCTGGCTTGAAGAATTGGCAACCGCGCTGTTGTAATCTTCCGCAAAGCTCGGGCAATTCTCGCCTACGTAGAATAACAGTCTGTTCTTGGAAATCTTATCTGCGATTTCCTCCACACGACCGATGAATTCGGGACCGAATACAAGTACATCCACATCCGCAAGCTTAAGGCAGTACTCAATCTCGTCGGGTGCATATCTGAAATTAAGGGGCACCGCAAGTGCTCCGGTCTTAAGTATTCCGAAATAGATGGGAAGCCATTCGAGACAATTCATAAGAAGAATGGCAACCTTGTCGCCTTTAACCACGCCACGTGACATAAGCATGTTGGCAACACGGTTAGCCTTTTCGTCAAAGACACTCCAGGTAATCTCTCTTCTGTAATGAGTGGTGGGATTGGGCTCTGTAAGCTCGTACTCCTTCCATGTAACCCTTCTTACTTCCTTAACCTCGGGGTTTATCTCTACAAGACATACGTCGTTGGGGTACATCTTGGCGTTTTTTTCAAGTATTTCCGTAATGGGCATCGTAGTCTATCTCCTTCGCGGATATTTTATTGCTTTAACGCTTTTATCCGCTAAAGTATAATAGCCCATTTACAGAAAATTGTCAAGTACAAAGGACGGGCGGGGTGCCCGTTTTAGCCTATTTTTTGAAAAAGAACGTCTTCATTGTCAATCACTTCGTTGAAGGACGCAAGGGACACCGGTTTGGAGTACAGAAACCCTTGCTGAAGACCACACCCCGCCTCGTTCAGAAAGGAACGCTGGTCATCTGACTCTACGCCTTGACACAACACTTTGATTCTAAGCGACCTGGCCATGTCGATAATAAAGCGAAGGATTGTCTTGTCGCTTTCTTTTAACGTTGTGTCCTTCATGAACGCGCGGTCAATCTTAAGAAGATCTACATTTAAGTCGTTAAGGGCGCTGAGAGTTGAATAGCCTTTACCGAAATCATCAAGGGATACGCTGATGCCGAAATCGCGAAGCTCCTCGACTGCTTCGGTGAAGTTTTTCTGATTGTCGATGCGCATGCTTTCGGTAATCTCAAGCTTTAAGTATTCTGTCGGAACATCATACCTGCGCACCAGTTCTTTGAATTTAGCAACAAAGTCTCTTGTAAGGAAGTGGGACTTTGATACGTTTAAGGATATGGGAACTATTCTTTTGCCTGCGTCTATTCGGGTTCGGATGTAAGTCATGACAAGCTCGTAGGTGTAGAAATCAAGCTTAATCATGCTGCCGTCGGTTTCAAATGCGGGAATGAACTCGTCGGGAGTTACTTCCGTTCCGTCTGCCATGCGCCATCTTATGAGGGCTTCGGCGCCCACAAGCTTGTGGTCGGTGGCGGATACTTCGGGCTGCATCAGCACATAGAATTCCTTATTGGTGATGGCCCGCTCGAGAGCCTGCCTGTAGCCTTTATAGCGGCGTTTGGTCTCGAAGAGCTCCTGGTCGAATATCTGGCAGTGGCTGCCGGTACAGCCGATTGCGTTCTTTCTGGCGGTGTTGGAGTTGGAGATGGCAGTGTCAAGGTCATAGTCTTCGCAGGGCGCAATGTATACGCCGGCGCGAATGAATATGTTGTTGATACCTGTCTTCTTGGCAATGTAATCGGTCATCTTCTCACAGCCGTCTTCTATGAGTCGGCAGATGTTCTCGTCCGATACGCTTGCCGGAAACTTCTGAACGCGCAGAATGTGGTCTCCGCGAAGTCTGGTAGCGCAGCACAAATCGCGCTCGCGGCTGCCTATGTACTCGGCCATGGCTCTTATTACGCGGTCGCCGGTAGTGTAACCGAAGGTTTCGTTGATGTATTTAAAGTTTCTGATGTCGGAGCATACTACGGCTATCTTAACGTTGTCTTCCGTTTCGGAAATTGCTTTCTGAGCGGCTTCTAAGAAGTTTTCTTCTTTTAAGAGACCCGTAAGGTAGTCAAACTCTTCATAGCGTGAGACTGCTTTTTCCGCTTTGGTAACCTTGTCGTTGTAATACAGGCACACGGAGAGGAGGTTACTGATGGATAAAAGCTCGTCAATCTGTTGCTTGCTCCAGCTTACGGGAGGGCGCGCGCTTATAAAGTCTATGCAGCCTCTTGTCTGTGAAAACAAGCCCATGTCTGCGTGGAGCATGCTTCCGATGCCTTCCCACTCTTCTATGCCGTTGCCGGGATGAGGCTTCTCCGTTTCGGTAAAGTCGTAGAGGATGTAGCCTTCTTTTTTCATCATTTCCGAGTGTTCTTTTAAATTGGTGCGCGAGAAGTCTATCTTTCTGCCGAGCCAGCTTTCGCGGGTGTCTTTGTGAATTTCGTAGGTGACTTCGGTGGAGTATGCTTTCTCATTCGAGAGCTCGTATATATGGATTGCCTCAAAATCGTATTCGTTGCATATCTTGTAAAGCAAAAGATTGGTTGCGGCCGATACGTTCTGGGATTCGTGAAGAATCTTGAACGCAAAATCAATGAGGCTGATGGGTGCTTTATTCTCAACCGTAGCCTCCTGTAAGCGCTCTTCGCCGTGGCGTGCACTTTCTTCGTTGTAAAGCTCGTCCGTGTAGAAAGCGTAGCTGTTCTTGCCGCGGTTCTTGATGGAATAGAGTGCCATGTCGGCGGCTTTAAACAAAGTATCAAAGTCGGTTCCCATGTCGGGGTATAAGGATACGCCGATACTTAAGGAAATTCTGTAGTGGCTCTTTTGTCCCAGGGAAATGTCGGAGATTTCGGAGCGCAGTTCATTAAGGCGCTTAACAATTTCCGTTACGTCTTCGTATTCTTTGACATATACCAAGAATTCGTCGCCACCGATACGTCCGATGATGGAGTCCTTGGCAAAGAGTCGGCGCATGCGGGTTGCCACGTCTTTAAGTACTTCATCACCGAAAAGATGACCCATGAAGTCGTTGTAGTTCTTGAAATTGTCTATATCGAATACTATGAGAGCGCCCTCTGTGTTGGGGTTCTTGCGGATGTAGCTTGCAATGCTCTCCTGCGTAACTACCTTGTTAAGAAGCCCTGTAAGCTGGTCCTGGCGGGCTTTGATGGTAAGTTCGGATTCGCTTTTCTTTCTGCTGTCTATATAAAGGCTGGAGCCTGCGTAAAGAGCCTTACCGTTATCTTCGGCAATGTGCATCTTAATAAGATGCCAGCGGTAACGTCTGCCATTTACTTCTTTTAAGCGCACCTCGAAGCCCATGCTTGGCACGAGCTGGCTCATTTTCTTAACTTCCTTCTCCAGTTGTGAATAGTCGTCCGGATGGACTCTCGAGACTATGTAATCCACGAAGTCGTCTACAAAATACTGCTCCGCGATCTTACAATCGGCGTATCTTGTTACGTAGGCCTTCCCGCCCTCCACGTCAAGCAAAAAAGTGTAATCAAAATTAACGCCGCTGATTAATCTGAGCACAGAGTTCTCCTGCTCAGCGGTAAAGTTAGACACCCTCTTTTCCATTTTTCTATTCCCTCTTTGCGCGGGCCCCTATTCCCACGCAATTACACGGGTATATTATAACAGAAATATGGGTTAGACGCAACTAATATTCTGTTAATTATCGGTTATTGTGCCAATTGTACAGACAATATACCATTTTATGTATGATTGGCGCATTATATGTGTGAATTTGCGAATAACTCTGACATAGAAGTACGATTTTCCCGTTGACAAAGTCCTGCCGTTAATGTATAGTACATACTTGTTGCGGCACTAATGAGTTCTTGATTGTGTGCCGGCGACATGATACATGCGCGAGTGGCTCAGCGGTGGAGCACCACCTTGCCAAGGTGGGGGCCGCGGGTTCGATCCCCGTCTCGCGCTCGCAAAAAAGAGGATATCCGTTAAAGATATCCTCTTTTTTGCGAACTTGTATACTCGGGGAGAACCCGCACAAGCGGGTGCGACTCGCGAAAGCTACGAGCCTTGCAAGAATAAATCAGAACCACCGGCTTAGCCGGTGGTTTGTTCTGGCCCTATAAGGGCCTGTTGCCGGCACTGAGTCTAAAGACTCGCCGAATGGTTCGCCAGCCGCAACATCATTTTCCTACAGAGCCCCCTGGGCTCATTTTTATTT
>JAFYDI010000043.1 GCA_017544835.1 Lachnospiraceae bacterium | reverse complement strand
ATCTAGTGTGTGATAAACTATTCATGTCCATTTTGGACTACCTCCTGTGCTTTACTTTGGTTGGCGAACCGTAGTAATTCTAGCACGGGAGGTTTTTTACTGTAAGCTGAAGCAGCTGTTGTCCCCCTGCATAGCAGGGGGGGTTATTAAAGATGCTACACAAGAAAAGCCCCCATACCAAGGTACGGAGGCTTTTGTAATTGATGTGTTATGAGAGTTTGAAGAACCCGATTGCTTCGGTCATTTCCTGATTGACATTGTTCATGTCGCTTGTGGAAGTCTGAGTATCCATGCAGGCGTCTGTAACGGTCTGACAGGATGCGGCAACTTCCTGAGCGGATGCGCCAAGCTCTTCTGAAATTGCACCAAGTTCTGTTGTTGCGTTGGTAACTTCTGCCTTGATTTCTTCAAGCTTGTCAGCCATCTTCTGGATGGTATCGATTTCGACAACGGAAGCTTCAACAGACTCTGAAAGAGCCTGGAACTTATCTCTTGCGTTCTCGATATCAGACTGTTCTTTGGTAATAACCTCAAATACTCTGTTGGAGATTTCAACCGTACCGTTGGAAAGTGAAATAACGTTGTCGATTGTCTCCTTGATTTCTTTGGCCGATTCTGCGGAAGAATCTGCAAGTGTACGGATTTCTTCTGCTACTACCGCGAATCCGCGACCTGCTTCACCCGCACGCGCTGCCTCGATGGAAGCATTCAGCGAAAGAAGGTTTGTCTGTGCTGCGATAGACTCGATAGCCTGTACAGCGGTGGAAATCTTGGTAATTGCTTCGTTGGTCTCTGTAATCTTAGCTGCAATATCCTGCATAGCTTCAACAGATTCTATAGAGCCGGAATGTACGGAATCCATACATTTTGTTGCTTCGTTGTTGGCGTTCTTGATAGCCTCGGAATCCTCGAAGAGGTTCTTAACGTTCTCGTTAAGGCTTTCAATGTTGCTTCCAAGTTCAATAGCCTTCTCTGCAAGAGTCTGTGCGTTTTCGGCAACGCTCTGTGATGTGGAAGCTACTTCGTTGATTGCCGTATTAATCTGAGATACGGATTCAACGTTGTCTGCAGTCTTTTCATCTACACTGCCGATAGCAAGGTTAAGCTTGTTGGCCGAGTTCTTAACAGCACCCATGGAGTCATTGAGCGCGCCCTTCAGTGTCTGGAATGCGGTCAGGATGCTGACAGTTTCTTTGATATTTGAGGTTGCATCGCACTTTGCGGTAACATTACCGGTACTGAGTTCTTCAAGTGACTTGGATACCTTGTTAAGAGGTGTAGATACAATCTTACCTACGATGAGCGCTACGATGAGTAACAAGATAACGCATACAAGACATACTGTGATGGCAGTAATCTTGGATGAGTTGATACCTGACATGATTTCTTTTTCATCTGCGGTAAGAACTGCAATATAGTGCGCTTCTGCATCGATGTAGTAAGCCGCATATTTATTGGCGCCCTTGAATACATATTTAATACAGCCGGGAGCGGGACGCTCGCCCTTCTCAAGTCTTGCAACGAGTTCCTTAACCGCTGCATTCTCAACAGGGTTACCGATCTTGCTTTCATCGGGATGGAAAAGCATCGTTCCCTTATTGTCTACAAAATATACATAAGCAGTGCTGAGGCCAAGGCCGGATACGTCTGAAATCTGTGAAGCCACGTCATTAACAAATGTACCGCCGCCTACAAATCCGATAGGCTGTCCGTTTTCCATTACAGGATAATAGAATGACTGTGTAAGCATGCCTGATGCGGGAGATGTAATAATACCGGTATTGTATACGCCGTTGGCATTGAGGATTGAGTTTCTTAAGTTTGTAAGGCTGTCGCCTTCTCTTAAGATTCTGCCGATGACAGCGGGAACCTCGTGCGTAAGCACCTTCGTGTTCCAGTCTGCAATGTACAATCCTTCCCAGCCTGAAAGCTTTTCATAAAAGTCATTGGTATACTGATTGGCCTTGGCGATAACCTCGGGATCGTCGGGATGCAATAATGCTTCCTTAACAATCGGAGCAGTGGAGAAGGCCTTTAAGGTTTCTTTGGCAGTATCTGTCGCATAATCGAATGACTTACCGGTTGCCTCGATAATGGTTACGAGAGAATTACTGGTTGTTTTGCTTAACTCTGATGAGCTCTTACCAAGTACGATTGCGGTTACCGCAATTGAGGTAATGAGCATAGGTACCAGCGCAAAAAGAATGAGCGTTAAGCCCATGCCGAATTTTCCGCCGTTTTTCTTTGTTTTGACATTTTTGTTTGCCATGGTTTTCACCCCTCTTGAAAGTTTTTTATACCAAGGTGAATCTTAACACCGGGGAATTAAAAAACTGCTAAAAACTCCCGTTATTTAAAGGTTTTTGAAAATTTTTCACAATTAAAACGCAAAAAAGCCACCCCCTCGGGTGGCTCTTAATTACTTGGAAGCGTTGTTCCATTTAAGGTATTCGTTGATGAATAAATCGATGTCGCCGTCGAGTACCGCTCCGGTGTTGGCATTCTCGGCGTTGGTACGGTGATCCTTAACCATAGTGTAGGGCTGAAGGACGTAAGAACGTATCTGTGAGCCCCAGCCTATCTCCTTGACCTCGCCGCGGATGTCGGAAAGCTTCTCGGCATTGGCTTCTTTCTTAAGAAGGTACAACTTGGCCTTCAACATCTGCAAAGCCTTATCCTTATTCTGGTATTGGCTGCGCTCGTTCTGGCACTGTACCACGATTCCTGTGGGAAGGTGGGTAATACGGATTGCGGACGAAGTCTTGTTGACCTTCTGGCCGCCGGCGCCACTACTGCGGAATACGTCTATACGCATATCCTCTTCGGGAATTTCGATGTCCAAATCTTCTTCAATATCAGGCATTACGTCAAGAGAGACAAAAGAAGTCTGTCGCTTGCCCTGAGCGTTGAAAGGAGAAATACGTACAAGTCTGTGAACACCCTTCTCGGACTTCATGTAGCCGTAAGCGTTAAGACCGTTAATCTGGAAGGTAACGTTCTTAATGCCCGCTTCATCGCCCTCCAAAAGGTCGAGAACCTCGATTGAAAAGCCCTTACGCTCTGCCCAGCGGGTGTACATACGATATAACATGCCCGCCCAGTCACATGACTCGGTGCCGCCGGCACCGGCATTGAGACGTAAGATTGCGTTGCACTTATCATACTCTTCATTCAAGAGATTGGAGATTCTTAAATCTTCGAACTTGGCTACGAAAGCATCAAGCTCTGCGCGAACTTCGTCGGGGTAGGACTCATCGGTCTCTTCCTCGCCCATCTCAATAAGGGTAAGAATATCGTCAAACTGCTGCTTAAGACCGTCTACGGTTTCCTTAATGCCCTGAAGAGACTTAAGCTCGATTGTAAGCTTATTGGCCTTGTCGGGATTGTCCCAGAAGCCAGGAGCTTCCATCTCCATCTGAAGCTCTTCGATTCTTTTTTCATTGTATTCAAGGTGTAATGACCTGGCAAGCTCTTTAAGCGGCTCTTCGTAGGTCATAACCTCGTTCTTTAAGTTATCAAGTATTATCAAAACAAACCTCTGTAAATCGCAGTCTTATGCGTTTCTGCCGCAGCACTGCTTATATTTCTTGCCGGATCCGCAAGGGCAGGGATCGTTGGGGTATACCTTCTCCATGCGCTTAACGGGAGCCTTGGCGAGTGAATCGTCCTTGTTGGTACCTGTAATCTTAACCGTCTGCTCACGCTCCATGGAGTTACCTACACGGATACGCATAAGCATGGTAACAGTCTGCTCCTTGATGCTGTCGGTCATTTCCTCGAACATTGCATAAGCTTCGCTCTTATACTCCTGAACAGGGTCCTTCTGAGCGTAAGCTACAAGGCCGATACCGTCACGAAGCTGTACCATATCGTCGATATGAACCATCCACTTGCTGTCGATAGCCTTTAAAAGAACGATACGCTCAAGTTCACGAATGATTTCAACCTGAGGGAACTCGGCTTCTTTGGACTCATAAAGCTTAACGGCTTCGCCCTTTAACTGCTGCTCAAGTTCGCTCTTGCGGGTACCCTTCACGCGCTCGGGAGTGATTAACTCAAGCGGAATGATGGGCAAAAGAATCTGATTAAGCTCGGTGAAGTCCCAATCATCCTTCTTCTGATCTTCGCCTATTACGTGGTTAACAGCGCTCTCAACGATGTCGGTAATCATCTTGTAGATTACATCTCTCATACTCTCGCCTTCAAGAACGCGGCGACGTTCACCGTAGATAATCTCACGCTGCTCGTTCATAACCTGGTCGTATTCAAGAAGTCGCTTACGAGTATCGAAGTTACGAAGCTCGATACGCTTCTGAGCCTTCTCGATGGCTCTTGATACGAACTTATGCTTAATCTCCTGACCATGTTCAACGCCCATGGACTGGAACATTGACTTATATCTGTCAGAACCGAAAAGTCTCATTAAATCATCTTCAAGAGAGATGTAGAACTTGGAAACACCGGGGTCTCCCTGACGACCGGAACGTCCGCGCAACTGATTGTCTATACGACGGGACTCGTGACGCTCTGTACCTATAACCTTAAGACCGCCTGCGGCTTTGGCCTGTTCGTCAAGCTTAATGTCGGTACCACGACCTGCCATGTTGGTGGCGATGGTAACTGCGCCGTACTGGCCGGCATTGGCAACGATTTCTGCTTCCATCTCATGGAACTTAGCGTTTAAGACGGTGTGCTGGATGCCTTTCTTCTTAAGGAGTCTTGAAAGTTCTTCAGAAGCCTCGATGGTAACGGTACCTACAAGAATCGGCTGACCTGTCTTGTGGGTCTCCACGATGTCGTTAACGATGGCTTCAAGCTTCTCCTCACGGGTAATATATACGGAATCTTCAAGGTCCTGTCTGATAACGGTTTTGTTTGTGGGAATTTCCACAACATCCATGCCGTAAATGTCCTTGAATTCCTGCTCCTCTGTCATAGCGGTACCGGTCATGCCGGCTTTCTTCTCGTATTTGTTAAAGAAGTTCTGGAATGTGATGGTGGCAAGAGTCTTGGATTCACGCTTAATCTTAACGTTTTCCTTGGCCTCAATTGCCTGGTGGAGACCGTCGGAATAGCGACGACCGGGCATGATACGTCCCGTAAACTCGTCAATGATTATAATCTCGCCGTCCTTAACAATGTAGTCCTTGTCCTTGGTCATAAGGTTGTTGGCCTTAAGAGCGGTGATGATGCAGTGCTGAATCTCCACATTGTCGGAGTCTGCAAGGTTGTCGATATGGAAGAAGCGCTCAGCTTCCTTAACACCGTGCTCGGTAAGAGTGATAATCTTATCCTTCTCGTTAACGATAAAGTCACCGGTCTCTTCCTGAACATTGCCCAGAATCATGTCAAGCTTGCCCACTTCCTCGATATCCTTACCTCTGTGGAGCTGCTTGGCAAGCATGTCCGCCATAGAGTAGAGGCTGGTGGACTTGGTGCCCTGACCGGAAATAATAAGAGGTGTACGCGCTTCATCGATTAAGATGGAGTCAACCTCGTCGATGATGGCATAGTGAAGGCCGCGAAGTACGAGGTCCTTCTCATAAGTAGCCATGTTGTCACGAAGATAGTCAAAGCCCAACTCGTTGTTGGTAACATATGTAATATCGCAAGCGTACGCTTCCTGCTTCTCCTGAGGAGTCATTGCGTTAAGAGATACTCCTACGGTCAATCCCAAGAACTTGTGAACGGCGCCCATCCACTCGGCATCACGCTTGGCAAGGTATTCATTGACTGTAACTACGTGTACACCCTTGCCCTCTAAAGCGTTAAGGTATACGGGAAGAATGTCTGTCTGTGTCTTACCTTCACCTGTCTTCATCTCGGCTATACGATTCTGATGAAGAATGATACCGCCGATAATCTGTACTCTAAAATGCTCTGTATTGATGACACGTCTTGTGGCCTCTCTTGCAACGGCAAAAGCCTCTACAAGCAAATCGTCAAGTGTCTCACCCTTTTCAAGGCGTGCTTTAAATTCTTTGGTCTTATTGGCAAGCTCTTCGTCGGAAAGCTCCATCATCGCGGGTCTTAAATCCATGATGGCCTTAACGAGAGGCTCAATCTTTCTAATCTGTCTTTCACTGTAAGTTCCGAATACTTTATCAAAAACCTTCATGTAAATATCCTTTCGGGCGTTTAATGTACAAAACACCAATGTTTATTCTAACAGATATTCCCACGCTCTTCAACAAAAGAAAGTTACTGTTTTGTAAACAAACTATGAACAAAATAAGACATTTTGATGAATAAACTCCCTCCCTGCCAAAGAAAAAACCCCGAGGGCGCCAAAACGTCTTCGGGGTTCGTATTCTTAATCAAAAATTAGTATTCGCAAGCCTTTTCTTCGCCTGTGATGACTCTTAAGCCGCCCTGACAAAGAGCAAGAAGTTCGTCCTCGCCGGGATAAATGGTGAAAGGAGCAATCCAGCCAGCCTTCTCCTTGATAGCCTCACAAGTGGTCTTGCCGTATGCGATACCGCCGGTAAGGATAATCTGGTCAACCTTGCCCTCAAGAACGGTCGCCATAGCGCCGATGTCCTTGGCTACCTGATAGTGGAATGCCTTGAATACAGCGGTTGCGGTAGGGTCGCCTTCCTTGGCCTTTGCTTCAACGATTCTTGCGTCGTTGGTGTTAAGGTATGCGTTGAAACCGCCGTTACCTACAAGTTTCTTGTAGACTTCTTTCTCAGAATACTTGCCTGAGAAGCACATCTTAACAAGGTCGCCTGCGGGAACGCCGCCTGCACGCTCGGGTGAAAAAGCACCTTCGCCGTCAAGAGCGTTATTAACATCTACAATCTTGCCGCCCTTATGAGCACCTACGGATACACCGCCGCCCATGTGAACAACGATAAGGTT
>JAFYDI010000042.1 GCA_017544835.1 Lachnospiraceae bacterium | reverse complement strand
GGTTGGGATCAGCCTGCATAAGAGCGTTTGCTGCGTCTGTACCACCCTCAGCTGTAGTACCTGCGTACTGAGGCTCGGAAAGTGTAGCGGGATCATCGGGATGAGCTGCGTTCCACTTTTCAACGCCTGCCTTGTAGCCTTCCCATCTGCCGAGCCATGTAGCATCACCCTGTTCCCAGCCGATAAGACCGATGTTACGATCGCCCTTCTCAAGAAGGATGTTAACGAGCTTTTCGCCGTTTTCGGGCTCGTTCTCGTGAACTGCGCCTACATAGTACTCGGAATTAACTGCTGCCTGGTAGATATCTGCGCTGTTGTCCTTGCTGATGATACGGAAGAACTGAGCAAGATATACGCCGTTGTCGTTACATGTCTTAATGGCTGAAGCCATTTCTGTATCGGATGAGTTACAAATGATGATTCCCTGACATCCTGCTGCGCAAAGCTGTTCAACGGATGCGGTAACCTTTTCTGATACGTGACCCTGGTCAACATACTGAACCTGAACGCCGAGAGCCTTAGCTGCCTCGTCGATAATCATCTTACACTGTGAACCGAGAACGTCGGTTGAACTCCAGATAGAAACACCAATCTTGATGGTGCCGTCGGCTGCTGCCTTAGTCTCTGTGCTTGCAGCTGCCGTATTAGTCTTTGTAGGTGCACTGTTGTTGCTTCCGCTTGTTGCGGTACTGCCGCAGCCTGCGAATGTGCCGAGAACTAACAGCGCACTGAGTAATACACTAATGATTCTCTTTTTCATAGATAACCTCCTGCCATACAATACATTACTATTATCTGTTCTGTTTTGTGAGCACTCCCAATGACATCATGGTATAGCTATTATGTATATTTTTAAATGCAATATTTTCGGTGGATTGGTAAAATTTTTGCTTTTTTGTAATATTTTTTACCAATCGAGGAAAATTTTACCAAAAATTTTACTTAACTAACAGAAAAAGACCGCACTTTCACTCAAAATTTGTGCAATGCGATCTTTCTGACACTCTTTATATAGACTTACGATACTTACTCGGCGATATTCCGGCCACTTTCTTAAATACCTTGGTAAAATAAAAATAGTCGTTATATCCCACAATCTCGGCAATTTCCTGAATCGATAAGCTGTCGTCGCGTAACAGTTCCTTGGCTCGCTGAATTCTGAGAGTCGCAATGTAATCCGAGAAATTGACCTTCAAATGCTCTTTAATCATCTCGCTGAGTCTTCCCATGCTGACATTGTACTTGCCCGCAAGCGAAGTAAGCGAAATGTCCTCCATGTAGTGCTCCCGAATCTCCGTCACTACATTATCAATCAGACGGTCATAGTATACCGTCTTACCCTCTTCGGCTTCCTCGTCGGCTCCTGTCTCATTCACTATAGCCGCCAGAACCCTCTGCAGGTCTTCTTCCTTAATCGGCTTAAGAAGGTAATCGTAAGCATGATGCTGCACGGCTTCTTTGGCATAGGAAAACTCTGCGTAGCCCGAAATCAGAACTACCTTTGTATCCGGCGACACCTCCGGAATAGCCTGCAAAAGTTCAAGTCCCGAAAGTCCAGGCATACGTATGTCGGTAAAAACAACATCGGGTTTAAACATCGCTATCTCTTCCCGAGCCGTAAGCCCGTTATTGGCGGTTCCGACTATGAATATGTCCATATCAAGTTTTTCAAGGAGTTTCTTAAGCCCCAGCGTAATCCAGACTTCATCGTCTGCAATGTAAACATTTAACATCCAAATTGCCCCCAATCAGATGTGATGTGAGCCTACCCCGGCTCCCTCATATGATCCGGCACCGAAATACGAATCACGGTGCCCTTATCTATCTCACTGTCTGCAGTAATCGTATAGTCATCGCCGTAGAAGAGCTTCAATCTCTGTACGATATTGGAAAGCCCTATACCTCCGCTTTCACGAGGATTGTTAATCTCGTTACGATAATTTTCAAGCGTCTCAGCATCCATGCCGCAACCGTTATCACTGACGGTCATTTCCATTCTGTCGCCGACACTCTTGATACATACATTTACATATCCTGCATCCATCTTGCTCTCAAGCCCGTGGAATACTGAATTCTCAACAAGCGGCTGTAAGAAAAATCTTATCATCGGCTTATCAAGCACTTCATCTTCAACATCCGTCTTAATAGCTATCTTGCCCATAAAACGGTAATCCATGATGCGTGCATATCTCTCAATATGCGCCACTTCATCCCCCACCGTCACGATGTTGCTGCCCTTAACCGCATACCTGAAAATGTCGGAAAGCGCCATCGCAACCTCGGCAATATTATCTTCGTCATTAATAAGCGCCATATCGCGAATACAAGAAAGCGTGTTGTAGAGGAAATGCGGGTTAATCTGGTTACGATAAGCCAGTATCTCCATCTTCTGCTGTGCAAGTTCCGTCTCGTAAAGCCTTATCTTGCTGTCCTTAATCTCCGCAATCATGCGCTGATTCTCATCAAGCATATGGTTAAGGCTTTTTGCCACCGTTCCTATTTCGTCCGTTCGCCTGAATTTTAGTCGTCTCTCGGGATGCTTGATAGAATTGTCTATGAACCTGTCTATCGCATGTATGGGGCGCGCCATCATGTAGTAGGAAAAGAAAATGATAATCGCCAGGAAAAATGTAATAAGAATCGCCGCCACCATGATAAGCTTACGAACCGATTCGCTTCCCTCGGAATTACCCGATACCGACACCGCCACCGCGATACGGATACCGTTCTGCCAATTACCTTCACGATATACATAGTCTTCGTCTGCTTTTAACTCAGCCATCGTAACGTCTTCCGGAACGTTTCCGAAAGTGCTGAAGGATAAGTCCAACTTATTGGAGTCGCTTAAGAGCATGGCAGCCATACTGTCATTTAGGATATTGTTAAGAGTACCGTCAAGCCTCCAAGGCTCTAAAATAAACACACACATCCCCAGCTGCTCCTGCGAACTTCCGCCCGCGCCCCCGTATATAGGGTAAAAGAACGCGTATTGAAAATCCTTGCTGTCTGAATAGTACCAGTCGGCATTAAGGTCCTCACCCTTTCTTAGGTACTGCTGCTTCTTAGGGAGTTCCACCGGCTTACCGAGCGACACTATCGTATTCATATCTTTATCAAGGAGAATTGCGGAGATAATCTCTCGATTCTTAAGAGCGATTTGAGAATAGTATGAGGAAATCTTGGCCTGTTGGGCTTCTTTTTTTTCCTCAGTGATGTCTTCCATGACCACATACTGACACAAAGCCTCAGCATTGTAGCGAAGGTTCTCTTCATAAAGGCTCATGGCGTTGTCGGCCTGCCTAAGCAAGCTGTCGGCAAGCGCCTCGGCGTAATTGTAAGTGGTCTGTCTGACATAACGGTACGACATATAAAGGGTACCGGTGAGCACAACAAGAACAGCCAGAATAATGCATATAAGCTGCAATAACAAGCTGTTTCGTATCTTCTGAATCATACGATTGTAACCCCCTTCCCCGATATATAGTTATTTTTCTAATTCAATCTTACCATCCTTAACTCTGTATACCATGTCACACTTTTCGATAGTCTGAAGTCTGTGAGCTATAATCACAAGCGTCTTCTTACCGTGCAAAGCGTTAATTGATTCCATAATAGCCGCTTCGGTATCATTGTCAAGAGCTGATGTAGCCTCATCAAGAATGAGTACCTCAGGATCATTGTAAAGTGCTCTCGCAATACCGATACGCTGTCTCTGTCCTCCCGAAATACGTATTCCGCGCTCGCCGATTTCCGTATCAAGGCCTTCGGGAAGAGTTCTGATATAATCTGCGAGGTGAGCTTCTTCGAGTACAGCCCACACACGCGCTTCGTCTATTTTCTCATCCGGAATACCGAATGCAACGTTCTTTCTGATGCTGCCGTCCAGCATGTAAATCATCTGGGGAATATAACCGACGTTCGCAAGCCAGCCTCTGTAGTTGTCTTCCGTGTTGATATCGTCAGCATATACGCCACCCTTCTCAACTTTCAGAAGGCCCAAAAGGATATCAACTATTGTAGTCTTACCCGCTCCTGATGCACCTACGACACCCACTGCCGAGCCAATCGGTATCTCCATGTTGGCATCCTTAAAGATATATCTCTCAGTTTCAGGATACTTATAGGTAATTCCTCTTAAACCAATTCCCCTCTTGATTTCAATCTTCTCAACATCGGGATTGGCAAAGGTCATATCCGTATTCTTGTTGTCAATCTCATCGAGGAGATTGTCGGAAACGTTCATAAGAAACGGTCTGAAATAAGATATTGCATTGAGCTGATTGTTAATCTTATTGGCCGACGGAAGAAGTCTGTATGCAGCCGCCACGATACCACCAAGTGCCGGAAGTTCAGCGCCGATATCACCGCCACGTACCAGCATCAGAATCAGGCAACCCATCATACCCGCGATGCTCACCGTTTCAATCAAAAGCTTGGGAGTATTATTGTAAAGTGTATATCTCTGAACAGCGTTGACATAGCCGGTTCCGCATTTTTTGTACTCATCTACAAAATACTTCTCGGTACCGGTAACCTTAACTTCCTTGATGCCCTGAACCGTCTGGGAAATCCACTTAAAAAGCCCCGCATAGAAATCCTGATTTTCCTGACCCGCGCGCTCCATGACCGGTTTTAAAAGCTTGGTGATAAGGAACATAACAATTATCAGCAAAACCGTCATAACTATGCAGAAAAGCGGCGCCGTCACGAATAATAACACAGCAAGGAAAGTGCACACCATCGCTTCTGTTGCAAGTGTCAGCAATGCCTGCACGAGGCCATACATGTTATTAACATCTGACGTAATACTTCTCTGCACTACAGCCGTGTCCGCAAAGAGATAAAACTCGTAAGGTCTCTTTATGTAGTTACGCATAAGTCGCTCGGAAGTCCTGAACTGATTCCTATAGACAAAAGCGTATGTAAGCTTCCAAAGAAGGAATAAGTACGCATTCTTGGCGATAAAAGAAAAAATCAAAAGCACCATAAGGAATATTGAAAATCCCTTATCGCTCATTCCGAGAGCATTGTAAATTGCGCTCAATATTGCATTGTTCTGCACCGTCTCAGGTGTTACGACAACGCCGATAACTGCCATCAATAACAATGTACTCGCGGTCTCAAGTGCCGCTCCTATTACCATGAGCACCACGAGGCCCGCCATCTGATGTTTCTGCCTCTTGTCAAAGAGACGCATCAGCTTCTGCCAAATTTCTTTCATAAATCCTTTTCCTCAAAGTGAATATTAATGAGCCTTTGCTCGAAATCGCGCCTGTTCTTATTCGCCATCGTCGAAAGAATAAGTCCTGCGAAAAACGACTGAATAGCCGCAATTATTACAAATCCGCACACAATCAGCGTCGGGAATCTGCTTACCAGTCCGGTATCAAAGTATTCAAGTAACACCGGTATAAAGAAAGCCATCGACAAAATCGTAAGCAGCACAGCAATCGTATTAAAGAACGCAAACGGCTTATAGTTCTTATAAAGCTTTACTATAGTCATGATTACTTTAAAACCGTCCGAATACGTGGAAAGCTTAGATACCGACCCCTCCGGCCGATCTCTGTATTCCACAACGACATTTCTGACATCCATGTTATTATATACCGCATGAATGGTCATCTCCGTCTCTATCTCAAATCCCTTAGACAACACCGGAAACGTCTTGGCGAAGTTAAATCCAAAAGCTCTGTAACCGGTCATAATGTCCTTGATATCTGTTTTAAACAATCTGTTAATGGCAAATCTTACGAAGCTGTTTCCAAAGTTATGGAACGGGCGCTTATTCTCGGTAAAATACGTTGACGAAAGCCTGTCTCCCACCACCATATCCGCGCCGTCCTCGGTCACAAGATTACACATTTCACGCGCATACTCCATGGGATAAGTATCATCCCCGTCCACCATCAGATAGCACTTGGCATCGATTTCTCGAAACATTCTTCTGATAACGTTTCCTTTGCCCTGAAGATGCTCTTTGCGTACTATCGCTCCGGCATTTAACGCAATTTCAGAGGTCCTATCAGTTGAGTTATTATCATAAACATATATGACCGCGTCAGGTATATTGGCCTTAACGTCGGCAATAACCTTACCGATAGTCTTTTCTTCGTTATAGCAAGGTATCAAAACCGCTATCCTATCCATAAAATTCCCTCCTTATACCCCTATCGGTACTCTGTTCCGAGATATGCCTGTTCGTCTAAATACAGACTGTATTTATCGTATGTTTTAATGAATATATATCCATATTTGTTGAGGTCTTCCGTCATTTTCCTATCACTTTCCAATATCAGATAGTGATTATCTACCCTGCGGAGCTCCTCGACCAGTCCCGCCGTATCTATCGTTTCCTCATCAAGGAACTGCTCAACATTGCTGTATTGATTAAATCCATTGCCCAAAAGCACCGTCCTCCCGTAAGAAAGGCACACATAAGGTGTGTATTGTCTCACGTACTGGATGTGTTCTATCGGAAAGCAGGCTCTTACCTCTCTGCCCTCAACTCTTATATCGTCGCATATGTCCACAACCACCTGCGGAACATGGTAACAGTTCTCTGCCTTGGAAAAGAAGGGGCTCGCGTAAATATACTTACCTGATACTATTACTATCAAAACTGCTGTAACAAAAGAAACCGCTTTGAACTTCTCAGGCACCATATGTATCGCCTCAATCAGCGCGTAACAAACAATAACTGCCGCTGGAATCATCCACAAAATTCTGTAGAGAATCTCGCCATCGTTCTCCTGCCCCATATAAATTCCCCATAATGGGCAAAAGAAAACTGCCAGCACAAAAATCGGCAAATATACCGTCATTGTCTTAACAGCTCCGCGCTTCACCCTAAAGCCGAGGAAAACAATGCTAATCAGTAACAGCACAAACAGAAGCCCTGAGCCGGAATAGTCTCTTAAATTGTCAAGCATTCTACCCAATTCTCAAGCCTCCTATCTGAGTTTAATATACAGCAAAACCGTCATAATACTGATTAACACCGGTGCGCTTATGATAACCATATTTTTAAAACGCTTCTTGCGTATAATCATCCACAACACTGCACCTGCCAGCATAATTGATGTCAGGATATTACCTAAAAGACTTGAAAGCGAAGCAGCCAAGACCGTAGATAAAAGCACAAAGAAATCTTTGACAGTTATATCTCCTTCTGCTTTGACAAGTCTGAAAAGTTCGTAGAATAAGAGCGGCAATATAATGCATGCCAAAGCTTCTTTACCCTGTCTTGCACGTGTAAGTAAAAATGTCCCGGATGTAGAAGTGGAAACATTTGAAAACAATTCAAAAACTGCCGTAAGCGTTAAGAACATAAATCGCTTTTCTCTGCTCTCCACTCCAAAAAGCAACTTACCAATTTCGTTATAAACGATATAAGTCACAACTATAAGTACAGGTGGCAAGATTAAATGTGCAAGTAACGTTGTCTGAATACCGCTCGCTTGTGCAAGAACAGCCTCCCACATGGGGAACGGAGCGAGTGCATATCTATATAAAATTTCCGACGGTGTTCCCAAATATGCATCCGTCAAATACATTTTATCCGACGCCTCAGCAACCCTTGCCGCAGCAACATAAAATGCGTCATCGCCATCCGCATACGCATAGAAAATTGTCTTATACAATTGGAAAGCCACTATTCCAAGGAATAATCCAAGATAAATCATCTCAGATGATTTAAATGGCGTGATTTGTCCTCTGTCTTTGTTGCACCGTTTTCTTTTGACCAAAGAAAACACTCCGGTTGCAAATAAAAGCGCATAAAGCACCACCAGAATCAACCTCATGAGAGAAAGCGGCTTCTTCATGATAATTAACGGCACTCCCACTGCAAAAGCAAGCGCCCATGAAACTATAAGCCCGTATACAAGAGACATAAGCGGGCCTTCATCTTCCCTTTTTAAATTGTTACCTATTATCGCGGTCACACAAATAAATATAGCGATAAACAAAACAACTCTTAATATCATAAAGCCTCTTTACGTTCAGACAATGCCATAACTGCCGCTGGCCAGCCTGCCACCATAAACAGCACATTTCTATAGTCAAATAAGCGCAAGCATATAAATGTTGCATACAAAGAAATCAAGAAAATAATTGCTATCATCGAAACTGTCACCGATATACTGCCTTTTCCCGACCGAGATATCCGGCTTACAACAAATTTGACAATATACAGCAACATCAAAACAATCAATGCCATACCCGAGAACACGAAGTACATCGGGAAAAGTTTCTCGGCCCCGTTAAACATATAATTTAACCCATTCACAACCGAGGTTCCGGGTACTCTGAAAATATAAGTACCCACAGTCGTAGCAGGTGCCCCCAAATACAGTAACTCATCTTTAATTAAATCCGGGCCCCAGTTACCGAACCCCTTAAGTAAAGCATGCTCTGTAATGGTCTTGTAATTGTCATCTGCATTACCGATGCCAATCAGTTCCTCATATTTATAGCAAAACTCCGTCGCAAGATTCTCCGGAACCGTTTCAGACAGAGAGAGCCACACTGAATAATCTGCGTTTGGATTGTCAATATTCCATCCCACAAAGAATTCCACAAGATCTTCGTAAGTAGTCATATGCGGCCAGGCTACCCGCTGCATCATCAAAAACTCGGGACTTCTGTGTACTCTTCCATATGCTCTGTCATCCCTAATAGCTCGATTGGTAAAAACGGGTACAATGAATGACACAATTATAAGTGCCAAAAGCAGTAGCTTGAACTTCTTATCAGCAATGCAAGTCACAACGCCAAACACTGTTCCGCCGATTACAAACAAATATGCATAATCAGGATTCAAAAAGCCTGCTGCCAAAGCGACAGCGGCAATCGCCGGGTACCACTTTGAATTACTCCGACTTCTTGCAGCCGCACCGACAGCAACCAATACGCATGCAAGCGTAAGCGCACCGGGTGACAAAGCCGTCTCGGCCTGAAGAATAACAGGATTAAGTGCCACAATACCGGTCAAAGCATGCGCCGTACTCTTATTAAAAAGGCCTGTCGCGAAAAAGAGCAGCGCCAAAGTGCCTATAACTATCTGAACTATCTGCAACACCGCCCCGTGGCCTAGCACCCTCACAACGAGCGCATACAGTATACCCATACTGTCATCCACCACAAGTGAATCCGCCGCAAGAATATATGTCTGAGCCACATAATCGACACGCATCACACCGATATTTTTAAACAGCCAAAAAGCCGCAAAGACAGCTTCCACAGCAATTGCGGCATAGGCAAAGTATTTAATTATCGTTTGTATCGATACTCGCTTATCAGACTCCATAGAATGCCTTAACACGATTAATTACAAATTCACAGTCCTCTTCGGTAAGACCATAGTACATGGGAAGTCTTGTAAGTCTCTCACTCTCTTTCGTGGTATATACGTCCTCACCGTGGAAACGACCGAACTTCTTACCTGCGGGAGCAGTGTGAAGAGGAATATAGTGGAATGCAGAATAGATGCCATCCTTCAAAAGCGCATCGATAAGTGCCGTACGCTCGGCAATATCCTTGGTCTTAATGTAGAACATATGCGCATTGTGCTTGCAGCCTTCGGGAATTGTGGGAAGTTCCAAAATTCCGCGTTCTTTTAACGGCTTAAGACCTTCATTGTACTGGTTCCATCTTGCAAGACGGTAATTGTTTATTTCATCCGCCATCTCAAGCTGTGCGTAGAGATATGCCGCATTCATGTCGGAAGGAAGGTATGATGAACCGTAATTCTGCCATGTATACTTGTCCACCTGACCGCGGTAGTATTTGCTTCTGTCGGTTCCTTTTTCCCTTATAATCTCGGCTTCCTCTGCCATAGCGGGGTCCTTAATCAAAAGCGCACCGCCCTCGCCCATGGAGTAGTTCTTGGTCTCGTGAAAAGAAAGCGCACCGAAATCGCCGAATGTACCAAGTGCCTGACCCTTATATTCAGACATAATACCCTGTGCATCATCCTCAACCACTTTAAGATTGTGACGCTTTGCGATGTCCATAATCTTATCCATCTCGCAAGCCACGCCTGCATAGTGCACGGGAGCAATAACCTTGGTGCGGTCGGTAATAGCTTCTTCAATCTTATTTTCATCAATGTTCATGGTATCGGGTCTGATATCCACAAACACCGCCTTAGCGCCTCTGAGTACGAATGCATCCGCCGTAGACACGAAGGTAAAAGAAGGCATTATGACTTCATCGCCTTCCTTGATATCGCAAAGGAGTGCCGCAAGTTCAAGCGCATGTGTGCAGGAAGTGGTAAGTAAAGCCTTGGAAGTTCCGGTCTTTTCTTCAATCCACTTGCTGTCTTTCTTGGTGAACTCACCGTCACCGCAGATTTTCATATTGTCCACGGCCTGCTTGATATACTCCATTTCTTTGCCTGTAAAAGGAGGTACGTTAAATCTTATTTTGTAATCAGCCATAATAAAAACGCCTTTCTGCTACTCAGCGGAATAAATCGAGAACTTCTCGCCGCTATAGATTTTTGTATAGTTATATTTTGATATATATTCATTAAGAATTTTTTGCTTTTTAGTCTCGGGATTACTTAAAACACTGTAATCCGATTCACTGCCGATAATCAGTGGCGGCAATAAGCTGCCTTTATCATCGATCCTTCCTTCAAGTTCCTTAATCTCACGCTCAAACTTGTCGGGAGAGAATGAATCAAGGCTCGGCCATGCGGTACATATCACAGGGGTTTCTTCAAGATAGAAGCCAAGACCCGACACATCACCATAAAGAAGAATTCCTTTTCCACCAAGGTTCTTTTCTTTCCAGAGTTTGTATACCGAATCAATTTCTGCCTTACGCGCTTCCGTCGTCATCATACCGCGAGCTGCCGGAACATCGGTAATCTCTGCCGTTCTGGCATAATTGTAATCGCCGTCTCTGAAGGTGAATTTAAACCCAAACAGAACGCTTTGCATCACAAAGAGCAGCGTCAGAAGCAGAACAGACCATCTGATTCCTCTTAAATATTCGTTGCTCTTAACAAACCTTACAAGCAGGAACATAAACAGCGGAAATACAAAGAACATGTTGTTTAAGTTGGCATAAACATCGTTATTGCTGCCCAAAGGTGTTATCGCAATGATTATCACACCCATGAAAGAAAGAACTCTCTCCTCATATGCCACTTTTCTGTTAAGTGCGTGAATTACAAACCATATAATCATAATGGCAAGAATCAACGCGCCGAAACGATAAATCGAACCGTAGGAACGATAGTCTCTCGTGAAAAGAGACCTCTTGTACAGGAAGAAAGAAAATCCCACAGCTATAATCGTGCCGAGCAAGTATCTAAGCCATGTAAGTTTGGTAGGAAGGACCAGAAACGCCAGCATAGAAAGCACCAACATGAAGAACGTAATCTCCATCCACGGCCACGTCTGCCTGTAAGCTGTGATAGTCTGCATGAGCATACCCGTAACCGTATACGAGGACGCCTCACCCGTCATAAAGAAAAGTTCATGTATTCCCTGATATATAGCCCCAAAGCCTCTTGTGATGCCTACAAGCAGTACTCCCGGCAACAATCCCACCAGGAACCCGCCGACGCACTGCAAGGTCTTGGTAAAGCCTTCTTTGAACGTTTTATCCTCAATAAAGCAATATGCCCAAAGCACCAGTATAAGCGCCACTTCGCACAGATTTGAAAAACGCACAAACACGTTAAACCCGAGGCAGAAGCCGGCAAATATCAAATATCCCTTTTTGTCCCGCACTATGCCCTTATACAGAAGTATTGCTCCGAGTAAAAAGAAAAGATACGAAAGATAATTATACAAAATAGTGGTAGGGCACCAGCAAAGTCCCACAGCCGCTATTGTTCCCACAAAAGAAAGCTCGCGAGGCACCTTAACGGTCTTTACGAAAAAGAAATACGCAATAATCGCCGTTATTGCCTTAAATACACCCGTGTACACATTCAGCATCAATAAAGTGTTACCAAGCGGAAGCTTTACCAGAATTCCTCCCACAAAATTGGCAAAGAACGTGGATACATACCACATTACATCCAATCTGTCGGTAAACTGAAAGTTATTGGGGCTGTAAGTCGAGTCGGTAATATCAACGCCCTGATTAACCTTCACAAAGCAGAATAACAATATCAAAAGCGGAAAAAGAATGCCTGTGATAACCGCATAAGCTTTCTTGTCCCTGATTACACTTATTTTTTCAAAGAGCTTCTGTTCCATTAAATATTTCCTTTTATATTCTTAGTATGTTCCCGCACAATGTACTTGGGACGACCTTTCACTTCCTCGTAAATACGGGCAAGATAATGGCCGATAATGCCAAGGCTGAGCATAATGAATCCGCCCAGTAAAAGTTCCAGCAGAATTACAGTAGGAAAACCTTCCTGAGCCGTTCCCATGAAGAACTTAACAAGCGTCTGAATGCCGAGAGCTATGCCGCCCATGATTGACACAACGCCCAAAACCGTAACTATCTGAAGCGGCAACGTCGAAAAGCTCGTAGCATTATTAATGGCATACTTCATAAGACTCATGAATGACCATTTGGTCTTACCAAACTTTCTCTCTTCAACATCATATTCAAGCTTAACAGACTTAAATCCTACCCAGAATGTAAGGGCGCGGAAAAACGTATTACGCTCGGTAAGGCTTAATAATACATTGACCACCTTACGGTCCAAAAGCTTGTAATCCGAAGTCGCACGCATATCAATCTTGATAAGACGGCTCATAATATGATAGAAAAGGCCGGCACTCATCTTGTGAAATAAACTCTCACGGCCTCTCGACGACTTAACGCCTTCCACCACTTCATAGCCTTCGCGCCACTTTGCAACCATTTCCTTAATCAGTGTCGGAGGATGCTGAAGGTCGCAGTCAAGTACCACGCAGGCATCGCCGGTAGCAACTTCAAGACCCGCAAAAATTGCAGCTTCCTTACCAAAATTTCTGCTGAAAGAAATGCCTTTGATACGTTCATCCTTTTCAGATGCTTCAACAATCTTCTCAAACGTCCCGTCCGACGAACCATCGTTCACAAATACAAATTCGCAGTCAAAGTCTTCGCCGTCCAGTATCGATTTAAGCGTATTTACCGTATTCTCAATATTCTCCTCCTCATTGTAAGAAGGAATAACTAGGGATATGAGTTCTGCCATCATTTCTCCTTTAATGCATGTTCTCTGTCTTAACGTACAGAATTCCGTCCACAACCTTAGTGGAGCCGGCACCCGGGAAAGAAGGCATATCTATGTATTCCTCGGTATCATAGAAATTGGCCTCATCGGGCATCAAAAAGTTAAAGGTTATTCCCATATAATGCTTAAAGAACAACTCATAATTCTTAGGTGTATATATCAGCCAGTTACCGTCTATTCCGAGCATATGATCCGTAACATTCGAAGTAATATCGACTATCGGGAAATTGTCTTCTCCCACCACACCGATCATATAAATCGGTATGCCTTCGTAATACCCTTCGGTCTGCTCGATTCTGTCGGCAAGACGCAGGCAGTATGCATAAGTACGCTCGTACTTCTTCTCAAGATTTGAATATGCAACATTAACCGAAATTACATGCGAAAGAATGCATACAGTTGCAGCCGTAAGTACACACCACTCAAAAACAACCTGCATTCCCGGCTTGAAATATCTGAAACTGTTCTCAACAAAAGCAATCGCAAGCACTCCGAAAAGCACCCACTGATATCTCATAATCATGTGATATGTAACATCTTTGGAAATAAGCAGGATGGCATTCGTAAAGGCCGGAATAGCCACGCATGTAACCAACGCAATTACGTAGAACCACACCGACTTAAACCATTTTTCCCGCACAGCTCTAACTACCAGTGCCGCCGCAAAAGAAACTGCTATGACAACCGCCGCAACCGTGGCGAAAGCATTCGAGAAAATCGTCTTTCCATATACCGTAAAGGAAATAAAGTCCTTATAAACAGCCTTAATCGTCTCTGTCAAAGACACAGGTACCACAGAGCCATTCATACCCTGATATGTATCGAGTTCCTTGCCGGTAATTACAAGCAGGAGCTTCAATATCCCGTAGTAAAGTCCTACGCCGATAACACCCATGTAAAGGTAGTTAAGCGCCTTCTTAAGCTTATCGACAAATTTTGCCTTCTCCGCAAAAATCATAAGCACCATATAAAGGCTAAGTAACATCGCCACCGGAAGATAAGCCTGATATATGCCCATGCTAAGGGCTAAGAACAGAGCCCCGAATAAGAACCCTCGCTTAACCTTGGCAGTCACAAACACTGCAACAACAGCAAAAAGCAGACCCATCATATACCCGTCCATGGTGAACAGATATGCAAAATTCGATGCAAGTCCCGGGAAAGTAACCATCAGTCCGGCGATAAGTCCTGCAAAAAGAGGTGTCTTAACATCAAGAAGCTTCACAACAAACACCGTGGCAAGTGCCAGATATAAAATTGCAAGCACACCTATAAGCCAGTGAAGAGAGTAATAGGACGAAACCGCACATGCAGGTCCCAAGAACCATCTTCCGGAAGTGAGCATGTTCTGGTCAAAGTAAATCGAATCAAGTCCGTCATGATTGGGTATATCTGCCACAAGCGCAGGCATATGAGCGATAAAGCCCATCACAGCCGCAGTTATGAAGGCAGTTCTTCCTTCTGTTCCGAGTGCATTATTCAGTTTAAGAAAAGTACTGCGGGGTGAATTCATTACTTACGCAATCCTTCCACATTTCCGATAATATTGTCTACCATAAGGTTATTGGCTTCTTCTAACGTATGTAAGCCGTCATACAGGTAGTTCTTGTAGTTACTTACATCGATGCCCGAACCGTAGAAATTATCAACGCAGATTAAGTTATACTCCGCCGCGATTTCTTTCTCCCTTGCTACATACTTGGGGAGAGTACCGCCTCCGAAATCCATAATCGTGCAGTCCTCATACATCGTATTAAGCCACATATATGAAGGGGTAACCAGGATAATCTCGGCATCGGGCAATGCCTTCCTTACATTCTCAATCGACGTTCTCAGTCCGCCCGCAAAAGTATAAATGTTGTAAGCATCCGAAGCATCTTCAATGGGCTTACCCATCAAATAATCATTGACACCTTGCTCGATAATCACATATCTGACGCTGTCATAATTAAGATTGTTAAGCGCTTTCGCCTGTGTAAGCCATGCTTCCGGCATCGCATCGGTGCGAGAATTGGTAGCCATTATCTGAAGCGAAAAATCTCTTTCATAAAGCGCCTTCGACAACTCCGTCATGCAAAACAGCCATGAAGGATCTCCCGCCTTGGTCACCTCATGAGGAACGCACATGGTAAGACCGCCGAAAGCAGCGTTAAGGGTCTTCCTGCCGGTTCTTTTTTCCAAAACGTCCGGAATGGCTCCGGCCCCATAATAGCCTGCCATTACGCTGTCGCCGAAGCATATTACTTCGTATTCCTCACCCTTTTCCTTACGCCAAAGAAAAAGCGCCGGCAGCATACAAATTACAATTAACAGCGTTGCGATTAGAATCGCAGCTTTTTTATTCTTCATGATAAATCTTTTCTCTTATTACGTATTGAGGTGAGTTATTCATGCTGATATATACTCTTCCGATATACTCACCCACCATGCCAAGCATCAGCATCAGCATTCCGCCTATGAACATAAGAGCCGTCATCAAAGCTGAATAGCCAAGCGGTACATCCGGCACGACAAATTTCTTGATAATCGTATATATTCCATACAAGAACCCAACAGCAGCGCACACAGCGCCGATACCGGTTGCAATTCTTAAAGGCTTAACCGAAAAAGCAGTGAATCCGTTAATCCAAAGGTTAAGAAGCTTGCCAAAGGTATATCCCGAAGTTCCAACCTCACGATTACGGTGATTAACAGGTACATTACAAATATTCTTGGTGGCGCGAAGCACAAGACCGATTACGTAAGGATATGCATTCTCGTATCTGATCATGTCATCAACCACGAATCGCTTAACACCGAAATAGCTCGATACAAAAAGTTCCTTGGGCTTGCCGAGTAACTTCTCTGCCATTTTCTCATTCATGAAAGTACCGAAATTTCTGAACGCCGAGTGCTTCTTCTTGTCGTAGCTTGCGTATACAGCATCGTATCCTTCATCAAGCTTCGCAAGGAGCTTACCCACTTCATCGGCCGGGGTCTGTCCGTCATCATCAAGACACACTACATAGTCGCCCTTGGCCTCTCTTAAGCCTGCCATAAGTGCGCCATGCTGACCAAAGTTCTTAGCAAAATTAATTCCTGTAATATTCTTATGCTCTTTAACCAACGATTTAATCGTCTCCCAAGTGTTATCGGGCGATGAATCGTTCACCAGCACAATCTCGTAATTATATGCAATCAAGCCCGCCATGGTCTCGTCAATCTCCTTAACCACCTGCGGTAACGTTATTTCCGATCTGTAACACGGAATCACAAAAGAAACCAGCATATCTGTCCTCTCTTTTTACTATAAAATTCCCTCATCTCATAAAAAGGGCATCATAAAGTATTATACTCTAAATGCCCCTTTTTTCAAAGAAATAAAACCACATTCTTTATTAAGTTTTCCTTACGTTACACTTTAAAATAATTGTGATAAGATATGTATTAGATTCTTTACAAGACTTGGAGGTTCCGATGGAACAGACTAAGGGAAACATTAATCCTTTTTCAAAAGAAAGTTTTCTGGGTATAAAGGGCTACCTTGCCATTTTGATTCTTATACATCACCTGTACCAGTTTACCGCATTTCTTTCCGATACTTCTTTTGGCTATGCCCTTTATCTTTTGGGGCATTATGGAGTAGTATGCTTTCTTTTTCTGTCGGGATTCGGTCTTTTTTCTTCGTATAAGGCGAAGGGCGAGGCTTACATTAATTCATTTCTCAGAAACAGAGTGTTGCCGTTTTATTTGTCTTATCTTTTTTTCGTGCTTATTTACACGATTTACAGCTTACTAAATCACGGATCCGTCTCGGTCGTTTTAATGCTCCAATCACTCACATTCGGAAGCACCATCGTAAATTTCGGATGGTATTTCCAGACAGCTCTCCTTATGTATCTTTTGTTTTTCATAATCAGAAAATGGATTGCTAATGACTCCGCCTTTGTATTGGTGCTTGGCGGCGCCATCCTTCTCTTTATTTTCTCATACTACTTTTTGATATCTTCTTCAAAGACCAATTATGAACCTGCATTCTCTTTCTTTGTCGGAGTTCTCTTTGCATACATCAACGATCAAAAGAAAGCGATTTTTTCAAAGCACCCGTGGCTGATTACTGTGTGCGGATTGGTGATATTTATTGTTTTGGCTGCCTTCTCTACATTCTACAACTTCAGATATAACGACTATAAATGGGTTCCTTCTTTTGAGGACTTCATATATCTGTTGCTCACAATGCTGTCTGATTTGGCTCTGGCAGTCTTTTTGACAGGCTTTATTGCATGGGTGGGAACAACTTCTCCTCGCCTTATTGATAACCCTGTCAGTCGCTTTTTCGGAGAACACTCTCTTGAGATCTATGGATTACAAGGTCTGTTCCTAAGCTTCCTGGAAAATAAAATAGGCAACCGCGCAATCTATGCCGCAGTTGCCGTTTTGTGCATTATTGTAGTGGCCATTCCGGTTCATAAGCTTCTTGGCTTAATCAAGAAACGTATTACCGCGGCAAAGTCTAGCCAATCTTGTTAAGGATAAGATCCATCATCTCGCCTACGTTCTTAAGCTTGGCTACCTCTCCCATGTTGAACTTAATGCCGAAACATTTCTCGACAGCCACCACGAGATTGATGTGCTCGAGACTGTCCCAGTCCTCTATGTCATTAGCCGTTGTGGCATCGTTAACCACTATTTCTTCATCGTCGAAAACATCTCTGAATACTTCGTTAAGCTTTTCGTATGCTTCTTCTCTTGTCATAATGTTCCTCACTGATTATTCTTATTTCTCTATAGCTATGACTTTATTCCTGTCTTCATAATTGCCGGATATATCAAGCGACCACTCTGTGTTGCCGTTTTCATCCTCAGCGACTTTATCGAATCCAAGTCCTTTGTAAAATTCCTTGACCATAGCGTTCTTGGCGGTAGGATAGTAATATCCTCTGATTTGCGTAACACCATGTTCTTTGCAAGTATGCACTATCTCGTCCAAAAGTGCAAGTTCCATATCGCGCTTAAGCACGCGGCAGCTCATAAGCCAAAGCTCCATGTGACATATCGTACCCTCTACGCGGCCGATAGCAACGGTTACTACACCGTTATCGCCGAACTTATCGGAAAGCTTTCCGTAAAAAGTAAGCCTGTTCTGTGCCGCCTCTTCAATCTCTGCCTGAGAGTAGCGTTTGGTGGTCAAATTGAACTGATTGCTCTTGTTGGTAAGCTGAGCGATTCTTGCCATATACACAGGCTCAAAAGGCTTGATAACCGCCTTCATTTCAAGTGATTTAAGATACTCTCCGTAATCCACAAAGGATTTCATCGTCTCGGCGCGCTTAATATTGGCCTTGTACATTTCGTTGCGTGACAAATCGTCGTCCGAAAGCTTCAACACTTCGAAATACCCATGCCTGTCTATGTCGCGCATATATTTATCCGAGGATGTGATAGCCGGCACCGCAATACCCTTGATGTTAGCCTCTACAATCTCCCTCTCGGCGGGATTGTCATCCACGAATACAAAGCTGTCGACGCCGAGACTAAGCTCGTCCGCAATGGTCTGAACATTCACCGCCTTAGGCTCCCAATTGGCCTTAATAAGTGTGAAGTCTTCGGGCTTTAAAGCTCCTTCGGCATGATTCAAGCCCGCAAGCGCATTCTCCTCTTCATTTTTGGATGATACATTGAGCAAAACGCCTATGTCCTTGTGGCTCTTAATGTACTCCTGAAAAGCAAGAAACGCCTCACCTTCCGCGGTTTCCTTGCCGATTTCAAGATTCTCGGGGCCGTCGTCACCGACAATACCTCCCCAGAGTGTATTGTCAAGATCGAGTACAAAGGCCTTCTTGTTCTTACCGTAAATTGCTTTGATAATATGGCTCAAGCTATACGAAAACTCCGCAATTGCCGGCACCGCAACCGCATACTTGTACATGTACCAGTAAAACGGGTCAAAGAAATTGTCGAGTCCGATTCTTGCCGCAAGATAATTAATATCGTGTATATAGAAATTGTCATGCGTAGCCGCATAATCGGCAAACCTCGCATTTAAACGGTTAATAAAGTTAACCTTTCCATGAATATTCACAGCGTCCGAATTGCCCAAAAGTCTTACGTTCGGATACTCAAAATTGTTCTGAATAATCGGGCAATGATACACTTCCGAAAGATGTGCCCACATTCTCTCAAACTCGCTGTAGACTGTTTCCAGCTTGTCCTGTACTTCAGAAACGCTGTCACGAACGCTCGGAAAAGCCTTAATGTTCACAGAAGTTGTATGAATAAAGATTACATCGGGCTTAAACTCAACAAGCTCCGCAGGATCAAACATAGCATCCTCGTAGTACTTGTTGTACTCAGATTCATAGAACTCCGCTTTGATACCGATATTAAGCAGGAACAAGTCGAGAAGAGCCTTAATATCATTGGTGGTAGAGCCTCCGAGAATGGCTATTCTTTTCTCCGTAAACTTAGTGTTCTGCGACAAAAGCTGCCTTTTGATGCTCTTTTTTTTGCTGAGTATATAGTTTTTGTCAAAAGGATATTCAAGTTCCTTCATGCACATAAACCCTTTCAAACATTAGAATCCCTGATAAATGAACGCTGCCGAAGAGAATCCGCTTCCGTAGCACCCATATATGATAACGCTGTACACCAGACCCGCATAAAGAAGCCATCTAAACAGCATATTCTGTGATTTCAGAAGCTCGCGCACGCTCTTGCCCGTAACCGCTCTGAGAATGCCCGCAATTATCACTACAGTGCCGAAGAACAGAATTATAGAAAACTCCGTCCTATCGAGGCCCATCTCCCACAAACTTCCGTCAAAGAAAATCCATGGATTCCACACCGAAACCGAAAGTCCCAGATTTCTAAAGCCCACGCGCAAGCCCCCTGCTCTGAAGAAAGAAAGACCCGTTCCGAAGAACAACCACGTTCTTAACACCCTGAATATCTTCCAGGAAAAAGCCTCCGTATTAATCCTTAAAGCCTTATTTATCTTGTCAAATATCGGCGACAACGCGTCTCCGAGTATTATGATTATTCCGAACAATATACCCACGCCGAATATGTAATTAAAGCTTCCGCCGTGCCAGAATCCTACGAGGAACCAGGAAATCATGAGGCCTATCCAGGTAGGAATCTTCTTGCCGTATTTCTTGCCGAAACGTTTCTTGGTACCGGCAGTAAGCCTCTGCCAGAGACCCGACTTAAGTATCGGGTACAGCACATAATCCCTAAGCCAGCCACCGAGCGTAATGTGCCATCTTCTCCAAAACTCCTCAAGAGTCTGCGAAAGAAAAGGCAGATTAAAGTTCTCGGGCAGCTTGAACCCAAACATCTCACCCGCGCCAAGCGCAATATCGATACAACCCGAAAAATCCGCATACAGCTGAATGATAAAGAACGCATTAGCCACCCAGATAAACAATCCGGGATACATGTAAGGATTGTCATAAACGGTATTGATAAAAGTCGCAATTCTGTCCGCAATTACAAGCTTCTTCATAAAGCCCCATGCAATTCGAGCCGCGCCGTTTGTAATGTTGTCCAAAGAAAGCTTTACTCCGCCGCTTACCTCTCGACCAAAGTCTTCATACTTGACGATAGGGCCCGATGCAAGAATAGGGAAGAATCCCGCAAATGCCAGGAATTTAAGCGGATTCTTCTGAACCTCGCCCGTCTTCCAGTATGCTCCGCAGATATATGTAATCCATGAAAGTGTGTAATATGAAATGCCTATTGGTGCAACGCCGATGTCTTTGATGCCGAAGAACGTTGATTCTTTGAGTAATATCAAAGTTGTGGCAAGAATTATTACCGTCACATAAGTGAGTGCTTTTCGTACAGTTTCTCCTGCCGATGTTGCAACTGCATATGCAACTCCATAGACAATTGCCGCCTCAGCAAGCCAGATAGCATTCTCAAGAAGCGAATTGCACTTGTACAAAAAGAAGGCATCGGCTATCAGTATTGCAATCCAGCGAATCTTGCAAGGAAGGCAATAATACATAATAGCGGTGCCAAGAAGCAATATTAAGAACAACAGTGATGTAAGTGCCATTCAGCCTCCGAAGTGTCAGTGAATATCCATAACCGTAATCAAACGGTCGAGTATCGTGTCATAAATTGCCATAAAATTACCGGTTGCATCGGTGTCAATGCAACGGGTCTTGCCGTAATATACCTCATCAAAGCGGCCCGCGTCAGTCACAACCGGTCTGACCATAAAATAGTCGGTAGAGTTGAGTTTGAACGCGTAGTCCTTGTAGCCTAAAACCTCTCCCGCGATGCCATCCCGCACAATGGACGTTCCACTATAGTCCATAAAGTCGCGAATGGGCATATTGGCCTTAATTATCGAAGCCGTCTCATTCTTTATTCCTCGCGCGCCTTCGCTGAGCGTAACAGAATATATTATTCCGTCCACATCTTTGATAAGCGCAAATGTCTCTGCTAAATCGGTGCTTTTTATAAGCTTTTGGCTGAGTAACTCATGTCGGTGTACCTCCACCGCATCATCGTAAAACTCGTAGCTGGGAACACTTCTTTTGTCTGAATAATACAGGTTGTCTCTAATGTAGCCTGCAAGATATGTGCTGATCTTATCTGCACCCGAAACCTTGCAGTGAAACCAGTCGTTCATATCCTCTATGTAGTCAAAGCCAATGGCACTTGCGCACTGATTTATATCTATGTGCTTAATTCCAAGCTCATCAAGATATTTAAAGTCCCCGTTAAGCTTGGCTCGCCAATGTTCATCCAAATATCCGGGCATTTGAACAAATACGAGCTCAAAGCCCTCATCTTGCGAAAGTTTAAAGAGCTTATCCACCCATTCTTTGTTCTCATCTGAGATTTCTGCTACGGTCTCAAAGTCAAAATATGAATCCTCCGGCGGGTTACCGTTTCCATCAAAAAGATAGGAATACCCCAGAGTCTTCTCATATTCCTCAACCGGAATGAAATCGTTCTTCTTAATTTCTTTGTACCTGCTGTGAATAATGGGCCAACGCAGATAATAGTCCCACACTGTATTGGTCTCGGTCATGTCATTGTCCGGAACCACGGCATCCACTAAATCCTTATAATTCGCGGAATTTCTCATAGACAGGGTATTTCGATAGAGATTGCCCTGCACCAGATATTTCTCGTTCTGAAAAAGCATTCCCGATACGAATACCACCTTGGGAGACTGCTTCTTAAGGAATTCTTTGATATAGTAATACGATGCTTCTCTGTCCTGACCCGAAATTGCCGCGTTAAAAGAAGCAATTCCCGCCTCGTCCCACAGCACAGCCGGATTAATACCGCAATACACAACGCTTGGGCCAAAGAAAGCTACGTCAATCACATCATTCGGGAGATTGTACATCTGCTCCATAGAAGATAAATAATCTCCGGAAGTATCTTTCCAATTGAAAACCTTATATAAGCCCAACAATCCCACGCCAAAAAGGAGCAGAAAAATCAGCCCCTGAATGATGTGTTTAATTGTTGTCTTTGAATCATTTACCATACTCATTAATCGCTTTAATTACATAATCCTGTTCTTCGCGAGTCATTCCATTATACAGAGGAATCGAAAGAACGGTCTTGGCATATTTTTCCGTAATGGGAAGTGAACCTTCCTTGACTCCCAGATACGCATAAGCCTCGGAAAGATGGGGCGGAATCGGATAGTGAATTATTGTACCGATACCCTTCTCATCAAGGTAATCCTTGAGATTGTCTCTGCTCTCGCACCGTATTACAAACTGATGCCAGATATGCGTGGCACCCTCTCTAATCTTAGGCAGCTCAACCAAAGCATTGTCAATCTCATTAAGGTAACGCTCGCATATCTCACGCTTTTCCTGCTCAAGCTCCGACATATGCTTAAGACGTACGCGCAACAGTCCGGCCTGTATTTCATCAAGCCTGGAGTTTACGCCCACCACCTTGTTATAATATCTTTTCTCGCTTCCGTAATTGCGAAGCATCTTTATCGTGTCCGCAATTTCCTTACTGTTGGTAGTAATCGCGCCACCGTCCCCGAATGCTCCTAAGTTCTTCGAGGGGTAAAAAGAAAAACATCCCACGTCACCAAAGCTTCCGACAGATTGGCCGTTAAACTCAGCCCCGTGAGCCTGCGCACAGTCTTCTACCAGACGAAGATTATGCTTCCTACAAATATCGACCACCGGACCCATATTTGATGCTTGCCCATACAAGTGAACCACAAGTATTGCCTTAGTCTTATCCGTAATCTTTTCCTCAAGCTTGGAGGCATCCATGTTAAAATACTCGTCAGGTTCAATAAACACGGGAGTTGCGCCATTCATGGTGATACCCATAACGCTGGCAATATATGTGTTGCCCTGAACAAGTACTTCATCACCCTCGCCTATTCCGAGCGCTCTGAAAGCAAGATAAAGCGCATCGAGGCCGTTGCCGACGCCGACGCAATACTTTGAACCTACATATTCTGCGAATTCTTCCTCAAAAGAAGATACTTCTTGACCCAGTATATACCACCCGGAGCGAAGTACTTCTATCGCCTTGTCCTCGAATTCCTTCTGATACTTAAAAAAGCCTCTGTCAAGCCTGTTGGGAACTATCTTCTCCATTAGGGATAGACTCCTCCTTTTTATCTTTGTATGCCCAGAATTTGTTGGCAATAAAATTCAAGGGAGTAATTATAAACAAAAGGATAATGGGCGCAAGCCAGTTAGCTATGCCCCACTTTTCCACAAAAAGTTTTAACAATGCGGTGTGTATTACAAGCCCAAACAAAGCGTATGCAATGTATGTCTTAATGAAAGTCTTCCACCACGAACGCTTAACGCCTTCCTCAGGCTTAAACACATACTTATTACTCCAATAGCAAGCATTAACAACGCTTATGGAGAATCCGAGGAAGTTAGACGTTTCAAGTCCGAATCGTACCTTTTCAAGTCCGACCACCTTCAAAAAGAATATATAAAAAACATACGAAACAACGGTGTTCGAAAGACCCACCGTTGCGTACATCACAAACTGCCATATTTTGGCATACTGTTCTTCGCTAAATTTCAGTCTGAAGACCTTATACACGAAGAACCGAAATATTTTTTCAAGAAAATCAAACAACATACCTACGATTCCTTATTAACCAGCTTCAAATATTCATCGTAATCCCTGATGTATTCCGAAGCATCATAATGCTCGCTCGCGAGGCACAAAAGAACGGAATCGGCGCTGAAATCATACATTTCTTTCCATGTCATCTTGGGAATGTAAATTCCGGTGTTCGGCCTATTAAGAAGGTAAATTGTCTCATTGCCCTTACCGTCAAGTACCTTAACCTTACTGGTACCTGCAACATTTATAAGCACAAACTCGGTGCGAAGATTGGCATGCTTGCCACGCACTACCGTATCGTCGCTTCCATACATATAAAAAACTCGCTTTATTTCAAACGGAACATCCTGCGCTCCTTCCACAACTATCAGTTCGCCTCTCTCGTCACCGCAACCGGAAAATTCAAGCATCGCTGCCGATTTAATTACACTCATGTCAATCTCCTGCTATTTTCTGTAATACTCAACAATCTTCTTAATCGCTTTGATAGTATCCTCTACATCCGAGTCAGTCAGAGCCGGGTAGAAAGGAATACTGATTATCTGCTCATACGTAGCCTCGGCAACGGGGCAAAGGCCCTTCTTGTAGCCAAGTTTCTCATAATACGGATGTCTGTAAACAGGAACGTAATGTACCTGCGGACCGAATCCTTCTGCCGCAAAAGCATCAAAGAACTCTCTTCTTGTACATTTAAGCTTTTCAGGATTAAGTTTTAGAATATAAAGATGCTGAGTGGTATCCGACTCCGGAATCTGCTTCTGGATGAATACTTCGGGCATATCCTTAAAAGCCTCATCGTACATTGCACGAATCTGCTTTCTGCGGTCTGAAAATCTTTTAAGCTTCTTAAGCTGACTGATTAGCAAAGCAGCCTGAAAATCCGTAATACGATAATTATATCCAAGATCCACCTGCTCGTAGTACCACGGTCCCTCGCTTTCCCTAACCATCTCTTCAGGATGCTTGGTGATGCCGTGTGTGCGGGCAAGAGCAAGCTTTTTATAAAGCTCATCGTCATTGGTCATGCAAGCGCCGCCTTCACCCGCAGTAACAGTCTTAACAGGGTGAAAAGAAAACGTCGTAATATCGGCAATGGAGCCGACCGGCTGACCTTTATACTTCGTCCCGATAGAATGAGCCGCGTCCTCAATAAGGTAAAGGTTATGCTCCTTACAAATCTTCTTAAGCTCATCAAGTTCAACCGCCTGACCGGTGAAATCAACCGCAACGATTGCCTTGGTCTTATCTGTAATCTTCCTCTTAACATCTTCAACATCGATGTTGTAAGTATCCGGTCTTATATCGGCAAAAACAGGAGTCCCGCCGCAATACAGCACACAGTTTGCACTTGCGGCAAAGGTTATGGACGATACTATTACCTCATCGCCCGGCTGAATGCCTATTGCCATACAAGCAATATGAAGCGCCGCAGTACCGTTCGATACCGCTACAGCGTGCTTGGCACCCGTAACCTCGCAAAGCTTATCCTCAAGTTCTGTAATCTTGGGACCGCAGGTAAGATAAGGACTCTTTAAAGTCTCTACAACAGCCGCGATATCGTCTTCCTCAATGAGCTGCTTACCATATGCTATCTTATTCTCTCTGACGGGCTTGCCGCCGAATATTGCCAAATTTTCCATATCAAAACCTCTCCTTATGCTTTTTATCCGATTATATCCTCCGAAACCGCAGTAAAAGCATGGAAATTTCTTATCTTTTTCTTACAAAAACAATCCTTCGCAGATTAACCACGCAGCTCTTAACCATAAGAATCCGCAACCGATATAGATATACACCTTCATCGCCGGTCGCTTTTCAAAAAGCTTAAGGCACATAGCCGCGCACGCAAGCAGCAAAAGAACAACCACCTGATAAACCGAAGTTCCGACATTACCCGGTATAAAAATCGTAAATATCCAAGTCGCCACAGCCGCCGCAAGAACGTAAGCTATCTCACGACCCAAAGCCACATTATGAACACCTTTTAAAAGTGCCACAACGGCAAAAGTAACCAAAAGTGCGGGAAGCAGACTCTCAAATAGTTCTCGCGCCTCCCATATTCCATACTTGTAAAGTCCGGAAGTTTCTCCGTAAACGGCCAAAGCACCGGATAAATTCTTATCAAGATACGCAGGAAGCACCAGCCTTGCCGCAAAACCAAGAAATACACATACAGCTCCGATAGGCATCCACGCAAACACTCTGTGGTCAACCTTGCTCACATACCTTGTCGCAGCTATTGCCAAGATAAAAAGCATAAGTCCCACACCTCTGTTGGCAAAGCCCGCAACAAGTCCCACCGGAATAATCCAAATGGTCACAAACAGCCATGGCTCCTTGCTTCCGAAACAATCGTAAGGAAGTTCCCTTAAATATGCCCACATAAACACAAGCACCGCAACCATCGCATAAAGATAGTTGTATACACCTGCCTCTTCAAAAAGAGACGTCTTCATGCTTACGTCAAGCGAAATCAAAGCTCCCATCACAAGTGCCATGCACATAACTCGCTCACTTGCATGTCTCTTAAGTCTCATCATCGTCTCGCTTATGCCCGTAATCAAAAGCGCAGTCAAAAGAAACATAACCGTATTAACGCAATCGGCTACAAGTTCATTCTGAAATACCTTCAGCGCAAGCTCAGCTCCTTGCCCGAAAGGCGTCACAAAGTTCACATACCACACGGCGCCCAGTGTTATGAGCAACAGTACCCACGCAATCGTGGTATAGCAAGCTCTCTTTCCTTTTGACATTTCTTCGTATCTCATGTAAGTCCCCCGTTTATAGCTATATCTTTTCAGTTAAAAACTTCATAAAAATAAAGTTGATTACCATCGTAAAAGGTGTCACGCAAATCTTCGCCGCAATCGCCGAATACTTCCGTAGAAGTTCCCAAGAAGCCTCCGCGAACACTCCGTCCAAAAGCCCCACAAACCTTGACGCCACTAAAATTACCACAACCTCAAAAAGCACATATACCACATACTTTTGCTTAAGCGACAGTCTCTTTAAGCTCACCTCGAAAGTCTTTCGGGTCGATGTGAAGAACACAAATGTCACTCCGCACAGCGAGCTGATAATGTTACATATCCACGACGGAATCCCGCAAAGCCCCAGAAGTGTAAACACTCCGAAATCAATCAGCCAGCCAATTCCCGACAATCCCACAAATTTAATTGCCTGTATAAAAAGCTTCTTAACCATAACCTGAATTCTCACTAAAACTTATCTGCAACGAATACCGTCGCACCGGACGCCCTCGCCGCCTCGATTCCCACATCGGAATCCTCAAATATCACGCTGTCAGCCGGCGTCACTCCGAAATGCTCCATAGCAAGCAAGAACCCTTCCGGATCGGGCTTAGGCTTATGAATATCCTCCTGCGTAATGCAGTAGTCAAAAGAATCCGATACGCCGAACCGCCCCAGTATGTCTTCCACGTTCTTACGCGAAGCAGTCGTAACTACCGCAGTATAATACGTATCCCGCATCGCATCAATCATTGCGAATAAATGCTTATTAATCACAGCTTCATCAAGGAACTTCTTGTAGTAATCCTTCTTGGCATCATGAATCGCTTCAAGGTGCTCGGTACTACCCATAATCTTAGGAATAAATTCCTTGTAATGCCTTCCGTTACAGTACTTAACGAAGTACTCTCTGTCAAGCTCGATACCGTAAGGAAGAAGCGCTTCCCTGTACGCTTTGTAGTTGACATTGTCCGTATTAAAAAGCGTTCCGTCGAGGTCGAAAATCGCCAGTTTAGTCTTGCCGACTGCCATCTTTATTTCTCCAAATATCTCTTGTATACATCATCAAGCACCATCAAAAGCCCCGCGTAGAATGCAGGTGCCGTGTGATAATCCTTATCAATCTTATAAGGCATAAGTCTTAACCAGTGCACTATCTCATGATAATAAATGCTCTTAATACGCTCAGGAGAGAAATGCGCCTCCATATACCGCACCATTTCCTCATACAAGCTCTCATAAACCGCCGACCTTGTAAAAAGAAAATCTATATGATTATCCGTAACCTTCACATTTCGAACCGACATAAGGAACTCATATCCGCCGTGAAGCGACTGGAGCATCTTGCCATAATCAAGGTTGGACGAATCAAGAATATTGCCGGTATTGGGATCGATTAAGTAGAAATCATCGTCCCCGTCATTCTTGCGTACACATACAATATTCTCAATAGTTAAGTCTCCGTGAACCGCTGTAATTGCATCACCTGCAAATACCTTCTGCAAATTCTCGTGACTTAACATTTTATCGTAGGACTTTAAGTTCCTGTATTCCTTACCGTTTATCACAATAGTATCGTAATCGCACAAAGGCTTAAACTTTCTCGCTGATACAATACGCTCAATATTCCTGTCAACCTTACCCGTGATATAAGCATCTATATCTTCGCGTACGGCCACACTGATTGCTGTCTTGTACAGAGTACTCTCAAGCTTGTCAAATACCCTTCTTAATACCGCAACACTATTATCAATCGGCATCGAATGCGCATATTCAAACATGCCTACAGCCGCGCTGTCATAAGGCATATCGTAATAGCAGCAGAAATCATTGGAATCGGCCTTGAGAATCTTAGGAAGCGGCAGAGTATCCTCATATCTCTCAATCCACTCAACCTGTTCCTTAAGCTTCTCGCCATCCTTACCGAACGCATACTTTCTAAAAAACGTGCCACGACTGTCCACGCACAACATCGTAGTTGCATTGGAACCCGCGGAATAGTCACGAATAATCGATATTCCCTGGTTAATCTTTAGGTAGTTATTAACGTACTCCCTATTCTCTCCGGAGAAATACTTATCAAGAAATACCAGACGCTCCTCGGCATTAATCTGCGGCAACAAATTAAGATATTCTCTCTCCTCTCCGCTCGCCCCATGAAACCGCTTAGCCAGAAGTGATGCCATAGAAAGAATCACTAACGGAAGCAAAGTATACATCACAAAATATACCTGCGACGCCTCAAACTTACCGTTAAACAGCGATACCATCACCGTACTTGCCTTAACGCCGCTCTCACCAAACAGCATAAGGAAAATGTCGCGCCAACCGGTATTCGTTCCAAGCGAAGAGTAAAAGAAAGCGAAGCATCCGTAAGAAAGAATGTATACCGCCCACATTCCCACGGTTACGATAATCAGTTTCAGCTTATTAAGCTTAAGTACAATATCCTTAAAGTTCCATATGAGTGCCCACGAGAACCTGAGAATGGTACCCTCGATTCTTGCATTAAACAATCCCGCCACAAGCCTGATTAACTTCTTAAGCAGGTTCTTAAACAGATACACCAAAAGCGTCGCAACAATCAACGCCGCGAATAGGATAATATAGAATCTCGACGCACTCGAAAACGCCGCATCGCCCCTCTGAATCAGCGAAAGCACACAGAAAATCAGCCCTACCGCCAGAATATCAAGGTATCTGTCCACAATAACCGTCGAAAGTCCGAGAGCCTTACCGTTCTTCATTCGCCGCCCTGCGTAGAAACCTCTTACAAGATCGCCGAGCTTATAAGGCACCAAAAAGTTCACGGTATATCCAAGCGAAAGCGCGCTAAGAAGCCTCTTCCTATCGGGCTTCTCATATACGTTGATAAACAGTTCCCAACGCAGTGTCCTAAGGAAGTGGCCCACGCTCATTAATACAATTGCCAGTGCAAGGCCTAAAAACATCATTTAATCAATTCTCCAAGCCTTTTATCATTAACCGATTCATCATACTCGTCCGGAGTGCCGAAAGAAATATGCTCATCGATCCTGAAAGTCTTAACCTCTCCGCCGCTCTTGATAAGCTCGTTGTACACTCCGCTCACAAAGAACTCATTGTACGCGCAAGCTGTAAGATAGCTTTCGGATGCCTTCTTGAATGCCTCTGAAGACTTAAAATAATATGCGCCGCAGATAGCCTCGTTACTAACAACCTTTTTCTCTATCGTGCCAATCACGCGGCTGTTTTCATCAAACTCCGCATAGCTGTATGCCGGATTGTCTGATTCAAAAGTTAGAAGTGCCGCATCGGGACTTTCAAACTCGCCGGCTTTCACATAATTCCAAAACGCTTTACTTAAGAAAGCATGGTCACAATCCTCAAACAGCACCGGGCGATTATCATCAATCTCCTTAAGACCTTCGAGGCAAGTTAACACCGCACCTCTAAGCACCTCAGGAATCACATGAATACGCGCCTCCGGGAAATACTTAAGAATCGCCTTGTCTATCTCAAACTTATCTATATGCTCCTGCAGCACGATAAACGTAATATCCGCCACATCAATATTCTGCGTAATACAGCTTGCAGCCCAGTAAAAGAAAGGCTTTCCTTTAAGCTCTATCAACGGCTTCGGAACATTAAATCCCTTATTGCCGAATCTGGTACCGCCGCCACCCATGGGCATGAGCAAATGAATCTTTTCCATCACTTATTTCCTCGTTATCCGTTGATTTCGTCCGACAAGTATTCTCTCTCCGAGAACTCGT
>JAFYDI010000041.1 GCA_017544835.1 Lachnospiraceae bacterium | reverse complement strand
GTGGTAACCGGAAGCGATGTAGTTTCAAAAGTAGTTCTTAAGAATAAAGAAGCCATCTCCACAAAGGTTTTGGCTGTTGACATTTCAGATAACGGAACCCTTTCCAACATGAAAGAATGGAACGTTAATGGTGAAAATGTTACAATAGGCGTTGAGAGGGTTTAAGGGAAAACACCTTAGCTTAAGGAGGCTTTATTTCTATGAAGGAACCTGTTTTTGATAAAGAATTATTCAAAAGAAGCGTAGTCTACAACGTAAAGACGACCTACAGAAAGACCTTAGAGGAGGCCACCGATCAACAGATATTCCAGGCAGTCTGCTATGCCATCAAGGATCAGATAATCGATTCCTGGATGGATACGCAGAAGGCCATAGAGGAACAGGATGCCAAGATCGTTTACTACATGTCCATGGAGTTTTTGATGGGCCGTGCACTTGGCAACAACCTCATAAATATGAAAGCGTACAAAGAAGTTGCGGAAGCTTTGGAAGAGCTGGGACTCAACATCGACGTAGTGGAAGATGAAGAACCCGACGCAGCTCTCGGTAACGGCGGTCTCGGAAGACTTGCCGCATGCTTTCTTGATTCGCTTGCAACCCTTGGCTATCCCGCTTACGGTTGCGGCATAAGATACCGCTACGGTATGTTCAAACAGGTTATCAAGGACGGTTATCAGGTGGAAGTGCCTGATAACTGGCTTGAAAACGGTAACCCCTTTGAATTAAGACGCCCCGAGTATACCAAAGAAGTTAAGTTCGGCGGCTATACCGAATTTGATACGGACGCCTTCGGGCGCAATCACTACAGACAGGTAGGCTACCAGTCTGTCAATGCAGTGCCTTACGATCTGCCCATCTTAGGCTACGGTAACGGCATGGTTAATACTTTAAGAATCTGGGATGCTCAGCCCATGGAGGTTTTCAAGCTTGATTCTTTTGACAAGGGAGATTACCAGAAGGCGGTTGAACAGGAGAATCTTGCCCGCAACATCGTTGAAGTCTTATATCCCAACGACAATCACTACGCAGGCAAAGAATTACGTCTTAAACAGCAGTACTTCTTTATATCCGCATCCGTTCAGGAAGCGGTTGACAAGTATCTGCGTACTCATAAAGACCTTCTTAAGTTCCACGAGAAGGTTGCTTTCCAGTTAAATGATACACACCCCACGGTTGCGGTTCCCGAGCTTATGCGTATTCTTCTTGATGAGCACAATCTCACATGGGAAGAGGCCTGGGAAGTTACTTCCAAAACATGTGCTTATACCAACCACACCATAATGTCCGAAGCTCTTGAAAAATGGCCCATCGACCTTTTCTCAAGACTCCTTCCCCGTATCTATCAGATAGTGGAAGAGATTAACAGACGTTTCGTGGCCGACATAGAAGCCAAGTATCCCGGCAACAAAGAAAAGGTTCGTAAGATGGCCATTCTTTGGGACGGTCAGGTGCGCATGGCCAATCTCGCCATTGCAGCCGGCTATTCCGTCAACGGTGTTGCAAGACTTCACACGGAGATTCTTAAGAAGCAGGAGCTTAAAGACTTCTACGAAATGTTCCCCGAGAAGTTTAATAACAAGACCAACGGTATTACCCAGAGACGTTTTCTTTTGCATGCCAACCCTCTTCTTGCTGACTGGGTTACGGACAAACTTAAGTCCGATAAGTGGGTAACGGACCTTTCCGTTATAGAAGGCATTGCCAAATATGCCGACGATGCGGAAGCCCGCAAGGAATTTATGGAGATTAAGCGTCTCAACAAAGTGCGTCTGGCCAAATACATCAAGGCTCACAACGGAGTCGATGTAGACCCTGATTCCATCTTCGACGTTCAGGTTAAGAGACTTCACGAGTACAAACGTCAGCTTCTCAATATCCTTGACATTATGTACTTATACAACCTGTTAAAAGAAAACCCCGACATGGATTTCTACCCGCGTACCTTTATCTTCGGTGCGAAGGCTGCAGCAGGTTATCATACAGCCAAACAGACCATTAAGCTTATTAACAGCGTTGCGGACGTTATCAACAACGACGCATCCATTAAAGGCAAAATAAAGGTTATCTTCATAGAGAACTATCGCGTATCCAATGCCGAGCTTATTTTTGCGGCATCGGATGTATCCGAACAGATTTCTACGGCTTCCAAGGAAGCTTCCGGTACAGGTAACATGAAGTTTATGTTAAACGGCGCCATTACCCTTGGTACCATGGACGGCGCCAACGTGGAAATCGTTGAAGAAGTGGGCGAGGAGAATGCTCAGATATTCGGTCTTTCAGCTGAGCAGGTTATTAACTTTGAGAATTACGGCGGCTATATGCCCATGGAGATCTACAACTCCGACCCCGATGTTAAAAAGGTTTTGGAACAGCTTGTAGACGGTACCTACGAATCCACCAATACAGAGGAATTCAGGTCCCTTTACAACTCGTTGCTTAATACAAAAGAATCCGACAGAGCTGACAGATACTTTATTTTGAAGGACTTCAGGTCTTATCACGATGCAAGAGAGGCACTTGCCCGCAAGTACTGTGATAAGGATGCCTGGGCAAGGTCGGCTATTCTGAATGTGGCTCACGTGGGCAAGTTCTCATCTGACAGAACCATTCAGGAATATGTGGATGACATTTGGCACCTTAAAAAGGTGACTGACTCTAAGAAGGGGAAAGTAAATGATTAAATTACATGAGAACGGTGCATTTTTGGTAGGCGGAGTTGAGATAGTACCCGAGAACGCCGAAGGTGCAAAAGCTTATTCTGCATCAGGCGCCAGAAAAGGCACAATGGCCTATCGTATCTTAGAGGCCCACAATACCTCAGGCAATATGGAGAAGCTTAAGATTAAGTTTGACAAGCTTACCTCCCACGACATTACCTTCGTAGGTATTATCCAGACCGCAAGAGCTTCGGGACTTACAAAGTTCCCTATCCCTTACGTACTTACCAACTGCCACAACTCTCTTTGCGCGGTAGGCGGTACCATCAATGAAGATGACCACATGTTTGGCCTTACCTGTGCCAAGAAATACGGCGGTATCTATGTACCCCCTCACCAGGCGGTTATCCATCAGTTTGCACGTGAAATGCTGGCAGAAGCAGGCGGCATGATACTCGGTTCCGATTCACACACCCGTTACGGTGCTTTAGGTACCATGGCAGTGGGCGAAGGCGGTCCCGAACTTGTTAAGCAGCTTCTTTCGCAGACATACGACATTAAGCTTCCCGGCGTAGTAGGCGTTTACCTTAAAGGTGAGCCCGTACCCGGTGTTGGCCCTCAGGACGTGGCACTTGCCATTATCGGTGCGGTATTTGCCAACGGCTATGTTAACAATAAAGTTATGGAGTTTGTGGGACCCGGCGTCAAGAACCTTTCCGCAGACTTCCGTATCGGTATCGACGTAATGACCACCGAGACCACCTGTCTTTCTTCCATCTGGACTACCGATGAGAAGATTGAAGAGTTCTACGAGATTCACGGACGTAAGAGCGCGTACAAAGAACTCGCTCCCGAAGAAGTGGCTTATTACGATGGCATGATTGAGGTTGACCTTTCCAAGATTAAACCCATGATTGCAATGCCTTTCCACCCTTCAAACGTTTACACCATCGAAGAGGTCAATAAAAACCTTAAGGATGTGCTTCACGAAGTGGAAGAGCGTGCCAAGGTCAGCTTCGGTGAGAAGGTTCAGTATTCCCTTCAGGACAAGATTCGTGACGGCAAGCTCTATGTGGACCAGGGTATCATCGCAGGCTGTGCCGGCGGCGGATTTGAGAATATCTGTGCGGCAGCAGACATCCTTGAGGATGCATGCATCGGCAATGATGAGTTTACCTTGAGCGTTTATCCCGCATCCATGCCCATTTATATGGAACTTGTCAAGAACGGAGCCGTTACCAAGCTTATTAAGGCCGGCGGTGTAGTGAAGACCGCTTTCTGCGGACCTTGCTTCGGTGCAGGCGACACTCCTTCCAATAACGCATTCTCTATCCGTCACTCTACCAGAAACTTCCCTAACCGCGAAGGCTCCAAGATTCAGAACGGTCAGATTGCGTCGGTTGCACTTATGGACGCCCGCTCCATCGCAGCCACTGCAGCCAACAAAGGCTTCTTAACACCCGCAACGGAAATTGACAAAGAACTCAAGAAGTACAAATACTTCTTTGACTCTTCAATATATGCTAACCGTGTTTTTGACTCCCATGGTGTGGCAGACCCCAATCAGGAGATTAAGATGGGTCCCAACATTAAGGATTGGCCCAAGATGGTAGCCCTTACGGACAATCTTCTTTTGAAAGTAGTGTCTGAGATTCACGACCCTGTTACCACCACAGACGAGCTGATTCCTTCCGGTGAGACCTCTTCTTACCGCTCCAATCCTTTGGGACTTGCAGAGTTTACTCTCTCCCGTAAGGATCCCGAGTACGTAGGCCTCGCAAAAGAGGTTCAGAAGGCCGAGAAAGCCCGTGAAGCAGTATTAGCCGGTGATGCTTCAGAAAAGCCCTGCCAGGCGCTTCCTGAGCTCCATGAAGTTATGGATAAGGTCAGAAAGGTATTCCCTGACGCTAATCACACCAATTTCGGTATCGGTTCCACCATTTTCGCCGTTAAACCCGGCGACGGCTCCGCTCGTGAGCAGGCAGCTTCCTGTCAGAAGGTTCTCGGCGGATGGGCTAACATTGCTCATGAATACGCTACCAAGCGTTACCGCTCCAACCTCATCAACTGGGGCATGCTTCCTTTCGTAATTGACAAGGGCGACCTTCCTTTTACCAAGGGCGATTACATTTATATCCCCGAGATTAAGAAGGCGGTTGTTGAGAAGAACAACGATATCAAAGCCTACGCAGTTAAGGCAGACGGCCTTAAGGAATTCACTCTTCACTTAGGCGATTTAACTGATGAGGAAAGAGAGATAATTCTTAAGGGATGCTTGATTAACTACAATGCAGTTTAATAAGCGACAATAATAAAACTCCGAAGCATGGGCTTCGGAGTTTTTGGTTTGAGTCTATTTTAAGAGTGTATTCATTTCATCTTTGAGCTCTTCAATAAATTGAAGCATTGTATCTATATTTTTCTTTTGCTCGGAACCTTCGGTTATCTTGGCCAGTACCCGCTCTCTTGAGGTGTACATGGAAGGTAATAGATTAGCTATCTTAACTGCCTCTGCCTTTCGGTCTAAGTCAACGAGGCAGAAGCATTTAGTCATTTTTGCTTGCGCTGTTTTTGAAGTTTCTCCGCCGTCAAGGCTGATACTGCGATCGGCATACATGATGGCTTCTTCAAGAAGAGATTGACGAGCTTCGGTTTCTTTGTCCTTGGAGAGCGTGTAAGCAACCCATGCCATCAGATGATTCATTGAGGCAGAAAGAGACCATTTACACATGGAATTGTTTAGCTCATTGTAGGCAAGTTCCGTATTGCCACCATTGACTAGAGCGTGAATCCTTTGAGCCAATTCTTTCTTGTCGGCTTCACGTTCTTTGACATTATAAGACAGAAGACTGTCAACCGAGATTCCGAAGTAGTCTGCAAGAATTGGCAACATGGAGATGTCGGGCATTGAAAGATTGTTCTCCCACTTACTGATTGTCTGAGGAGAAAGGTTCAGGCATTCAGCCAGTTCTTCTTGTGTAAGATTCTTGCTTTTGCGGAGTGTTTTAAGATTGTTTCCTAAGTCCATTTCTAAATTCCTTTCTATCATATTATAGCGTAAGTGTAAGGGCTGCGGATAGAAATAAGAACAAACTATTCGGCGGGTTGATTCAACGGATGGTAGAGGATTGGTTATCGCAATACGAGAAAAGAGCCTTAACTGCGATAAAGAAAGGTGATTTCAGAACCCATTTTATGTTCATCTATCGCAATATCGAAAAAATGAAGAATTGCGATAAAAAAACACTAAATTCTTATCGCAATTTGAAACAAATCCAGTATTGCGATAAAAAGGGCAAATTATGGCCCAAATTCGAAGGATATTTATCGCAGAATAGGCTTGTTATTGCTATTGCGATAAACGGACGGATAAAGCAGGGATAGAAAAGAAAAAGCCGGCGCTTGGAGGCGCCGGCAACTTAAAGGAGGGTTACATAGCATCTTTCATGGACTTTACATACTCGCCGATATATTTAGGCGCCTCTGTTCCGTACTTTTCAAGATATTTGATGATGGCGGAGCCTACGATGGCGCCGTCGGACAAAGAAGACATCTTGGCAGCCTGCTCGGGAGTGGAGATTCCGAAGCCGATGGCACAAGGAACATCGGTGACACCGCGGATAACATCAACGATGGATTTTAAATCGGTCTTTATTTCGCTTCTGGTGCCTGTTACGCCGAGGCTGGATACGACATAGATAAATCCTTCGGCCTCCCGGGCTATCATGGCTATACGCTCGCCTGAGGTGGGAGCGATGAGGGAGATGAAGGCTACACCATATTTGCGACAGGTGGGAGCGAAGTCTTCTTTTTCCTCGAATGGAACATCGGGAAGGATGATTCCGTCGATGCCGATTTCGCTGCAGGTTTTGATAAACTGCTCGGTTCCGTAGGAGAAGACTACGTTGGCGTAGGTCATAAATACCAGGGGCACCGAAACGTCCTTGCGGAGGTCGCGGACAAAATCAAAAATCTTGTCGGTGGTTACACCGCCTGTGAGCGCACGAAGATTGGCACCCTGAATGACGGGGCCTTCTGCGGTGGGGTCCGAGAAAGGAATACCGAGCTCGATTAAATCGGCGCCGTTACGAACCGCTTCGCGTACAGCCGCACCGGTGGTCTCAAGGTCCGGGTCGCCGCAGGTTATGAAGGCGATGAAAGCCTTATTATTGTTAAAAGCATCTGCAATTCTAGTCATGAAGGTCCTCCCCTCTGTAACGGGCGATGGCGGCACAGTCTTTGTCGCCGCGGCCGGAGATGGTAATTACGATAATCTGATCTTTGCTCATGGTAGGCGCAAGCTTGATGGCGTGTGCAACCGCATGAGCGGATTCGATGGCAGGGATGATACCCTCGGTTCTTGAAAGATATTCAAAAGCACAAACCGCTTCTTCGTCGGTAACGGGAACGTATTCGGCACGACCGATATCGTGAAGATGCGCATGCTCGGGACCGATTCCGGGATAGTCAAGACCTGCTGAAATTGAGTATACGGGAGCTATCTGGCCGTATTTGTCCTGGCAAAAGTAAGACTTCATACCATGGAAGATACCAAGGCGACCTGTAGCGATTGTGGCAGCGGTTTCGAAAGTATCGATTCCGCGTCCCGCAGCCTCACAGCCAATGAGGCGGACACCTTTGTCCTCTATGAAATTGTAGAAGGTTCCGATTGCGTTGGAGCCGCCGCCTACGCAGGCAAGCACCGCATCGGGAAGACGGCCTTCTTTTTCAAGAATCTGCTCTTTGATTTCTTTGGATATAACGGACTGGAAGTCGCGCACGATAGTGGGGAAGGGATGGGGACCCATTACGGAACCGAGGCAGTAGTGGGTGTCGTCGATTCTTGAGGTCCATTCGCGCATGGCCTCGGATACGGCATCCTTAAGGGTAGCCGTGCCGGATTTAACAGGCACTACGGTAGCACCCAAAAGTCTCATACGGTATACGTTTAAAGCCTGACGGATGGTGTCTTCTTCGCCCATAAAAACAACGCATTCCATATTCATAAGAGCTGCGGCAGTAGCGGTTGCAACACCGTGCTGGCCGGCACCGGTCTCGGCGATGAGGCGGGTCTTACCCATTTTCTTGGCTAAAAGTGCCTGACCGAGGACGTTGTTAATCTTGTGAGAACCTGTATGGTTTAAATCCTCGCGCTTAAGGTAAATCCTGGCACCTCCGAGGTCCTTGGTCATTTTCTCCGCATAATACAGGCGGGAAGGACGACCTGCGTATTCGTTCAAAAGCTCTTTCAATTCACGATTGAATTCCGGGTCGTTTTTGTATTTATTGTAAGCTTCTTCAAGCTCGATAACGGCATTCATAAGGGTTTCGGGGATGTATTGTCCGCCGTGTATGCCGAAGCGTCCGTTTTGATTGCTCATATTCAGTCCTTTCTTACGGCCTTCATAAATGCCGCCATTTTGTCAATATCTTTAAAACCGTCTGTCTCTATGCCGGAGCTTACGTCCACCGCAAAAGGATGAACCGCTTCGACAGCCTCCGCCACATTCAGAGGATTAAGTCCGCCTGCGAGAAAGAAGGGTCTGTCAACATTCTTTACAATGCTCCAGTCAAAAGCAACCCCGTCGCCTGCCCCCGCATCCAAAAGAATATGGTCCGCAGAACTTCCGACTGCCACCTCCACATCTTCGGGAGTGGCTACCTTGAAGGCTCTTATAACGGGCTTTCCCGTCGCTTTCTTTAGCTCAGTGATATATTCCTCGGACTCGCTTCCGTGGAGCTGGGCCACATCGATGATGTCTCTGTTAAGAAGGTCTGTCACCACCGACAGCTCTTCGTTGACGAATACGCCGACAGCCTTAATATCGGGTGACAGAGACTTTTTCAAAGAAAGCGCCGTCTCCCGGTCCACGTATCGTTTGCTTTTGCGGGCAAACACGAAACCGATGTATTCGGGTTTAAGACGATTGGCGGCCTCAATATCCTCGGGACGCCTGAGTCCGCATAATTTAATCTGTGTCATTTACAGTCCTTTCAATTCACGAAGCTTGGCATTTTTGTCTGAAGCCCTCATGAGAGCTTCACCTACGAGTACCGCATCGGCGCCCATGTCTATAGCATCAGCGATATCCTGATGCCCCTTCACGCCCGACTCCGATACAAAAAGAATATTCAAAGGAATCATATCACGAAGCCGGCGAGCATTACTCGTATCAACGGTAAAATCCTTGAGGTTACGGTTGTTGACGCCTATAATTCTGGCACCTGCCTTAACGGCTGTCTCGACTTCCGCCTCATCGTGAGCCTCCACCAAAGCGGAGAGTCCGAGTTCGTCGCAGATACCGATGTACTCTTTGATCTGCTCAAAAGAAAGAATGGAGCAGATCAGCAGTGCAGCCGAAGCCCCCAAAACCCTGGCTTCGTACAACATATATTCATCAACCGTAAAGTCCTTGCGAAGACAGGGAATTTTAACGTTTGAAGCTATCTCACGAAGATAGTCGTTACTTCCGAGAAACCACTTGGGCTCCGTCAGAACCGATATACAGTCCGCACCTGCCGCCTCGTATTCACGGGCAATCTGCAGATAGGGAAAATCGGGAGCGATGAGGCCTTTTGACGGTGAAGCCTTCTTGCACTCGCAGATAAAAGAAAGTCCTTCTTTGGCCAGAGCCTTCTCAAAAGGAAAATCGGCTGTTTTAAGGCTGCCTGTCATGCTCTTTAACTCCGCAAGCGGGAGCCTTAACTGAGCCGCTGCCACACGCTCGCGGGCATGAGCCGCAAGTTCATCAAGGATGGTCATTATTCTTCCTCCGGGCGATTGCTTACTTCAATAATCTTCTTAAGGGTTTCGGCAGCCTTGCCTGAGTCGATAAGCTCAGCCGCAAGAGCGATACCGTCTTTAAATGTGTCTGCCTTACCTGCGATGTAGAGTGAAGCGCCTGCGTTCATCAAAACAGCGTCGCGCTTGGGTCCTTTGGCACCTGCAAGGATATCGAGAGTAATCTTGGCGTTTTCTTCGGGAGTGCCGCCTACAAGGTCTTCTTTGGTGCAACGGGTGAAGCCGAAGTCTTCGGGAGCGATGGAGTAAGTCTTGAACCACCCGTCACGAATTTCGCAAACCTTGGTGGGAGCGCTCATGGAAATTTCATCGAGCTTGTCCATACCGTATACCACCATGCCGCGGTTGATACCTAAGTTACAAAGAACCTGAGCAAGGGGCTCTACAAGATAATCATCGTATACGCCGAGAAGCTGCATCTTGGGTGAGCCTGGGTTGGTAAGGGGGCCGAGTATGTTGAATACGGTTCTGAAGCCGAGTTCTTTTCTGATGGCGCCAACGTACTTCATGGAAGTATGGTATTTCTGTGCAAAGAAGAAGCACATTCCGGCTTCTTTTAACAATTCAACACAACGCTTGGGGCTCTGGTTGATGTTGACACCCAAAGCTTCGAGACAGTCTGCGGTACCGCACTTGGAAGAAGCGGCGCGGTTACCGTGCTTGGCTACTTTGACTCCGCCGGCTGCGGCTACAATGGCTGAAGTGGTGGAAATGTTAAAACTGTGAGCATTGTCACCACCGGTTCCCACTATTTCAAAGATATCCATGCCGGTTTCAACCTTGGTGGCGTGGTCTCTCATGGCAGCGGCACAGCCTGCGATTTCATCGGTAGTCTCGGCTCTGGCGCTCTTGGTGGAAAGTGAAGCGAGAAATGCCGCATTCTGAGTGGGAGTGGTTTCACCGCTCATAATTTCGTTCATTACGCTATACGCTTCATCATAAGTTAAATCTTCCTTGTTAACAATCTTTACAATAGCTTCTTTAATCATTTTCGTATCCTCCGTACCATTACATTTTTGCGATGTTTTTAATAAAGTTTTTAAGCATTGTTTTTCCGTCGGGAGTCATGATGGACTCGGGATGGAACTGTACCCCGTAAATCGGGTATTTCACATGTTCAACCGCCATGATTTCCTTTTGATCCGTTTCGGCGGTAATCTTAAGCTCTGCGGGAATAGTAGCGGGGTCGGCGGCAAGCGAGTGATATCTTGCTACCAAAGCCTTTTCGGGAACTCCCTTGAAAAGCTTCGAGTCCTTGTCGAAAGTTACCTCCGATTGTTTGCCGTGCATCAGCCTGCTTGCGTAAGTGACTGTAGCACCGAAGGCTTCGCAGATGGCCTGGTGACCGAGGCAGACACCTAAGATAGGGTATTTGTCACCGAGTTCCTTAACCACGTCAATGATGACACCTGCGTCGGAAGGTTTACCGGGTCCCGGTGAAAGAATGATGCACGAGGGCTTCAGAGCATCGATTTCTTTTACCGTAAGTTCGTCATTTCGGATAACCTTTATGTTGTCGTCAATCTCCCCGATGAACTGGTAGAGGTTGTAGGAAAAACTGTCGTAATTGTCGATGAGAAGTATCATAATTCCTCCGTTCCGGCTATTTCCAAAGCCCTGAGGGAAGCTTTTGCTTTGTTTAAGCACTCTTCGTATTCTTTTTCCGGTACCGAGTCGGCCACGATGCCGGCGCCGCTTCGTACGAAGACTTTACCGTTCTTTTTGTAGGCTACGCGGATGGCTATGCAGGTATCCATGTTGCCGGTGAAATCGATGTAGCCGATGGCTCCGCCGTAGATGCCGCGTTTGTTGTTCTCAAGCTCGCCGATTATCTGACAGGCGCGAATCTTGGGAGCGCCGGAGAGCGTTCCTGCGGGAAGAACAGCTTCGATGGCATCAAGAGCATCCTTGTCATCTTTAATAATTCCGCGAACGGTGGAACCGATGTGCATTACGTGTGAGAAACGCTCGATGGAGTGAAGCTTCTCAACTTCTACGGTGCCGAACTTACTGATGCGTCCGAGATCGTTACGACCAAGGTCCACTAACATGTTGTGCTCGGCAAGCTCCTTCTCATCCGCCAAAAGTTCTGCTTCAAGGGCTTTGTCTTCCTCATCTGTCTTACCACGGGGACGAGTGCCTGCAAGCGGGAAGGTATGAACTACACCGTTTTCAAGCTTAACCAGCGTCTCGGGTGAAGCACCCGCAACCTCTACATCGGTTCCCGCAAAATAAAACATATACGGGGACGGGTTAATCGTCCTAAGCACCCTGTAAGTATTGAGAAGACTTCCCTCGAACGGAGCACTCAAACGGTTCGATAACACCACCTGGAAGATATCTCCTTCACGAATGTACGCCTTACCGCGCTCTACCATGTTCATGAATTCTTCTTTGGAGAAGAGAGGAGTAACCTCACCTGTAAGGTGTCCGCCGGGCTCATCGCTCTTCGTACCGTGCTTTAAGAGGTTTACAAGGTTCTCAAGCTCCATGACCGCTTTGTTGTAGCCCGTGGTCACATCTGAGAGGTTCATGTTCACCATAAGAATTATCTTTTGCTTGATATGGTCAAAAGCAATTACCTTATCAAAAAGCATCAGGTCGATATCCTTGAAGTTCTCCGAATCCTCAACCTTAACCCTTGCGGTAGGCTCGCTGTAACCGAAAAAGTCGAAGGAGAAGTACCCAACCAATCCTCCGGTAAAAGAAGGAAGATAATCAAACCTGGGACTCTTATAATCCGCAAGAATCTTTCTTAAATAATCCGAAGGCTTGTCGGTCTTAAAAGAAAGATTGGAAAACTTTATTTCTCCGTCCACGCAGGTAATTTCCATCTTGGGGTCATATCCCATGAAAGTGTATCGTCCCCAGGTATCATTGGCGCTTGCGGACTCAAGCATGTAGCAGTGAGTGGAAATATTCTTAAGAATCCGCATGGTCTCGATGGGAGTAGTGAAATCGGAGAGAATCTCGGTGCTTACGGGAAGCACGTTATACTTATTCTCTGCCGCAATTTTCTGTACGGTTTCAAGTGAAGGTAATACTTTCATACTGATTCCTTTCTGCCGTCGAGAATAAAAAAAGTCCTCGACAGACTATCAATCTGTCAAGGACGAATATACTATCCGCGGTGCCACCTTGATACACAGGAGCGACCCTGTGCGCTTAGCGAGATACCAACATATCTCCGACAATTGACGCTTGCCCAAACGTCGCAGAATACTCGGGAAAACCCTTTGACTGCGCCCTCAGCGGTCCATTTGACAATTTGTATCTTACCCGGCTCTCAGCACCCCGGGCTCTCTGTGAAGGCATCACTGCCGTTATCTCCGCTTCAACGGTTTAACATATTAAATTGTACACATTATGTCACGGAGCATTTCTTTTGTCAATATATTTTTCTTTAAAAAGAAGAAATGATGTAAAATACAAACTTTTAGAATAATTGTCCTCAATGAAATTAGTGTCAATTGTTTAATAAATTGTTTTCTTTTGCTGACTAAAATTGTTGGTGTTAGGAAAAATTCTGACAAATAGCAAAATAATTTGTGGAAAGGGATACAATATGCTAAACAATATGAAAATCGGAAGAAGAATATCGCTCGTCATTTCCGTGCTTTTGGCACTGGGACTTACAGCGTTAATCTTTATTTCCTACTCTAAGTTAAATTCTGGTATTAAGCAGACTGCAGAGGACAGATTCCTGGAACTTGCCGATGCAAGAGCAACCGTTGTTGAGGATTATTTCAACGGACTTAAGAGATATTTCTGGGGAATGGCCATCCAGGACGTAGTCAAAGAGGCTCTGGCTAATCCCGACGACCCCGAAAAGGTTGCTGCATGTCAGTCAGCTCTCGAAACCTATATTACGACAAACTCCAATATGGAAGGTATGTTCATAATGGATACCAAATCCAATATCATCTGCCATACCGTTAAATCGGCAATCGGCGGAGTGGTATACAAGGACCAGGCTACGATTGACTCGGTACTTTCCGCTGTTGATGCGGCTGAGAACCACGTAATGTCAAGAGGTGTAGCGGTTTCTACCTCAACAGGCAAGCAGGTGGCTTCGGTATTCGTTGGTATTTATGACAGTAACGGTAAGATGCTTGGTTGCTTAGGCGGCGGATGCTTTATCAGCGAGCTTCAGAACATTATCGGCGGAATGGAACTTAACGGCTTAAGTGCCAGCCAGGCTTACCTTGTAAATAATACAAGAAACACTTATATCTTTGCGCCCGATGAAGAGCTTCAGGGTCAGGAAGTTGACAACAGTATTCACCTTGCCGCAATGGCTAAGGGCGCAACTTCTCAGGAAGGAGTTTACACAGAGACCGTTGAAGGCGGAACAAAGCTGATTATTGCATATAATGTAATTCCTTCATTGAATTTTGAAATGATAGTAATCGATGCCCGGGATGAAGTTATGGCTACCGCGACATCGGTAGGAAAGGTAATTCTTTCTTTTGGTATCGCAATTTTGATTGCAATGGTTGTAATTACAATCTTTGTTGCTTCAAGAATCGGTAAAGATGTTTCAAATGTAGGTGATATTATTACAGAAGTCGGAACTCTCGACCTTACCAAGGCAGAGAAGTTAAGAGCATATGCAAACCGTAAGGATGAAGTAGGTATGATTGCCAAAGCAGCCGGCGAACTTGCTTATGCGGTTCGAAACAGTGTGCAGGCATTGCGAGAACGTTCCGAGACACTTGCGGATGATTCCGAGCAGTTAGCTGCAAGTGCTGAAAAGACAATGGATTCACTTTCACAGATTGACAAGGCTGTACGAGAAATCGCAGAAGGTGCTACCAATCAGTCTTCCGAAACTCAGAATGCATCCGATTCTGTTGTAAAGATTGGTAACATGGTTGAAGAAACCATTAATCAGACAGATAAGTTAAAAGAAGCCGCAGAATCTATGCAGACCTCTTCCGAGAGAGCAAAGGGTATTCTTAAAGACTTAAGTGAAATTAACGATAAGACCAAGGAATCTGTTAACGTAATCTACGAGCAGACCAATGAAACCAATGCTTCCGCAGAGAAGATTCAGGAGGCTACGGCACTTATTTCTTCGATTGCGGATCAGACAAACCTTCTTTCTCTTAATGCTTCGATTGAGGCTGCAAGAGCAGGTGAAATGGGTAAAGGATTTGCGGTTGTTGCTCAGGAAATCGGACAGCTTGCCGAGCAGTCAAGTTCATCTGCCAAGCAGATTGAAGATGTTATCGCAGCTTTGGTTGAGAATTCAAAGCGTGCCGTTTCTACCATGGATGAAGTTAAGGAAATCATGGAGAAGCAGAACGAATACATCGAAAAGACCGGCGAAATCTTCGGAGATGTTGACGTTGAAATTAATTCTTCCCTTAACGGAATCAACGAAATTTCCGATACAGTCAGCCGTCTTAATGACCTTCGTAATGTGGTTGTGGACGCAGTTTCGAGTCTTACCGCCATCGCGGAAGAAAACGCTGCAAGTACCGAAGAAACTTCTGCTTCGGCAACAATCGTTAACGATATGATGGGTGACGTATCATCGATTGCCGCTCGCGTATCGGATACAGCGAAGAACATCAAGGACGATGTGGATGTATTTACGATTTAATTACCGTACATAATAACAGCCGGTGCAGATTATCCTGCACCGGCTTTTTTGTGTCATATAATATTATTAAGTTACCAGATCCACATGCTGAATCGTGCCCACATCGCCCGACTCATACAGGAAAATACCGGTCTTTCTTACAAATCCGTTGGTATTACCTGTTGCAAAAGAATTAAGCGTGAAGTCAGTGTCGCGATTCTGCAGTGCTATGGCACCGATACCCGCCTCCTTAAGCGAATAAAGGATGCTTTTGCCGTCTTCATCAAAGGTCCAGATTTTAAGCTTTTCAAAGATAGCATCGTTCTCATCTATCCAGCCGTTATGGTCGAGGTCGTACTCAGCAAGGTCTTTGAACCCGTCGCCGGATTTTGTGCCGAAAAGCTCGGAGCCATCGTTAATCTTGCCGTCACCGTTCTTATCAAGAGCAAGGAAACCGCTGCCGTCGCGAAGCATAGAAATTTCTTCTTCCGTACCGTCGCAATCAAGGTCAAAGAAATACTTAAGGTCTTTAAGCCCCACAGGAGCATCGTGCAGATTAACTACAAGCGGGTCGATAGCCTGAAAGTACGAACGAATGTCGGTAAGCGATGTATACTGACAGAACCTTGAAGACATCGCAATATCGATGTTTACATTAATCTCTCTGCCATCGTCCGTCTTAACAATTCCCTGAGCGGAGAAGGTAGTATACTCCATGGTTTCGACATAGAAGGTATCTGTTGTGCTCTCAACCACAAGCTGATACTCGCTGCCCACCTCTCTCGGCTCTGCGCTCGGAAGAGCATTCGCATCGGCTTCGCAGGAATTCTTGGGCTTTCTTCTAAAAAGAAGCTCTAAGATATCCTGAATAAACTTCTGATGCATCTTCTGAAATTCGGATGCAGTATCGCGCGACTGTGCAACAGACGAATCGATATTGATTCTTTTGCCGGAATTAAGCCTCGCAAAAAAGCTTTGGATAGGGTTTGAGTCAAGATAGTCGACAAGATTTGTATCCTCTTCATCGACCGTAAGCGCGGGGAACGTTAAATCCCCGGTTATTTCGGTGTAGTCCTCCTGTAGAAAGAAACTGCCGAAAGTAGATGTAAGTTGGCTGCCATTCGATCCTTCGCCGCTTACATGTGTTTCAACGTTACGCTGAAACGATTTTGAAGACTTTGAAAGTCTTGCGGAGTCCATTCCTAGAGTACCGGAATCGATTCTCAAAATTATTATTTACCCTCCTATAATAAATTTGGGACGCTCAACCGGAAAATTCTTTTTCCGCGTAAACGTCCCTGTAAATTATATATCGGCGGCGGGAGAAAAATACTTAAGTATCTTTTTCATAAAAATCGATGTATAATAGCGACTGTGCAGAAACTTAAAGGGGAAGCTATGTCACGTAGGAAAATACTTGCCAATTTCATATTGTTAAGCCTGTTTACGGTTATAATCGGCGGGTGCGGCAAGGCGGGCGATACCGAGGCGAATATCAACATTTTCACCAAGGATTCGGGTAACCGCAGTACCATGCTCGACGAGCCTTCGGTGGATTACGAGCTTCCGGGAGTTTACCCTTCGATAGCCGTAGACCTTTTGGGCTACGAGGTAGGCAGGGACAAGGAAGCAGTACTGTCGGCATCGAGGCTTCCTGCTTTTTACGAGATTAAGGATGCCGCCACCGGCAAGGTTGTATATCAGGGCAGTGTCAAGAAAAAAGATATTGAGAGCAAAGACGGTTTATCTTCGGGAGTCATTGATTTTTCGGGGCTTAATACCGTCGGAACTTATTATATAGAGACTGAAATTCTCGGGCGTTCCAAGGTTTTTAAAGTTCGGGAGAATTTGTACGAAGACCTTTATAAGGCATCATTTATTAAGCTTCATGACTTAAGGTGCGAGAATTGTCATATGTCATCTGTTGCGCTTGAAAGCGACGCCTCGAAGACTATTAATGCAGGTGGCGGCTGGCACACATCCGATAAAGGCGAGAAGGATGTTGTGGAAGGCTGTCTTGCGGTAATGGATATTTGTACCATCTATGAGTTTTATCCCAAACTTTTCACCGATGATTACGGAATAGAAGAAAGCGGTAACAGGGTTCCCGATATTTTGGATGAGGCGGCTTACGAGATTGAATGGCTGCTGCTTATGCAGAATAAGGAAACGGGAGGCGTATACGCTTCGGTTTCTTACGCTGCGGGCGCGCAGGCTCAGAGCGGAGACAATCTTGCGGTAAGAAGTGAGACTACCCGTTCGACGGCGTATTTCTGCGCTTGTATGGCGAAGGCTTCTTTTACCTTTAAGCGCTTTGATGCAGACTTGTCGAGTAAGGCTATGCAGGCATCGGTGCTTGCGTGGAAGTGTCTTGAGGCCAATAAGAACATCGTGGATTCGGGGCAGATGTTCAGGGCGGCGACGGAGCTTTACAGGCTTACGGGGCAGGAGACTTACAAGAGCGTCGTTACGGACTTTTTGAAGGTCAATTCAAGTAAGCCTTACGACAGCAGACCTGTGCTCGACGGGGCGATTACATATCTTTCTACGGCAAGGTCTACGGATGTAGGCTATTGTACCGCGCTCATGGACAATCTTATGAAGCGTGAAGAGTCCAAGGTTGCTCTTGCGAACGGCTCAAGCTTTGAAATTGAGTCCGTTGATGCGGATATTTCCGAGATTATCAGGACAGCGTACGAATACGCGATTGTGGATTATATCAATTCAAGCATTGAGTATGTAAACGGTGAGGAAGATTGTTTCCACTATGTGGGCGGACGCAATGCTACCGGGACGAATTATTTTGACTCGATTAATACGCCGAATTCTCTTGTCAATATCATTGCCGTTGGGGCAAGACTTGCTTCAAGCGCAGACAAATAACAAGACTCAGCAAAAGAAAGCATTTTTGGTCATATAATAAGCATTTACGAGGCTTTTTATGAGGAATCGCCGATGCTAACATGATATGTATAATAGGACAATTATCAGATTGGAGTGACAACAATGAAAATAGTAGTTTTGGCAGGCGGCACCAGCACCGAGAGAGATGTATCTCTTGTGTCCGGCGCCAAGATTTATAAAGCGCTTAAGGAAAACGGTCATAAGTGTGTTCTTCTTGACGTATTCTTAGGACTTGAGGATGTGGATACCGATACGGTTTTTGACAGAGGCGATGAGCTTCTTGGCAATATCGAAGGTATTAAGCAGGACAATCCCGACCTTGACGCTGTTAAGGCATTAAGAAAGGACGGAGGAAGATCTTTCTTTGGCCCTAATGTGCTTGAGATATGCAGCAAGGCTGATGTGGTATTCATGGCACTTCACGGTGAGAACGGTGAGAACGGTAAGGTTCAGGCGGCTTTCGACCTTCACGGAATCAGGTACACCGGTAACGACTATGTAAGCTCCGCACTTGCAATGGACAAGGCACTTTCCAAGGATTTGTTCAGACAGTACGGAATTTCCACTCCCGAAGGCTTTGCGCTTAAGAAAGGTGAGGCCGACAACAATACGGTTAAGTTCCCCGTGGTTGTTAAGGTTACGGACGGAGGCTCCAGCATAGGTGTATATATCGCGCACAACGAGGCTGAATATGAAAAGGCCAAGAAGGACGCTTTCACATACGGCAATGAGCTTGTAGTGGAGCAGTTTATTGAGGGACGTGAGTTCTCTTGCGGCGTTATCTTAGGCGAAGCGCTTCCCGTTATCGAGATTGCGCCCAAGGAAGGCTTCTACGATTACAAGAACAAGTATCAGGAGGGCTCGACTATTGAGACCTGTCCCGCAGTACTTGATGATGCAACGACTAAACGTATGCAGAAGATGGCTGTTGATGTATACAATGCGTTAAGGCTTAACCAGTATGCTAGAATTGATATAATGATGGACAAGGCGGGAGAGATATATGCGCTCGAGGCCAATACCCTTCCCGGCATGACTCCCATGTCGCTTATGCCCCAGGAGGCAGCGGCTGTGGGTGTAAGCTACAACGAACTTTGCGAGAAACTTATTAAGATGGCAATGGATAAGTAGGATTATGAAGGCATTTACTTATGAGGATGCGCTGAAGGCTGCGGGCGGAACGGCAGTCAATAGTGAAAACGTTACAAGAGAAATAAAGAATGTGACCATGGATTCCCGAAAGGTGACCTTTGGAAGTCTTTTTGTGGCCATAAAGGGCGAGAGAGTCGATGGGCATGACTTCATGCGTGAAGTATTCTTAAAGGGCGCGGCGGCAGTACTCTGCGACCATGTGCCCGAGGGGATTACGGGACCGTGCATTGTGGTGCCCGATACCGTTAAGGGCCTTCAGGAAATAGCAAGGTGGTACAGAAGCATTCTTCCTGTTAAGGTGGTAGGCATCACCGGAAGTGTTGGCAAGACCAGCACCAAGGAAATGGTGGCGGCCGTACTTGCCGAGAAATTTAACGTGCTTAAGACTATCGGTAACTACAATAACGAGATAGGATTACCGCTGACAGTTCTGTCAATCGAGGCGGATACCGAGATAGCGGTACTTGAGATGGGCATCAGTGATTTCGGCGAGATGAGAGTGTTAAGCCGTATTGCGTGTCCCGACATTTGCGTCATCACCAATATCGGACAGTGTCATCTTGAATTCTTACATGACAGAGACGGAATTCTCAAGGCCAAGTCAGAGATATTTGAATTTATGAATCCCGAAGGTCGCATTTATCTTAACGGCGACGACGATAAGCTGATTACGGTCAAGGAGGTTAACGGTATCGTACCCACTTTCTTTGGCCTTAAGGATACGAATGATGTATATCCTGCGAGCAAGGAATCTTTGGGACTCGGCGGCACCAGGATGAGAATTTCTCTTCGCGGCAGTTTGTTTGATGCGGAGATTCATATGCTCGGCGACCACATGGTATCCAATGCCATGGCGGCTACAGCAATCGGTGCCGACCTCGGCATGGACAAGAATCAGATTGCGGCGGGACTTTATACGGCTAAGACCATAGACGGTCGCAGCAATCTTATTCCAAAGGGCACGGGATACATTATCGATGATTGCTACAACGCTTCGCCCGCTTCCATGATGGCGGCTCTGGATATGCTTAAGCTTGCCAACGGTCGCAAGGTGGCGATTCTCGGCGATATGTTTGAACTCGGACCCGACTCCGACAATATGCATGCGGCGGTAGGTCGCTATGCGGCAACGGTGGGCATAGACAAGCTTGTGTGTGTAGGTCAGAATTGCAGGCACATGTACAATGCGGCGATGCACGAGAACGGAACCGGAAGCCTCGGAATCGGTTATTATTCCGACCTTGATTCACTGCTTAAGAATCTTAAGATTGAGATTAAGGAAGGCGACAACGTGCTTGTTAAGTCTTCTCACGGTATGGGCTTTGCTCAGCTTGTAGAAGCGTTGAAAGCGCTGTAATTTAACAGAAATGCGCAGGGTGCAGGATTTAGGTCCTGCACTTTTTTTGTACACTCGGAAGAAGGGTGTTGACAATTATTACGGTTAGTGATATATTACGGTTAACGATATAGTACAGTAAACGTAATACGGAGGTGAGCCTTACGAAGGACAATGTTAAAGGGGGAGCCCTTACGGAAGTGACATTTTTAATACTGCTTTCTTTATATGAGCCTCGGCATGGATATGCGGTCATGCAGTTTATTGAAGAGATGACTGACGGAAGGCTTACGCTTGGTGCAGGAACGCTTTACGGTGCGCTCACCACGCTTGAGAAGAAAGGTTGGATAGAGCCATCGGGCGAGGACGACAACAGAAGAAAGGTATACAGGATTACAGGTGAAGGCAAGGCGATAGCGGTAAGAGAACGTGAAAGACTTGAGAAAATCACCCGCGTCGCATCGGACATCATAGGAGGTGCCGGGTTATGAAAGAAGGACGCAAGTTGGTGGTCGCTTTCTTTGGCGGCCTGATAAAAGCGCAGGAAAAGTGGCTTAACAAGAAGTCGGCCGAGGGGTGGCGGCTTGTAAAGAGCGGAATAATGACATATACATTTGAGCGGTGTGAGCCGGACGAATATCAGTATGCAGTGGATTACGTGGGAAGCAAGGCCTTTGATGAAGCACAGGAGTATCACGATTTTCTGGAAAGCCTGGGCTACAAAGTGTTATACAAGAACATTAACCCGACATACACTTTATTAAGGGTTCGCTTCAGACCGTTTAAGAAAAAGCCGTGGGTGCCCGTCACGAATCTGGATGCGTACAACAGAGAACTTCTGATAGTGGAGAGAAAGACCGAAGAAGGAGAGTTTAGGCTGCATACCTCAGGCGAGGACATCAAGAACTACTACCTTGAGCTGATTGCACCGTATGCGTTCTTGCTGGTGCTCTTCGGCGGACTCGGCATTGTTACCATGAATATATTTACAGGGGCGGTGGCAGCGCTGTTCTTGATACCGATTATTATTTATCTATGCGAAATCAATAAAGTGAAAAAACTGGAGAAAACGGAGGAAATATAAAATGAGCGATGGTATGAAGAAAATACTGGTTTCAGTCGGAACGGCACTTTTGATAGTGATTGCTATAGTTATTATGAACGTTACAACCGGCGGCGCGGTTTTCAGAAGCGGTGTGAGGTTGGGTTATGTTGGTAACGAGCTTCCCCATTCCTGGACCGGTAAGTACACGTCTATAATGGGAAACTTTTCAAAATCCATTACCCCAAAAGGCGACGTGTTAACTATCGAGATTACCACAAATTCCGGTGAGCTGAACGTTGAAATCACCAACGAGGACAAAGAAGTCATTTATTCAAATGCCTTCACCGATACGCAGACAGTAGAGGTACCCGTAACGGGCAAGGTGAAGATTAAGCTTTCCACTGACAAACACTCGGGAAGCTTTAGCTTTAAATAGATTTTGGGCCATAGAAAAACCGACATCAAGCGAATTGGTGTCGGTTTTAATATACTTATCTTTAAGCTTCCTTGGTGCCTTCTACGTAAGCTTTCTCAAGCTCTCCGTGAATTCTGTCCGTAAGACCTTTAATCTCGTCTCTTGTCATTCCGGCAGTTTCTATTGCGGGAAGGTAATTAACGTATACGGTGGTCTTCTTAATCTTCGGGAACTGATCTTCAAAGACTTTATTTGAGTTAATGATACATACAGGAACGATGGGGCAACCGGTCTTCTCGGCAATCTTGAAGCTTCCGGAGTGGAACTCTAGGAGCGGGTCGGTACCTTTGTTGCGGGTGCCTTCGGGGAAGATGCAAATGCCGGTGCCTTTCTTCACAAGGTCTATGCATTTGTTAATCATCTTAAGACCGCTTCTTAAATCCTTTCTGTCGAGGAACTGGCAGTTCATTAAGCTCATCCACCAGGAAAAGATGGGGAATTTCTTGGTCTCCTTCTTGGCAACATAGCCGGTCTGACCCTTGCAGAGAGGATAGGTTATGATGATGTCGAATATACTGCGGTGGTTGGGTGTATAAAGAACAGCTCCGTCGGGAATGTTCTCCCTGCCGCTTACTACGATGCGGGTGCCTGCGAGAAATGTTACTACGCGGAACGCCGCACTGATGATAACCTGCGAATACTTAGCCCGTGCCATAGGCGAGAAAAGCTGAATAATAAGCGCTATAAGCACAAGCGGAAGTGATAATATAAGAAACAGTACGGTCCATACCGCACAAAGAACAAATCTTACCAACTCAAACACCTCGTAAAGCAATGTAGTTTTTAAAACTATGTTAATTATATTGAATTAATTCAAATCACGCAAGACAGAAAAGCACTTTTTGTGGTAGTCTATATGGCAAGGAGATTTTAATATGCTCAAAATATACAATGCAAAGATTGTTGACCCCGTAACAAAGCTTAAGGGCAACTACGATGTAGAAATCGATAAGGGAATCATTATGAAGGTTGTGCCTACGGAAGGCAATCCCGAAGAAGGAGCCATCGATGCCACAGGCCTGTGCTTGTCGCCCGGCTTTTTAGACGTACACGTTCATTTCCGCGATCCCGGCCAGACGCACAAGGAAGACATCTATACCGGTGCCAAGTGCGCGGCGCGCGGCGGCTTCACCGATGTAGTAATGATGGCCAACACCAAGCCCGCAATAGACAATGTCGAGACTTTGGAATATGTTCTTAAGAAAGGCGCCGAGACCGCCATTAACGTTCACAGTTGCGGTTCGGTTACCAAGAACCTCGACGGCCGAGAGCTCACCGATATGGCGACACTTAAAGAACACGGCGCAGCAGGCTTCACCGACGACGGCATCCCGCTTATGAACACCGATGTACTTAGAAGTGCTTTTGAAAAAGCGGCGGAGCTTAACGTTCCCATAAGCCTTCACGAAGAAGACAAAGGCATTATTAAAGAGAACGGTATCAATCACGGCGCCGCCAGCGATTACTACGAAATCTATGGTTCACCGAGAGAAGCAGAGGCCCGTATGATAGCCCGCGACTTAAAGATTGCTCTCGAGACCGGAGTTACACTTGATGTCCAGCATATAAGTACCAAGGAAGGCGTCGAATACGTTCGTCAGGCCCGCAGACACAGCGACAAGATATATGCGGAAGTCACTCCTCATCATCTTTCACTTACTGAGGATGCGGTCATTGCGTACGGCTCCAATGCCAAGATGAACCCGCCCCTTCGTACCAAGCGAGACAGAGCGGCTCTTATAGAAGGTGTTAAGGACGGCACGATTTCAATTATCGCTACCGACCACGCGCCCCACAGCCCCGAGGAGAAGGGTAAGGACATCCTTCTTGCACCTTCGGGAATCATCGGTCTTGAGACTGCCTTCAGTATCGCATACAAAGCCCTGGTATTAAGCGGCGCCATCACACTTGAGAAGTTCATCGCCATGCTTACCGTGAATCCCCGAAAGCTCTACGGCTTCAAGAATTACGGCATCAGCAAGGGCGCGCCCGCAGACCTCGTTCTTTTTAGTGAAAAAGAAAAATGGGTTTATTCAGAAAGCCTTTCCAAATCCGTGAACACGCCGTTTTTAGGCGATACTCTTACGGGTAAGATTAAATATACCATTTGCAAGGGAGAAATCGTCTATGCAGATATGTGAAGAAGCTAAGCTTATTGAGTGTAACGAGCTTTCTACAGGAATATTCGAAATGTATATCAAGACAAAAGTGGCTTCTTTGGCCAAGCCCGGTCAGTTTGTGATGGTATATCCCAAGGATTCCGCCACTATACTTCCCCGCCCCATCAGCATCTGCGAGGTGAGCGACGGCGAATTGAGACTCGTGTACCGAGTACAGGGTAAAGGCACCAGGGAGTTTTCTTTGTACAAAGAAGGCGAGACAGTTAAAATTTTGGGACCTCTCGGAAACGGCTTCCCGGTTGAAGCGGCCAAGGGTAAGAAAGCAATTCTAATCGGCGGCGGTATCGGCGTACCTCCAGTCTTAGAACTTGCCAAGGCTTTAAAAGGCGAAGACGTAACTATTCTTGCGGGATATCGCAACAGCGATTTGTTCCTTGATGAAGATTTTAAGAAACAGGCAACGCTTGAGATTGCCACCGAAGACGGAAGCGTAGGCGTTAAAGGCAATGTCATGGACGTAATCCGTGAGAAGAACTTAAAGTGCGACGTAATCTACGCATGCGGCCCTATGCCGATGCTCAGAGCGATTAAGAAATACGCTGAGGAGAACGGTGTTACGGCATATATTTCTCTTGAAGAGCGTATGGCCTGCGGAGTGGGTGCGTGCCTTGGCTGCGTGTGCAAGACTACTAAGAAGGACAGTCATTCTTACGTAAACAACGCAAGAGTCTGTACGGAAGGCCCGGTATTTGAAGCAAGCGAGGTGGAAATCTGATGAATACAAGTGTCAAAATCGCAGGAGTTGAATTCAAGAACCCCGTAACCACAGCTTCGGGAACCTTCGGCTCGGGTATGGAATATTCACAGTTCGTGGATTTATCGAGGCTCGGTGCCGTTACCACCAAGGGAGTGGCGCTTACACCCTGGCAGGGCAACCCTACTATCCGAGTTACGGAAGTATACGGAGGCATGCTCAATGCCATCGGTCTTCAGAATCCGGGCATAGACGTATTCTGTGAGCGAGACATTCCTTTTCTTAAAAAGTACGATACGAAGATAATCGTGAATGTCTGTGGAAAAACCGTCGAAGAATACGTGGGGGTTGTGGAAAAGTTATCGGAGCAGCCCGTAGACATGTTGGAAATAAACGTATCCTGCCCCAACGTCAAAGAAGGCGCGATTGCTTTCGGCCAGGATGCAAAGGCGCTTGAGAACATAACAAGAGAAATCAAGAAAGTTGCCAAGCAGCCTGTAATCATGAAGTTAAGCCCCAACGTTACCAAGATTGCCGACATGGCAAGAGCGGCAGAGGCTGCGGGTGCGGATGCAATTTCTTTAATCAACACAATTACCGGCATGAAGATAGACATTAACCGCAAGACCTTCGTGCTTGCCAATAAAACCGGCGGAATGTCGGGACCTGCCATAAAGCCCGTTGCGGTTCGCATGGTTTATGAATGTGCTCAGGCGGTTAAGATTCCGATTATCGGCATGGGCGGTATCAGTTGTGCCGAGGATGCGATAGAGTTTATTCTTGCAGGCGCCACAATGGTGGCAGTTGGCGCGGCTAACTTTACTAATCCTTTTGCAACCGTTGAAGTCATCGACGGCATAGAAGATTACATGAAGAGACAGAACGTAGCCGATATCAATGAGCTAATCGGCGCTGTCAGATAAATACGAACATAATTAAACCGGGGACGAACTTAGTTCGTCCCCGATTTGCATGTAAAATTAAATAGTCGTTATGGAATTTTGTCGGATTTATCGAAGTTAAGTTCCGTAGGAACAATTATGCTTCATCCATAAGAGAGTTAAATTTCTCAATGACTGCATCGTAAGTCTGCTGAGAAATCTCGGGAAGCTTGCCGCCCCAGGTCTTTTCTGCCTGTTCGTAGCCTTTTTTGAACGCTTCCATCATGTCGTTAAGTTTCGACGGGTCGCCGCCTGTCAAAGCCTTGGCGAAATCAATGATTCTGTCGGAAGTAGCATTTACTCCCCAGTATCCGTCTTCGGCGATATCTGCCTGTGCCTGAGCTTTTGTCTCGGGATCGACTTCAACTTTTCCTTCGCGAAGAGCGTTCCAAAGATTGTTGGCATCTGCAAAAACGCCGCCTTGCTTACTGATAAGTTTCTGAACCAGATCTCTTAACTGATCTATTCTTGCCTGAGCGTCTGCTTTAAGCCTTGCAATCACTTCTTCATTTGCCTTATACATCTGAGTGGGTGTTTCAAGCTTCGGCTCATAAATAACGCCGTTATTATCAGTTGACTCCATAACCGTAGAAGCATCGACGGCCTTGGATACAGGCTCGGTCTTTGCGTAGGTTGAAAACTGTTGTTCAACTACGCCTGTAATTCCGTTTACATTCATGACTTTTCCTTTCCGGGTTGCCCCTATTTTCATGAGCACTTCCATGTGCTGTTAGTATACTTCTATCTCTTGTATCGGCTTGCTGCATTAATTACTTAACCCTTTTTATAGAAAATTTCAAAAAAATTTTACTGTTAATGCAAGGATTGTATAGTGTATAATGAATATTGTATACAATAAACAAAGGAATACAATCTATGACCATATACGAACAGGCGAAAGCCAAGATAAATTTATCCCTTGATGTTACCGGCAGACGCGAAGACGGCTACCATCTGGTACGCATGATAATGCAGACGTTAGACCTATGCGACGACTTAACTTTCGAAGTGGCAGGAGAAAGCGCGGGCATCACTCTCATAACTGACAGCGGTGTCCTTAACAAAGAACAGTCGGAGGGGAGCGACAACCTCATCATTAAGGCGGCGCGAGCATTGGAGCAGGCAACAGGTAAGACCTTCGACGTCAACATCACCCTTGCCAAAAGAATTCCTATCGCTGCCGGCATGGCAGGCGGAAGTGCGGACGCTGCGGCTACACTCAGAGGACTTAACAGACTCTTCGAGTTGGGGCTTTCTTATGATGAACTAAGAGCCATAGGCCTTAAGCTTGGTGCCGACATTCCTTTCTGCGTGGAAGGAGGCCTGTGCCTCTGTGAGGGAATAGGTGAGATACTTACGCCACTCACAAAGCTTCCCAATTACCCCACCGTAATATGCAAGCCGCCGATTTTTGTATCGACGCCTTCGGTATACAAAGCATATGACAGTCTTGAAGCCCCGTATCACCCGGATGTAGATGCAATGCTTGCGGCGATTAAAGAATACGATGCTCCGGCTATTCCCGGACTGTTAGGCAACAGCCTTGAAACCGTAACAGCCGCCGTACACCCGATTATCAAGGAAATAGAGAAATCTATGATTGAGGTCGGTGCGCTTAACTCCATAATGAGCGGAAGCGGTCCCACAGTCTTCGGACTCTTTAACTCGGTCAAAGAAGCCAACGAAGCAGCCGAAGCTCTCAGACACAAATACAAAGATTTTGAAATACACTCAACAAAGTTTAACAACGGATTTATCAACAGATACGAATAGAAAGCGAGGCCCACTTGGAAGGTAATTTTGAATTAAACATGGATGAGTACCTGCCCTTAAGAGACGTGGTATTCCAGACATTAAGAAAAGCCATACTGACAGGCGAATTAAAGCCCGGCGAGCGCCTCATGGAGATTCACCTTGCAGAGAAGATAGGCGTAAGCCGTACACCCATAAGAGAAGCCATCAGAAAGCTTGAGCTGGAAGGCTTGGTTATGAACGTGCCCCGCAAAGGCGCGCAGGTGGCCGAGATTTCTCAGAAGGGACTTCGCGACGTTTTGGAAGTTCGCCGAGCCCTCGATTCATTCTGCGCCGAGCTTGCCTGCGAGCGTATCACTAAAGATGAAAAGCAAGCGCTCAAAGAAGCCTGCACCGCTTTCGAAGAAGCCGTCAAGACCAAGGACGCCACCATTATCGCCAAGGCCGACGTAAACTTTCATGACATCATCATCGGCGCCACCGGCAACGAGCGTATTGTGGCTTTAATCAATAACCTCGCCGAGCAGATGTATCGCTATCGCTTTGAATACATTAAGGACGAGACCAACCATCCCAAGCTTATTGCAGAGCACCGCATGCTCGTCGACGCAATCACATCAGGCGACGGAGAGAAAGCAAGAGCCGTTGCCCGCGAACACATCGACAATCAGGAAATATCCATCTTAAAGCAACTGGAGGTTGTTAAGTGAATAAAGATGTACTTGTATCCATAAAAGGCCTTCAGTACACGGGAACGGAAGAAGACGACAATCGTGTCGAGACTCTCACAAGAGGTTCTTTTTACAAGAGAGGCGGTAAGAATTACGTCACCTTCGAAGAATCCTTCGACGAAGAGCAAATCGTCAAGAGCCTTGTTAAGTTTGACGCGGATTCTTTTGAAATTACCCGCAAAGGCCCATACAGTGTCCGTTTAAGCTTTGAAAACGGCAAGAAATACTACACCGACTACCACACCCCCTACGGCGAATTCCTCTTAGGAATCGACACCCGCCGCATAGAAGTGGAAGAACTCGACAACGAGCTAATTGTAACCATTGAGTACGATATGGAGTTTAACTCCGAGAGCCTCGGGCGGTGTACGATTGATATGAAACTTACGGAAGTATAAGAAAAGCGCAGGTCACGTGACCTGCGCTCATTAGTTCATTAAACTATTTAACCGACTTAGCTCCGGCTTTCTCCTGCATGCGTTCAACCCATGCTTTGAACTTGCCTTTCTTCTTAACGGGCATGTCGATCTTGCCGTGAAGACCTTTAACATCGGTGATGTAGATACCGCTTACAACGGCTTTAACTTCCTTCTTGACGGGAATCATATCGAAAATCTTTTCATCGGCTACAAGGCTCATAACCTGAGGGCCAACCTTGGCCTTAACGATGGGGAGCTTAGCGCGACGCATAAGCTTTGGAGTCTGTTCGATAACCGACTGGGGAAGTCCCGATTCCGTTATCTTCATACGTTTCTTGTCGATGATGAGCATCGATACCGACTGCTTGTACTGTTCAATCTGAGCCTGCTGCTCGGCCTGGCGCTTTTCTGCCTTCTTACCGAGGAAATATAATACAACGACCAACGCGATTAATACTACCAAAACGACGATCGCTATAATCCATCCTGTAGACATTTCATAACCTCCTGTGTGTCTTTCAAAATAATGCTACCACATTGTAACATTGTTAATTTGTAAAAACAAGGAAATTTCTATAAACAAAGCGGAATTATTGAATTTGTGAGGCCCATGTGGCATAATCAAAGGAGCGAGTTTTTGCGCATATGTAAGCAAGTGAGGAATATTTGATGAAGAAGCATTTTCTTCTTTGGGCGGTGGCATTGATGTTAATATTTGCATCTGCCTGCGGACCGAAGGAAAAGGTTATAGAGCCGGTTAATATTGATTCATCCGACGTGGATGAATATCTTATAAATCTTCCCGAATACAGCAAGATTGAGGTAACTGTCGATAAGTCGGAGTTCTCGGAGGAACTCACTGATGATTACATCAATCGTTTCTACGAAAGACTTGCGCAGGACCGAGAAGGCCTTACCGATGAAGAAGGTAACCTTCTTCCGCTTAGCGAACAGACCATTAAACTTCTTGATATTCCTGCATTTTCAACCGTTAATGAATTCAAAGTATTTGTAAGGGGCGTTGTACAGGATTTTATTGCCGCGGAGAATGATGACAAGAAAATCGACGCCGCTCTTTCCGTTATGCGTACCGACGCGGAGTTTGCGGAGATTCCGGAAGGGTACGTACTTAAGTTCAAAGAAAAGATAATAAAAGCTCATGAGGAACTTGCGGCGAAGTATGAAATTACTCCCGAGTACTATCTTGAACTTAGCAGCATTTCTCTTGAGGACGAAGCTTACAAGGATGCCATGAACGAGCTAATATACATTAAGCTTGCAGACCGAATCGGCCTTGAATATTCTTCGGACGAAGAACTTTACAATGGTGTTTCGGACTATCTCCTCAGTATTGTCAAAGTTGTGAAGAATAAATAATAACCGCTCTTTGGGAGATTACAGAGTGTCATTTTACGTTTCTTACAATATTGCCAACATCATATTGTTAATCGGTGTTTTCAATCTGATTATCGCATTATTCAAGCGACTTGATGCGGAAGACAACAGGGATCTCTTTGTCACTACATGCGGCGTTTTTGTGGTTACCGCGGGCTGGTACGGCATAGGACTCAGCACCGAGCTTGGCAATGCCATCATATTTCATAAGATTATCATGCTAGGCAGTATTTTGTTCCTGGGCGGTTACGTTACTTATGTGTGTCGCATCCACAAAATTAAGCACGGCGGGTACCTTATGGTTCCCGGCTTTATTACTCTGGGCGGTTTCTTTGCCCATGCCGGCAGAAATATCCCGGGCGACCCTTTCCTTAACAACCTGCGACTTGAATCCGTAAGCGGAGTGTCTATTCTGGTCGGCGACAGAGGCTACATGTATTGGGCACATATCGGTTTTATCACGATAGTCGCACTCTGGGGAGCCGTTTACGCTACAAGAACTCTTTTTGACAAAAGAAAACGTGCCGAAAGGCGAGTTCTCATAAATTCAATTTTCTTCCTGGTGGCAGGACTGTTTCAAGCGATTACTCAGCTTATATACGAAGCCAACTATTACAGAATAGTCTGCATACTGCCTCTTACGTGGGCGGCAACGTCGACTATCTATTCTATTCTTTCTTTCAGATATCACATATTTAATTACGATACGCTTGCAAGAAAGAGCCTGATTAACGATATCGGTGCAGGTTTCGTCGTTCTGTCCGATACCTTTGAAGTCTTGCATTGTAACGATATTGCTTATACGGTTCTTCCGGAGATGGCTTCGGGCGATAGCGAGTACTTCAGGTCGATTACCCGTCGTAAGGAATTCCAGACCGAGATAAACGGCTCTACCTACAAGGTTACCGCGGACCGTATTCTTAATGAAGGTAAGATTCAGGGCTATACCATACTGATTGTCGACATCTCCGATATCGCACTGTTGCAGAAGCAGGCGGAGGCCAATGAAAAGACCAGACAGAACCTTCTTACCAATATTTCCCATGAAATCAGAACTCCTTTGAACGCTATCATCGGCGCATCGGAGCTTATTAACTCAGAAGATATTTCACGCGAAGACTTCAAGCAATACGCCGAGAACATCAGAGTATCAACCATCAACCTTGATGATATTCTCAATAACATTCTTACGGCGTCATCTTCTTACGAGAAGGTGCAGTCCACTGACATGGCGCCTTACAGCGTATTTACACTTGTTGACAACATTGTCGGAATGTGTAACGACCGAGTGGACCGTAGCAATGTTAAGCTGTCGGTTTCTTTTGCCGAGGACATACCGATTAATGCTATCGGAGATGACAGGCGTATCAGACAGGTACTTCTTAACATACTTACCGGCGCGATTCGATATACGGATGACGGATTCGTAAGCTTGAGAGTGTCGGGAGAATATTTAAAGGACGGAAGATTTAAGTACATTTACACTATTCAGGATACGGGCAAGAGCGTATTCAATTCTTCCGAGGATTTTGACAAGATTGTGGCCGAGGGCGACGTACTCGGAATTGATTACAATACAGGCTACGGCATCAGCCTTACCGTGGCCAAGAAAATTGCGGCGGCGCTTGACGGCGACGTATCCATGTACAGCCTCCGGGGCAAAGGAAACGTTTACTCCGTCACAATTCCTTCGCTTTTGCTTGATAAGAAGACGCTCGAAGACTTTGAATTTGCGAAGAAGCTTTCTTTTACATTCCTTGGTGAGAGCGATTACGATTTGGACGAAATCAGGCATTCGTGCTTCGAACTGGGCATTCCTTTCGACGAGGCGGAAGGACTTTCCAAGCTTCGTAAGATTACCGATGACTCGAGAGCGTACCGCGTGCTGATGTATGACTACGACAAGTACGCAAGAAGAGTGGCGGCATCGGAGAGAGCCGATTCTTATGTTAAGGTCGGCATTATTTCGGGAAGAAAGCTTCCCAAGCAGATTGATGACAGCATTCTGGTAAGAGCACCTTTGAGCGCGCTCACCATTCAGCGTATACTTGCCGAGCAGGAGATGCGTATCGAGAATGAGAAGGCAAGCGATAACCTCTTTGCGGCGCCTTCTGCCAAGATTCTGGTAGTGGACGACAATACACTTAACCTTTCGGTTGCCCGCAACATGCTCGAACGGTTCAACATATCCGTCGATACCGCCAAGAGCGGTTACGAGTGCCTTGACCTTGTAAGCTCAGGTTCATCATATGACCTAATCTTCATGGACTACATGATGGAAGGCATGGACGGCGTCGAGACCACCAAGAAGATTCGTGCGATGAGCGGCAATATGTCCAAGGTTCCGATAGTGGCCTACACCGCCAACTCCGTTGAGGGTGCCATGGAGAAGTATCTCGCGGCAGGCATGATCGGCTGCGTATTTAAGCCCGCCAACATGTATTCTTTTGCGGATGCGCTTAAGAAGTATCTGCCCAAGGAACTTTTGGTATTCGAGAAGAAAAAGAAACGTTCCGAAGTCATCAAGACCCAGAACGAATTCCCCGACATTGAGGGTATCAACAAGGACCAGGCGATTAAATATTCCGGCGGCAATCTTGAGATGTTCGAAGACATGATAGCAACCTTTGCCCTCGAAATTCCGGACAAGGAAAAGACCATCAGAATGTACGTGTCGGAAGGTAACTTCAAGAACCTCACTGTAATGGTGCACGGCATCAAGGGGCTTGCACGTACCATGGGTATGGAAGCGTTGTCTCAGCGCATGGCCGATATGGAGAAGGCGTCGGCGGCGGAAGATGAGGCGTATATCAAGAAGAATCTGCCGGACCTTCTTTCGCAGTACAGGCATTACGGAATCATTCTTGCACCGTATGCGGAGAAGAAGCTTAGTCGCAGGAAGCCGATTGAAGACGGTGACGGTCCCAAGGGAATACTTCAGCGTATGCTTGAGTGTCTTGATGAATTTGAAATGGACGAGACGGAAAAGTTATTTGACGAAATCCGTCCCGAGGACTATGATGACAAGCGTGCCTTTCTTTTCGATGCGCTTAAGGACTCAATAGAGAGAGGCGATTACTACGCATCCAAGGAGCAGGTAGAGAAGCTTTTAGCTACATACGGAGAAGAAGATTAAGAGATACGGAGGAAACAGACATGAACTGTTTGGAAGAAAGAATTCTTAAAGACGGAGTGGTCAAAGAAGGCAACGTGCTTAAGGTAGACAGCTTTTTGAATCACTGCATGGATGTTAAGCTTTTTGATGAAATGGGCGCGGAGTACGCAAAAAGATTTGCGGGCAAGAGCATTAATAAGATTCTTACCATCGAAGCATCGGGCATAGGAATCGCAAGCATTGTGGCCCGTCATTTCGGTGATGTTCCGGTTGTTTTTGCCAAGAAATCACAGTCCATTAACCTTGACGGTGAGATGCTTACCGCAGAGGTTGAGTCATTCACACACAAGAACATCAACCATGTAATCGTGTCCAAGCGTTTCTTGGGACCCGATGATCATGTGCTTATAATCGACGATTTCCTTGCCAACGGATGTGCGCTTCAGGGACTTATTCAGATATGTTCGCAGGCGGGTGCGACCGTTGAGGGTATCGGTATTGCAATCGAGAAAGGCTTCCAGCACGGTGGACAGATGATTCGTAACTTAGGCTATCAGCTTGAGTCTCTTGCGATTGTCGAGAGCATGGATGCCGCTACCGGCAAGATTGTGTTCCGTGAGCAGAACTAGGTAGACATAATAGAACAATATTGTTTATTTATAACACAAAGTTAACAAAACCCCTTGGGAAAAATATTTTAAAATTATCAATTTACGACATTGAATTTTGTATTTGCTGTTCCTATAATAGGAACGTAAAGATAATTAATTTCGATATATATCAAAAGATATGGTTTTGAAGTTTCTACCCGGATACCGTAAATAACCGGACTATCGAGATATCATAGGCAGCATTGGGAAGAAGATTAGGGATCTGTCATATGTATTTCGTCATCGGTTTAGGAATTTCATCCTGAGCCGATTTTTCTTTTTATATTATTGAAACTAATTAAGTAACAATAACACATCCACAGAAGAGGAGAATGAGAAATGAAAAGATTTGCAGCACTTTTGTTATCTTTACTTATGGTTGTTTCTCTTTGCGCTTGCGGCGAGACCAAGACATCCGCATCAAGCGAGACTAAGACAGAAGCTTCTGCCGAAGAGAACAAGACCGAAGCAACCGAGTCCGTTAAGATTAAGGCAGGATTTATCTTCCTTCACGACGAGAACTCTACTTACGACAAGAACTTTATCGTTGCAGCCAAGGAAGCTTGCGACAAGCTTGGCATCGAATATGTTATGAAGACCAACATTCCCGAAGGTCAGGAATGTTACGAAGCAGCAGCTGAACTTGCTGACGAAGGATGTGGCATCGTATTCGCAGATTCTTTCGGTCATGAAGATTTCATGATTCAGGCAGCCAAGGAATACAAGAACGTTCAGTTCTGCCACGCTACAGGTACCAAGGCTCACACCGAGAACCTTTCTAACTACCACAACGCTTTCGCTTCTATCTATGAAGGTCGTTACCTTGCAGGTATCGCAGCAGGTATGAAGCTTAACGAAATGATCGAAAGCGGCAAGATTACCGCTGACCAGGCTAAAATCGGTTACATCGGCGCTTATACATACGCTGAAGTTATTTCCGGTTATACTTCTTTCTTCCTCGGCGCTCGTTCCGTATGTCCTTCCGCTACAATGGAAGTTACCTTCACAGGTTCATGGTACGACGAGACAGCAGAGAAGGAAGGCGCTAACACCCTTATCGCTGACAACTGCGTACTTATTTCACAGCACGCTGACTCCATGGGTGCTCCCACCGCATGTGAGACCGCAGGCGTTCCCAACGTTTCTTACAACGGTTCTACCGCAAGCGTAGCTCCCAACACATTCATCGTATCTTCCAGAATCAACTGGGCTCCTTACTTTGAATATGCAATCACCAAGGCAGCAGCAGGCGAGACCTTCGAAGCTGACTGGACCGGTACAATCGCTACCGAATCCGTTCTTCTTACCGAACTTGGCGGCGCTGCAGCAGCAGGCACTCAGGAAGCTATCGACGCAGCTAAAGCTAAGCTTGTAGATGGTTCCCTTAAGGTATTTGATACCGCTACCTTCACTGTAGACGGCGCAGCAGTTACCTCTTACATGGCAGACGTTGACACCGATGCAGCTTACGAAGGCGATCACGAAGTTATCGTTAACGGAGCATTTGAAGAATCTACATTCCGTTCAGCTCCTTACTTTAACTTAAATATCGACGGCATCACCCTTCTTAACAGCGCATTCTAATTTCGCTTAAACACTTGAAGAGTGACATAGATTTTTGATAAAATTTCAAAGGGTGGCACACCTCGCGCCGCCCTTTGGTTTTTTTCTTTTTACGGTTTAGAGGAGTACGGATTTGGACAAGAAACAAGCGGCAGTGTCGCTAAGAAACGTAACCAAGACCTTTGGCTCTGTTGTAGCCAATTCAAAGGTTAATCTTGACATCTACAAGGGCGAAATCTTAGCCCTTTTGGGAGAGAACGGAAGTGGTAAGACCACTTTAATGAACATGCTCTCCGGTATTTATTTTCCCGATGAAGGACAAATTTTCATTAACGGTAAAGAGGAAGTTATTCGTTCCCCCAGGGACGCGTATTCTCTCGGAATCGGTATGGTTCACCAGCACTTTAAACTTGTGGATGTACTGACTGCGGCTGAGAATATCATTCTTGGTATGGAGGGTAAGCTTAACTTAAAGGCAGCAACCGCTAAGATTGCGGACATCTGTAACCGTTACGGCTTTGAAGTAGACCCCAATCGTAAGATTTATGATATGTCCGTATCAGAGAAGCAGACGGTTGAAATCGTTAAAGTTTTATATCGCGGTGCGGATATTTTGATACTTGATGAGCCCACAGCGGTGCTTACACCTCAGGAGACTGAGAAACTTTTTAATGTGCTTAGAAACATGCGCGATGACGGTAAGGCAATCGTCATCATTACCCACAAGATGCACGAGGTAGAAAGCCTTTCCGACAGAGTGGCTGTACTTCGTCGCGGCGAGTATGTGGGTGACATGATTACAGCGGATACAACGGCTCAGGAGATGACCGACATGATGGTAGGCCACTCCGTGACCCTTAACATAGAAAGACCCGACCCCGTCAATCCCAAGCCTCGTATAGAGGTTAAGAATCTGACGGTTCGCAATGAAGACGGAATTGTTAAGCTCGACGATGTTTCTTTTACCGCCAACAGCGGAGAGATTCTTGGTATTGCGGGCATTTCGGGCTGCGGTCAGAAGGAACTTTTGGAGGCTATCGCGGGACTTCAGCCTGCGGAGGCCGGAAGCATCAGCTATATTGACGATAACGGTGAGCATGATGAATTGCTCGGTAAGGACCCTCTTAAGATAGCAGCTATGGGCGTTACGCTTTCTTTTGTCCCTGAGGACAGACTCGGTATGGGTCTGGTAGGTAACATGGACTTAACCGACAATATGATGCTTCGTTCTTTCAGACGAGGCAAGACGGTATTCACCGACAGAAAGGCGCCCAAGCACCTTGCTGAGGATGTTGTGAGAGACCTCGAGGTTGTAACTCCCGGTATTACTACCCCGGTAAGAAGACTTTCCGGCGGTAACGTTCAGAAGGTACTCGTAGGACGTGAGATTGCTTCCGCACCTACAGTATTGCTTACTGCTTATGCGGTGCGCGGACTTGATATCAACTCTTCCTACACAATTTACGATTTGATTAACCAGCAGAAAAAGGCGGGCGTGGCAGTTGTATTCGTCGGCGAAGACCTGGACGTTTTGCTGGAGATTTCCGATAAGATTTTGGTACTGTGCGGCGGCAAGGTAAGCGGTATCGTGGACGGACGCACCACAGACAAGAACACTGTCGGCATGATGATGACAAGAGTAGGAGGTGGCAAGTTAAGTGACTAATCAGGACAAGGTCAAAGAACCTCTTTTTCACATAGTTAAGCGCGACGCCATCCCTGCAAGAAAGGCTTGGGGCATTCGTGCACTCGCGATTTTGCTGGCCCTTGTGGTATGCGCGATTATAACTGCGGTACTTACCAAGGACAATCCGTTGTCGATTTATGCAACGATTTTTAAGGGGGCCTTCGGCTCCGCCAGAAAGACCTGGGTTACTTTCCAGGACCTTTCGATTTTGCTTATTATTTCACTTGCACTTACTCCTGCGTTTAAGATGAAGTTTTGGAACATCGGCGGCGAAGGTCAGGTGCTTATAGGCGGTCTTGCGGCTGCGGCTTGTATGATTCAGCTTGCGGGCAAGATGAATAATGTAATGATTATTATCTGCATGATAGTAACATCAATTCTTGCAGGTGCTTTCTGGGGATTTGTACCCGCTTTCTTTAAGGCGAAGTGGAATACCAACGAAACGCTTGCGACACTTATGATGAACTACATCGCTACCCAGCTGGTTGCTTTCTACACAGTAAGATGGGAAGTTCCGAAGGGTTCGGGCAAGATTGGTATTATTAACCAGAGCTCCGAGCTTGGATGGCTTCCTCAGATTGGTAACAAGTATTTGCTCAGCATTATTGTTGCGGTTATTGTTACCACCGGTATGTATATCTATCTTAACTACAGCAAGCACGGTTATGAGATTGCTGTTGTGGGTGAGAGTGAGAATACGGCAAGATATGTCGGTATGAAGGTTAAGAAGGTTATCATTCGTACCATGCTTTTGTCAGGCGGCCTTTGCGGTCTTGCGGGACTTTTGCTCGTGGGTGGTATTAACCATACCGTTACCACTACTATCGCGGGTGGACAGGGATTCACAGCTGTTATGGTGTCATGGCTTGCTAAGTTTAATCCTTTGACCATGGTATTTACAAGCTTTCTTATAGTATTCTTGGGACGCGGCGCCGGAGAGATTTCCACAAGATTCGGACTCAATCATTCTTTCTCCGATATTCTGACGGGTATTATTCTCTTCTTTATCATTGGTTGCGAGTTCTTTATTTACTATAAGATTAATTTCAGAAAATCGAATAAGAAGGAGGAAGAAAAATGATTGATTTGGTAGCATTTATCCCTCGTGCGGTCGGCCAGGGTATTCCTCTTTTATACGGTAGTACGGGCGAGATTATTACGCAGAAGTCCGGTAACCTTAACCTTGGTATTCCGGGTGTTATGTATGTAGGCGCGATAAGCGGTGTTATCGGTTCTTTCTTTTACGAGCAGGCGATTAGAAACGGCGCGACGGAGAGCGGATTTTTAATGATTGCGATTCCTATGTTGTGTTCGCTTTTAGGATCGCTTCTCATGGGACTGTTGTATAGCTTCTTAACGATTACTTTAAGAGCCAATCAGAATGTTACGGGTCTTGCGATGACGACGTTTGGCGTAGGATTCGGTAACTTCTTCGGCGGTTCGCTTATTAAGCTTTCCGGTCTTGATGTGCCTTCGATTGCACTGACAAAGACCAGTACTTATTTCAGCAAGACAATCGTGTCGGGTGATAGCAACTGGTTTGGTAAGATTTTCTTATCATACGGTTTCCTTGCTTACCTTGCGATTGTGATTGCGCTTGTGGCTTCTTTTGTCCTTAAGCGTACGCGCGTGGGTCTTCATCTTCGTGCGGTGGGTGAGAGCCCTACAACAGCAGATGCGGCAGGTATCAGCGTTACCAAGTACAAGTACGTTGCTACGTGTCTCGGATGTATGATTGCGGGTCTCGGCGGACTTTACTACATAATGGACTACGCTTGCGGCGTGTGGAGTAACGACGGATTCGGTGACAGAGGTTGGCTTGCTATCGCGCTTGTTATCTTCACCATCTGGCGCCCCAATGTGAGCGTGCTTGCGTCGATTCTCTTCGGTGGCTTGTATATTCTTTATCTTTATATCCCCACCGGTATGGATCACATGGAGTACAAGGAAATCTACAAGATGATTCCTTACATCGTTACACTTGTGGTACTTGTTATTACCAGCATGCGCAATAAGCGTGAGAATCAGCCGCCGGCTTCACTGGGATTGTCATATTTCAGAGAAGAACGATAATAGAATATATTTAGACGGAATATGTTAGAGAGCCTTGCAGCCTAAGTGGTTGTAGGGCTCAATCTTTTGGTGAACAATTCATTAATTGTGGTATAATACAATAAAATGCAGGGCTTTTTTCTGACAATACAAATTTGTTTCTTGATTGTTCAAAATCAACTGTCATTTAAGACTATTACGGTGATTTACATATAGGACAGGCAAATCTGTCGCGGGGGAATTATGAAAATAACAGTATTGGGAGTAAGAGGTTCCATACCGGTAGAAGGGCAGGAGTATCTTAAATTCGGAGGTTCTACTTCGTGTATTCTTGTTGAGACCGAGAAAGAAGCCATATTTATCGATGCCGGCACCGGTATTATCAATGCACCCGACATAGGTGATAAGAACATTACGATTTTGCTTACGCATCCGCATTTGGATCACCTTTTGGGGCTTCCGTTTTTCCCTTATATTACGCAAAAGAACAGACATATAGATTTTTACTCAAAGAACTTTTTGGGGCTTAACGCTTCCGAAATACTTAACAAGCTTTTCGGACCGCCTTTCTGGCCATGTACGCTTGGCGATTATCCGGCAGACCTTAAGTGTCTTGAACTGACGCTTCCGTTACAAATCGGAGACGTATCGGTAGAAGGCATTGAATCCAACCACCCCGGTGGCAGTACAATTTTCAAACTGTCTCAAGGCGGAAAGTCTGTGGTATGCGCAACCGACTATGAGTACGAGGAAAAAAGCGCCGCCCGACTGGCAGAGTTTGCCAAGGGTACAGATTTATTGTTTATGGACGCTCAGTACACAGAAGAAGAACTGGCCACAAGGAAAGGTTACGGTCATTCCGCCGTAAGCCAGGGCCTTAAAATAATGCAGGAAAGCGGTGCCAAGAACTTGCGCTTCGTTCATCATGACCCAAGACACAACGACGAGTTCCTGACACAGTTGGACAAAGAAGTAAAAAGCGAGACGGTTTCTTTGGCAGGGAGAGGGGAGGTTATTAAGCTGTGAGCCTTGATAAAAGAATGATTAAGATAGCCATAGAGCTAAGTGCAGAGAAGAACTTTGACCTCCTTATGCAGAAGATTCTTCTGGAGGCGATGGACATCTGCAACTGCGATGCCGGCACGGTTTACGTATTGGAGGATGATTTCTTACACTTCCATACGATATTTACCAAGTCCAAAGGAACCACGATGGAGGAGCAGAGCAGCAATATTAACCTGCCACCGGTTCCGCTCGGGCGCAAGAATGTGTGCGCATGCTCGGCGCTTGATAACAAGCTCATTAATATACCCGACGTATATGAGTCAACAGAGTACGATTTCTCCGGCGCTCAGAAATACGATGCTATTACGCATTATCGTACCGGTTCCATGCTGGTAATACCCATGGCCGACGAAAAAGGCGAGATAATAGGAGTCCTGCAACTTATAAATGCGCAGGATAAGGACGGAAAGACCATTCCGTTTAAAAAAGAATACGAAGAAGTAATATCGGCCCTCGGCTCGCTTGCCGCGGTAAGCCTTAACAATCACAGATTGGCGGAAGAAGTAAATATCCTGCTTCATTCCTTTGTGGAAGTTATGGTAGACGCTATCGACGCAAGAAGCTCATACAACGCCAATCACACACGAAGCATGGTGGGTTACGCTTCAAAGTTTGTGGACTGGCTGCAGGCGCGGGGAGATGAGTGGAAGTTCACGGAGGAGTCCAAGGACGCATTCCTCATGAGCATCTGGCTCCACGATATCGGTAAGCTGATAGTTCCGCTTGAAGTACTCGACAAGCCCGACAGACTGGGCACACTTAAAGCAGGACTTAAGAGCAAAGTCGAGATTGCATGCTTAAAGGAGCAGGTTCTCTCACTGCAACACCCTGAGAGGGAAAGCGAGTGCCGTGAGAAAGCAGACACCTTAAGGAAAGCATGGGAAGCAATCGAGGCTGCCAACACCGCAGGCTTCCTGCCCGATGAAAAGATTGCGGAGCTTACGGAATATTCGAAGCTTACCTGTAAGACGGCCGAAGACACCGAAGTGCCGCTGCTAGATGACAAAGAACTTGAAGCCATCACCATCCGAAAGGGCACTCTAACAGACGGCGAAAGAAAGAAGGTACAAAGCCACGTTTCCTACACCGCCAGAATGCTTGAAAAGATGGTCTTCAAAGGAACGTACAAGAATGTTCCGTTCTGGTCAGGCTCGCACCACGAATTGCTTAACGGAAAGGGTTACCCGAAGCAATTAAAAGGCGACGAATTACCGAACGAAACAAGACTTTTGACAATCATAGACGTATACGATGCGCTTACGGCCGAAGACAGGCCTTATAAGCCTCCGATGCCCGCGGAGAAAGCTTTTGCGATTCTAAAAAGCATGCGCGACGACGGAGAGATAGACGGACATTTGCTTGATTTGTTCATAGAAAGTGAAGCTTGGAAGAAGAACTAGAAACGTAGTGATTTTGTAAAGAGAAGGGGACTAAACTTATGGCAGAAAGGGAGCAAGAAACCAATAACAAAAGCAAAAAAACGATTATATTCGGGGCGGTTGCGGCAGTAGTGATTATTGCCGTTGCGTTGATAATAGTATTATCAAACAAAGGAATACGCGCTACCACAATGAGACTGCTTCGTATGGAAGGAACGGTCAGCCTCGAAGATAACGGCAAGATGAAGAACGTTAAGGAAGACCTGAGACTTAAAAGCGGTAATGCCCTCAACACCGAAACGCAGAGCTTATGCGCCATCGGACTTGACGATACAAAGATTGTCACGATGAACGAGGTAAGCCGTGCCGAATTTTCTCAAAAGGGCAAAAAGCTCGACCTGAACCTTACAAAGGGAAGTCTGTACTTTGAAGTCAGCAAGAAACTTGAATCGGATGAATCCTTTGAGATTAAGACATCCACGATGGTAGTAGGTATCAGAGGTACATCCGGATATGTAGCAGCCGATTCCGGTGAGCATGAAGCGGTTATCGTTACTGACGGCGTCGTGCATATCGTAGGTAAGAATCCTGTTACGGGCGAGGTCAAAGAAATAGATGTTTACGCGGGCAATAAAATAACCGTGTACCTTTATAACGAAAGAACCGTAGACAGTATTATGTTCGAACTTGAGCCCGTATCAGAGCGTGATCTCCCTGACCTGGTATTACAGATACTCAGAGAAGATGAAGAACTTCTTGATAAAGTAGTAGCGGCAACCGGTTGGAGTAAGCCGATTATACTGGGAGAAGAGCCTGAACCGGCACTTGTAAGTGTAGGCGATGATAATTCACCCGCAAGCTCGGGACAGGATAGTAACACAGGGGAAGAAAAAGAACCGGAGCCTGAACCTGAACCCGAACCGGAGCCTGAGCCCGAACCTGAGCCCGAGCCCGAACCCGAGCCTGAACCGGAACCTCAGAAAACACTTCCTGCAGGCGTCACCGAGAATGCTGACGGAACCTATACGCTGTCGGATGGCAGAGTATTCGATCCTGTTTTCTATGCCAATCAGAATGAAGACGTAAGAAATGCCTTCGGAACAGACAAAGAAGCCATGCTCAATCATTACTTAAAGTATGGTCAGAAAGAGCAAAGAAGCGTCAACCAGGCAGAACAGAATCAAAAGGATGCCGAGGAAGCGGCCAAGAAAGCAGCCGAAGAGCAGAACAACAATCAG